>CACJRQ010000001.1 GCA_902595885.1 uncultured Pelagibacteraceae bacterium
GGACACTTGAAAACAGAATCCATAAGTTAAATCATTTTAAAGACATGGATGTTAATTTTTTAATTATTGCATGGAGAGGGTTTAGCGGTAATAAAGGAAAACCAAGTGAGGAGGGTCTTTATACAGATGGTGCTAGTGCAATAAACTGGCTTAAAGAAAAAGGTCTAAATGAAGAAGATATAATTATTTATGGAGAATCGTTAGGAACTGGCATTGCCACTGAAATTACTCAGAATAAAAATTTTGCAGGATTAATCTTAGAAACGCCCTTCACATCAATGATAGAGGCTGCGAAAAACTTTTATCCATATATTCCAGTAGGTTTAATTTTAAAAGATAAGTATGAAAATAATGAAAAAATTAAAAATATTAATATTCCAGTATTAGTAATGCATGGTGAGGCTGACCAAATAGTTCCATTTTGGATGGGTAAAAAAATTTTTAATTTAGCAAGTGAACCTAAATATTCATATTTTACAAAATATGACGATCATATGATGGAATATGATGATAAACTTGTATTAGCTCTTAAATCGTTTGTTGATAGTTTAAATTAAGCCACAATCTAAACAAACATAACTCAAATTTTTTTTTTAAGTTACATTATGAAAAATCTTTTCATATTTTTTATTATCTTGTTTTCTCTAAGTAATTTATCAAATGCCAAAGAAAATTTAGCATCTGTAGATAGCTTTTTTCATATTGATCAAATGAATTCGCACGATGAAAATTTTGCATTATATTTTAAAACCCGTGAAAAAGCTGTCTTAGCTCGAGGAGAAAATTCAAATTATATTAATGATTTTCCGAAAGATCTTTATATTTATAACTATAAAACAAAAGAGTCTTTGCCATTAATCTCTTATGAATGGTTTCCCAAAACCGCAAAATATTTTTTGCAAGAGTATGATTTCCCAGTTTTCCCAGATGATTTTGCATATTATCTTTTAAAAGATAACAAAACTCTGGTGATGATTAGTGCTGTAAAAAGTTTAAAAGCTAATTTTAAATTTGATATTATTGAAAAAAAGTTAGAGCTTTATCCTGTAAATGGAAAATTTGATTTTATTATTTCTTCTATAGCTAAAAATTGTGGACATTATGAATTTAGAGAAAATTATAAGTGTAGTTTTTATAAACCTTTAATTTCTAGTACCTTAATTAATTAATTTGAGTAAATGCTTCTGCGAATTTTTCGGCCTCAAAAATTTGCAAATCATCTTCTTTTTCACCTAATCCAAGGGCAATAATTGGTAGTTTATATTTTTTAGCAACTGCTAAAAGGATACCTCCTTTTGCTGTACCATCTAACTTTGTCATAATAAGACCAGTTATTGGAATAATTTTATTAAATTCTTCAACTTGATTAATTACATTTTGACCTGAAGTTGCGTCCAAAACTAAAATAACATCATGTGGAGCATCAGGATCAATTTTTTTAGTAACGTTTGCAATTTTTTTATATTCTTCCATCAAATTTTTTTTATTTTGTAATCTCCCAGCTGTATCGATTAAAACTTGATTGAAATCATTATTTAATGCCTCTTCAATAGCCTTGTAGGCAACTGATGCAGGATCAGAGCCTTGAGATGATTTTGTAATTTGAACATCAACTTTGTTTGCCCAATTTTCTAACTGTTCTATGGCTGCCGCTCTAAAAGTATCTGATGCAGCTAGCATTACTTTATTTCCATTACCTTTTAATATTTTACTTATTTTTCCAATAGTAGTTGTTTTTCCAACACCATTGACACCTGAAATTAATGTCGCATTTAATTTTTCTTTTTTTTTGAAGAATTCAATATTTTCTAAAGGTTTCATTATTGAAATAATATAATTTTTTAAAATATTATTTATTTCTTCGGTTAAATCTTTATTGGGATCAATTTTTGTTTGAGAAATTATTTCTCTTATTTCTGAAGCCGAAACAATACCAACATCGGATTGAATTAAGTAATCTTCAATTTTGTCTAATGTTTTGTCATCAATCTCTTTTTTTACAACTATATCTCTTAAACCCGTTGTAAAAGCTGAGGCACTTTTTTTAAAACCTGATTTAAATTTCTCAAAAATTCCCATTAAATTTTAAAATTTATCTCCTCAATATCTGAAACTGGTCCTTTCATATGAATACTATTGTTTTCATCAATTGAAATTGTCAATCTACCTGTAGAAAATTCAATATCAACTTTATCATTTACCAGTCCGTTTTGTTTTGCGGCAAAAGCTGTTGCGCAAGCTGCAGTTCCACAAGCTTTGGTAAGTCCAGCTCCTCTTTCCCAAACTCTAACTTTTATCAATTCTTTGTTAACAACAGTTGCTAAAGTAACATTACATTTTTCTGGAAATAGAGAGTGGGTTTCGATTTTTGGTCCAATTTTTTCAATTTCAAAATTTTCGTTATTATCAACAAAAAAAACTACATGTGGGTTTCCAACATTTACAGCAATTCCACCAGAAAATTCGTTATTATTTTTGTCATTAATTTTAATTCCTAAATTATTCGTATTTAATTCTTTAGACAATGGAATCTCATCCCATTTTGTTTTTGCAACACCTATTTCTGTAGAAACAATTTTATCTCCAACAATATTTGATTTTAATTTGCCAGATAAAGTTGTTAGGACAATTTCTTTTTTGTTATTTTCTTTACCTAATAAATCAGCAATACATCGCGTACCATTTCCACACGCACCAGACATTCCTCCATCTGAATTATAAAAATCTAGTGAAGCATCTGAAATATCATTTTTTTTAATCAATATGAGTTGGTCACAACCAATAAATTTTCTGTCACAAATCTTTATTATTTGCTCTTTCGTCAAATTTGTAATTGTTTGCCTATTATCTATAATGACAAAATCATTACCTAAACCGTCCATTTTAAAAGCTTTAATATCCATATATAGATATTTAACTTATTTATTGACTTTTTGAACCTCTATTATAGGTTGTTGCCGTTTCCGCAAAAACATTAACTTTGCGGTGTCTTTGGAAACAAAGAGATCGACACTAGTCAGCGAGGGTTCGCCCACTAGTGCGTTACTGCTATGCGTAATAAATATGTTTGAAAATTTAACAAATAAATTTGAAGAAATTTTTTCTTCTCTGAAAAAGGCACCTTCACTTGATGAAGCTCAAGTAGATGAAGGTTTAAGAGGTATTAGGCAAGCCTTACTTGAAGCAGATGTCTCTTTGGATGTTGCAAAAGATTTTATTGAAAAAGTTAAGCCAAAAGCATTAGGCCAAGAGATAATAAGGTCTACCTCTCCTGGGGATATGGTTGTTAAAATTGTTTATGATGAGCTTGTAGACTTATTAGGTGCAACAAATAATGAGATAAACTTAAACGCAGTACCGCCTGTGCCAATGATGTTAGTTGGGTTACAAGGTTCTGGAAAAACAACAACAACAGCAAAATTAGCAAAATTTTTAGAAAACAATAAAAAGAAAAAAGTAATGATGGTCAGTCTAGATATTTACAGACCAGCTGCACAAGAACAACTTAGATCTTTGGGAGAACAAAATAATATTTTAACTTTACCTATTATAGAAGGTCAGCAACCTGCTGATATTTGTAGAAGAGCAATAAGTGCCGCTAATTTAAATGGAGCTGAAATAATTTTATTTGATACTGCTGGTAGAACTCAAATCGATTTACAAATGATGAGTGAGATTAAGCAAATTGAAGCTGTCATTAATCCAACAGAAACTTTCTTAGTAGCAGACTCTTTAACAGGTCAAGTTGCAGCCTCGGTGGCAAAAGAATTTAAAAATACAGTTAATTTATCTGGAATTATTTTAACCAGGGCTGATGGTGATGCAAGAGGTGGAGCCGCAGTGAGTATGAAATATGTTTCAAACGTTCCAATTAAATTTTTAGGGATAGGAGAAAAAATAGATAATCTTGAAGTATTCCATCCAGATAGAATTGCAAACAGAATACTTGGTATGGGGGATATCGTATCCCTTGTAGAAAAGGCGGCTCAAGATTTAGGAGAAGAAAATCTTAAAAAAGCAGAGGAAAATTTAAAAAAAGGTCAATTCTCTATGGAAGATTATTTATCTCAATTGAGACAAATGAAAAAAATGGGTGGCATTGAGGGAATTATGTCTTTTATGCCAGGAGTTTCTAAAATTAAATCTCAAATGGATTCAGCGGGAATTGATGAAAGTATAATTACAAAAAATGAAGCTATTATTTTATCAATGACAAAAAAAGAAAGAGAGAACCCAAAAATAATTGATGGTTCTAGAAAAAAAAGAATTGCTAATGGCTCTGGCACAGATCCGGCCACTATCAATAAATTGCTTAAGCAATTTAAAATGATGTCTGAAATGATGAAAAAGATGTCAAAAGGAAATCTGAAAGGTATGTCTGATAAAGGTATACCGCCAGAGCTATTTAACCAATTAAAGTAAAAAAGGAGAAAAATGTTAAAATTAAGATTATCAAGAGGTGGAACAAAAAAACGTCCTGTTTATAAGGTTGTTGTTGCCGACAGTCGTTTTGCAAGAGATGGAAGATTTATAGAAAAGGTTGGTTTCTTTAATCCTCTATTACCAAAAGAGAAAAAAGAAAGAGTGGGCCTAGAAGCTGAGAGAATTAAATATTGGCTTGGTCAAGGAGCTCAACCAACAACTAGAGTAGCAAGAATTTTAGGTGAGAACGAACTAATGCCTATGCCTGCAAATGGAAATAATCCAAATAAAGCAGTGCCAAAAAAAGAGAGAAATAAAAAAGAAGAGGATAATAAAGAAGCTCCTAAAGAAGAAGCTCCAAAAGCAGAAGCAGCTCCAGCAGCAGAAGCTCCTAAGGAAGAAGCTCCAGCAGCAGAAGCTCCTAAGGAAGAAGCTACTAAGGAAGAAGCTCCAGCAGAGGAAAAAAAATAATTTAAAGATTATTTATGTGGCAAGCTCAAGTGTTTACACTTTATCCAGAGATTTTCCCTGGTCCTTTGTCTAAAGGACTTTATGGAAAAGCTTTATCAAATAATTTGTGGAAACTTAAAGTTGTAAACATAAGAGATGCAGCCGACGACAAACATAAAACAGTAGATGATACACCTTATGGGGGTGGTTCAGGGATGTTGTTAAAAGCAGATGTTCTCGCAAAGTCTTTAGATGAAAACAAAAATGAGAGTGAGAGAATTTTATACTTATCGCCAAAAGGAAAAAAATTTGATCAAAATTTAGCAAAAGAGCTAGCTAATGAAAAATCTCTGTCTTTAATTTGTGGTCATTTTGAAGGTGTGGACGAAAGAATTCTTTCAACAAGAAATATTGAGGAAATTAGTATTGGAGATTATGTTTTGTCAGGCGGGGAGTCAGCAGCATATGTAGTAATAGATAGTATTTTAAGATTGCTGCCAGGTGTATTAGGAAATGAAAACTCTAAATTAGATGAAACCTTTGAAAATGGTCTTCTAGAGTACCCTCAGTATACAAAACCTCAAATTTGGGAGGAAAAAGCTGTGCCAGACGTACTATTATCAGGTGATCATAATAAAATTAAACACTGGCGTTTATCTCAATCTGAGGCTATAACACGCGACCGAAGACCAGATTTATGGGAAAAATATAAGAAGAATTAACTTGATAAATATTAACATGAAAACAATTGAAGAAATAAACCAGCATAACGTTAACAAAATTCTTTCAGAGAAAAAAATTCCAGAATTTTATCCTGGAGATGTTGTTAAGGTTGGTGTGAGAATTACCGAGGGTAAAAAAGAAAGAATTCAATATTTTGAGGGAGTATGTATTGCTAAAAAAAGCAGAGACTTAAACTCATCTTTTACGGTTAGAAAAATTTCATTTGGAGAGGGTGTTGAGAGAACTTTTCCTTTATTTGGAACTTTAATTGATTCAATTAAGGTTATTAGATCAGGTAAAGTAAGAAGAGCAAAACTTTATTATCTAAGAGACAGAACTGGTAAATCAGCAAGGATTGCAGAAAAAATTAGAAAAAAAATTGGTATTGATATCGAGGTAAAACCAGAGACAGTTACAGAGGAAAATGTAGCTCCTGCAGTTGAAGCAACTAAAGAAGAGGCTCCTAAAGCAGAAGCAGCACCTAAAGCAGAAGCAGCACCTAAAGAAGAGGCGGCTCCAGCAACAGAGGCTCCTAAAGAAGAACAAAAATCAGAAAGCTCTACAGAAAAAAAATAATTTTTTTTTCAATGTCTACAACATTATACGATAAAATTTGGAACGATCATCTAGTTGATCAACAAGATGATGGCACATCTTTACTTTTTGTAGATAGACATTTAATTCATGAGGTGACAAGCCCCCAAGCTTTTGAAGGATTAAGAAATTCTAATAGAAAAGTTAGACACCCAAATTTAACTTTAGCAGTTGCAGATCATAATGTTCCAACAACTGACAGATCAAAAGGTATTTCAGATGAAGAATCAAAAATTCAAGTAGATACTTTAGAGGCAAATTGTAAAGAATTCGGTGTTCAGTTATTTGGTATGGATGATAAGAGGCAAGGTATCGTTCATATCATAGGACCTGAACAAGGTTTTACTCAACCAGGTACAGTTATTGTTTGTGGAGACAGTCATACCGCAACGCATGGAGCATTTGGTGCTTTAGCATTTGGAATAGGAACTTCAGAAGTTGAACATGTTTTAGCAACCCAAACACTAGTTCAGAAAAAAGCTAAAAATTTTAGAATTAATGTTAATGGTGAACTTCCTTTAGGAGTTACTTCTAAAGATGTAATACTTCAAATAATTGGAAAAATAGGTACAGCAGGTGGTACAGGATCTGTTGTGGAATATGCTGGAGATTTAATAAGATCTTTAAGTGTTGAGCAAAGAATGACTATTTGCAATATGACAATTGAGGGTGGTGCAAGAGCAGGATTAATTGCACCAGATGAAAAAATTTTTGAATATTTAAAAGGAAAACCAATGTCACCAAAAAGTGAAAATTGGGATAAAGCTTTGAACTATTGGGAAACTTTAAAAACAGACTCTGATGCTAGTTTTGATAAAGAAATTAGCCTTAACGCAAATGAAATTTTACCCATGATTACATGGGGTACGTCACCACAAGATGTAATAACAATTGATGGAAAAGTTCCAAATCCAAATAATGAGACTGATGAAGATAAAAAAAATTCAATTGAAAGAGCTTTAAAGTATATGGGTTTAAAACCTGACATGGCAGCTACAGATATAAAAATAGATAAAGTATTTATTGGTAGTTGTACTAATGGCAGAATAGAGGATTTGAGAGAAGCAGCAAAAATTGTAAAAGATAAAAAAGTATCATCGCATGTTAATGCAATAGTAGTTCCAGGCTCAGGCTTAGTTAAAGAACAAGCAGAACAAGAAGGACTAGATAAAATTTTTGTTAGCTCAGGGTTTGAATGGAGAGAACCAGGTTGCTCTATGTGTTTAGCGATGAATGCTGATAAATTAAAGCCAGAAGAAAGATGCGCCTCTACATCAAATAGAAATTTTGAGGGAAGACAAGGTAGAGGTGGTAGAACCCATCTAGTTAGTCCAGGAATGGCTGCTGCAGCTGCAATTTCAGGTAATTTAGATGATGTCAGAAAGTATCAAAATTAAATGCAAAAATTTAATAAATTAAAAAGTATCCCAGCTTATTTACCAATTGTAAATATTGATACAGATATGATAATTCCAAAACAGTTTTTAAAAACTATCAAAAGAACTGGTCTTGGAAAAAATTTATTTTTTGAAATGAGATATGATGATCAAGGTAAAGAAATAAATGATTTTGTATTAAACAAAGATCCATTTAATCAATCTAAAATTTTAATTGCTGGAAAAAACTTTGGATGTGGTTCATCAAGAGAACATGCTCCTTGGGCTTTATTAGATTTTGGAATTACTTGTGTAATAAGTTCAAGTTATGCAGATATTTTTTTTAGCAATTGTTTTAAAAATGGAATTTTACCTATAATCCTCGAAGAAGAAAAAATAAAAGAGCTATCCGAATACGCAAATAGACAAGAAGAAATTTCTATTGATTTGAATGAAGAAAAAATAGTTTATGGAAATAATGAGCTAAAATTTGAAGTTGATCCGTTTAAGAAAAAATGTTTGTTAGAAGGGCTTGATGATATCGCTTTATCACTAAAAAAATCAGAAAAAATAGAGAAATTTGAAACAAATTTAAAAAACGAAAAGCCTTGGGTATTTAATGATTAAAGTAAAAAAAAGAAAAATACTTTTACTTCCTGGTGATGGTATTGGTCCAGAGGTAATAACTGAGGTAAAAAAAATCATTAACTGGTTTAATGATAAAAAATCTTTAGATTTTGAAATAGATCAGGAGCTAGTTGGTGGTTGTTCTTATGATAAACACGGTACCCCAATCACTGATGAGGTTTTTTATAAAGCGCTAGAAAGTGAAGTAATTATGCTTGGAGCAGTTGGTGGTCCTACATGGGATAACCTAGAATTTTCCAAAAAACCAGAAAGAGCATTATTAAAACTTAGAAAAGAATTAAAGCTTTTTGCTAACTTAAGGCCTGCAATTTGTTTTAAACAATTAGTCGATGCTTCAACCCTAAAGCCAGAAATAGTTTCAGGACTAGATATAATGATAGTAAGAGAGTTAACGGGTGGAATATATTTTGGTGAACCTAGAGGAATTAAGCCAATTGAAAATGGAGAAAGAAAAGGAATTAATACACACACTTACACGACTAGTGAAATTACTAGAGTAGCTAGGATCGCTTTTGATTTAGCTAGAAAAAGATCAAACAAGGTTACTTCATGTGAAAAATCAAATGTGATGGAAGCAGGACAATTGTGGAAAGAAGAAGTCCAAGAACTCCATGAAAAAGAATACAAAGATGTAGAATTAAGTCATATGTTAGCAGACAATTGTGCTATGCAGCTTTTAAGAAACCCAAAACAATTTGATGTAATTGTAACAGATAATTTGTTTGGAGATATGTTGTCAGACCAAGCTTCAATGTTAACGGGATCTTTAGGTCTTTTACCATCAGCATCTTTAGGCGCAAAAAATAAAGATGGTGAGATGAGAGCGATGTACGAGCCTATACACGGGTCAGCTCCAGATATAGCTGGTAAAGGGATAGCAAATCCAATTGCTTCTATTTTGAGCTTTGCTATGGCACTAAGATATTCTTTAGATCTTGATAAAGAAGCAGATATTTTAGAAAAAGCAGTTCAAGATGTTTTAAATGATGGGTTAAGAACTAAAGATATAATGTCAGAGGGTATGAAAGAGACTTCCACGTCAGCAATGGGTGATGCGATAATTTCAAAATTGCAATAAAATCAGAATTATTCTAAGCTTTAAATATGCCAAGTTACACCGCACCAGTAAAAGACATGATGTTTCTCTTTGAAAAATTAAGAGATAATAAGAATTATAATGAGCTTGAAAAATATAATGAGGTGAGTGCAGATCTTGTTAAAGATATTTTAGAAGAAGCAGCAAAAATAAATCAAAATTTAATTTTACCTCTTGCTAAAGCAGGTGATGAAAATCCAGCAATTTTAGAAAATGGTGTTGTCAGAACACCACCGGGTTACAAAGAAGCATATCAGAAATATATTGAAGATGGTTGGACGTCATTGTCTTGTGACCCCAAATATGGAGGCCAAGGAATGCCAAAAACAGTAAGCGCGTTCTTTGATGAAATGCTTTCTTCAGCCAGTTTGTCATTTAAATTATATAGTGAACTTAGTATTGGTGCCTATAATTGTATTAATCATCATGCTTCAGATGAAATTAAAGATAAATATTTACCAAAGATCGTTGAAGGTAAATGGAGTGGCACTATGTGTTTAACAGAACCAGTCTGTGGTACAGACTTAGGTTTGTTAAAAACCAAAGCCGTCAAACAATCTGATGACACCTATAAAATTAGTGGTCAAAAGATTTTTATAACTTCTGGTGATCATGACTTAACTGAAAATATTATTCATTTAGTTTTAGCAAGATCAACTGACTCTCCCGCGGGCACTAAAGGAATTAGTTTATTTTTAGTACCAAAATTTATTGTAAATGAAGATGGTAGTGTTGGTCAAAGAAATGGAATTTCAACAGGATCTATAGAGAGTAAAATGGGAATAAAGGGTTCAGCAACATGTGTGTTAAATTTTGATGAAGCAACTGGTTATATGATTGGTAACAAAGATAAAGGTCTTAGTGCTATGTTTACTATGATGAACCTTGAGAGAATAGTGGTAGGCATTCAAGGTTTAGGAATTTCTGAAATTGCGTATCAAAATTCACTTGCTTATGCAAAAGAGAGAAAGCAAGGAAAAACAAATAATTCAAAATCTACAAATGGTGCAGACTTTATAATAGATCATGCGGATATTAGAAGATCTTTACTTAATATGAAGTCAATTATTGAAGGAGAAAGAGCTTTATGTTTTTGGTTATCACAACAAACTGAGGTGAGTCTTTATCATCCTGATGAAAAGATTAAACAAGAAGCTTTGGATTATGTTTCATTGATGACACCAGTTGTTAAGTCATTATTTACAGATTTAGCTATGGAAATTACGAACGACGCGATGCAAATACATGGTGGATATGGATACACTAAAGACCAAGGAATAGAGCAATTATATAGAGATAATCGTATTACCCCAATCTATGAAGGAACAAATTCTGTTCAGGCAGCAGATTTAGTATTTAGAAAATTATCAAATAAAAATGGCGATATTATTAATAAGTTTTTAGATATGATTAAATCTGAATGTGATAGTAAAAATGAAAAAGTAAAAACATTTTCAAAAGAATTAAATCATTATTTAGATATTTTATCTAAGTTTACCGACTGGATTAAGGATAAACATAAAATCGAAAAGGACGATGTTAGTGCTGCAGCAAATGATTATTTGAGAAGTCTGGGATATGTTTCAATTGCTTATGCTTGGATCAAAATTTTAGATGTAAGTTTTAGTGATTTTGAAAAAAATAAAGAATTTTATAGTGATAAAATAAATACAGCAAAATTTTATTTTGATAAGGTACTGCCTAGAGCTGAGTACCATTACAAATCTGCTATTTCTGGAAGTTCTAATATAATGAATTTTAAGTTTAATTAATAATGAATCATTACGAGACAAATTTAGATAAAAATAAAGCTAACTACGTACCACTTACCCCATTAACGTTTCTTAAAAGAGCAAGGGAAATTTATCCAAATTATGAAGCTATAATTTATGAAGATAGGAAATATACTTGGAATGAAGTTTACAAAAGAGCTGTAAAATTTGCTAGTGCACTGTCAAAAATTGGAATTAAAAAAGGAGACACTGTCTCATTCTTAGCCTTTAATACACCAGAGATTTTCGAAGGACATTACTCAGTACCCATGGCAGGTGCAGTATTAAATACTATTAATATAAGATTAGATGCAAATACAATTTCATATATTTTAGATCACAGTGATGCAAAGGTACTAGTAGTTGATAGACAATTACATGGAGAAGTTAAGAAGGCATTAAAAACTTTAAATAAAAAAATTATAATAATTGATATAGATGATAAAAATGCTGATCAATCGAAATTAGAAAAAATTGGCGATTTAGAATATGAAAGTTTTTTAAATACAGGTGATGAAAATTTTGATTGGCAAATGCCAGAGGATGAATGGCAAGCAATATCATTAAGCTATACATCAGGTACTACAGGAAATCCCAAAGGAGTAGTTTATCATCATAGAGGTGCATATTTAATGTCTACAGGAAGTTCGGTAGCTTGGAACATGCCAAATAGATTAAATTTTTTAACAGTGGTTCCAATGTTTCATTGTAATGGTTGGTGTTATCCATGGACAGTTCCAATGTTAAACGGAAGGACAATTTGTTTAAGAAATATTGATATAAAAAAAATTTTTGAATTAATCGACAAGTATGAAGTAACTCATTTTGGTGGTGCCCCAATAGTATTAAATATGATTACAGGAGCTCCTGAAAGTGACAAAAAAAAATTAAAACAAAAAGTTTATGTTTTGACTGCTGGAGCCCCACCACCAAGTATAATTTTCAAAAAAATGAGAGCATTAGGTTTTGAAGTTATGCATGTATACGGTTTAACGGAAACTTATGGACATGTTACTCAGTGCGCGTGGAATGATGAATGGAACAATTTCGATGAGGAAAAACAAAATGAAATTAAGGCTAGGCAAGGTGTGAGATATCCAAATACTGAAGGTGTCGTTGTTTTGGATCCAGAAACAATGAAAGAAGTTCCTAAAGATGGAAAAACAATTGGTGAAATTATGATTAGAGGGAATGTCGTAATGAAAGGTTACTTTAAAGACAAAGATGCTACTGATAAAGCCATGAAAGATGGATGGTTTCATAGTGGTGATTTAGCTGTAATGCATCCTGATGGGTATGTAAAAATACAAGATAGATCAAAAGATATAATTATTTCTGGAGGAGAAAATATTTCCTCAATTGAAATAGAAAATACACTTTCTAAACATCCATCAGTTTCAATTGCCGCAGTTGTTGCTAAACCAGATGAAAAATGGGGAGAAGTTCCTTGTGCATTTATTGAAATGGTTAAAGATAAGCCGGTATCAGAAAAAGAATTAATTGATTTTTGTAAAGAAACTTTAGCGGGATTTAAAGTTCCTAAAAAGGTTGTGTTCTGTGATTTGCCAAAAACTTCAACAGGAAAAATACAAAAGTTTGAATTAAGAAAACAAGTTTAGGTAATTTTTGAATTTTCAATTGGAAAATAAAAATGTTTATGCGTCTGATGCAGGACAGGGTATTGATCAAAATAAAGAAACACTAGTATTCCTTCACGGAAGTGGTCTTTCGCATATTGTTTGGTCTCTAACTGAACAGTTTTTTTCAAATAAAAATTTTAACGTATTATCTATTGATTTACCTGGGCACGGTAATTCAGATGGCCCTTGCTTAGATAGTATTGAAAAAATAGCTGATTGGTTAGAACAGGTTTTTAATAAACTTAATTTAAACAATTTAATTTTAATTGGTCATTCTCAAGGTTGTTTGGAGATACTTGAATATGCTCATAAATATAAAGATAGATTAAAAAAATTAGTTTTTATCGGAGGGTCAAATAAGATGCCAGTTCATCCAGATTTAATTGATCTAGCAAAAAATGGAGACTCTGATGCTGTTAAATTAATGATGAAGTGGGGTTATGAAGGTTCAAAAAGATTTATTGGAGGCAACCCAGTAGAGAAAATAATACAATCACCTAGAGACATAAGAGATATACTGGCAGTAGACCTTGTTGCATGTAACAATTACAAAAATGGTTCTGATGCTGCTAAATTAATTGAATTTCCATCGATGCTAATTTTTGGTTCTTTAGATAAGATGGTGAATCTAGAAGCTGGAAAAAAATTTTCCAGTCTTATTTATAATTCATCTACACATATAATCGAGGGTTGTGGCCACATGATTATGATTGAAAAAGCATTTGAAATGAGGGACAAGGTTTTAGAATTTCTAAAAAAATGAAAAACTTTTTAATTGCAAAATCAAGAAGACTAAGAGGTACACCATATACTTCTCGAATTGAAGAACAAGGTGTTACAGCTTATACTATTTATAACCATATGTTGCTTCCAGCTGCTTTTGGTTCTATAGAAGACTCTTATCATCATTTAAAAGAGCATGTTCAAATTTGGGATGTAGCAGCAGAAAGACAGGTAGAAATTTCAGGAAAAGATGCTGCAAAATTAGTTCAGTTAATGACTTGTAGAGATTTATCAAAATCTAAAGATGGGAGATGTTATTATTGCCCAATTATAGATGAT
This sequence comes from uncultured Pelagibacteraceae bacterium, assembly GCA_902595885.1. Lineage (GTDB taxonomy): Bacteria > Pseudomonadota > Alphaproteobacteria > Pelagibacterales > Pelagibacteraceae > Pelagibacter. The sequence goes on from CACJRQ010000001.1 coordinate 13,784, forward strand.
AATGCTGGATTAATTAATGATCCAGTTGTTTTAAGAATAAATGAAAACCAATGGTGGATTTCTATCGCTGATACTGACGTAATATTATTTGCGAAAGGATTAGCAATTGGAAATAAATTTGATGTTAAGATAATAGAGCCCAAAGTTGATATCATGGCCGTGCAAGGCCCAAAATCATTTAAGTTAATGGAAAAAGTATTTGGAGAACAGATCACAAAATTAAAATTTTTTGGTTTTGATTATTTTGACTTTGCTGGTGCAAAGCATCTTATTGCACAATCTGGATGGTCTAAACAAGGAGGTTATGAAGTATATGTCCAAAATACTGAAGCAGGCCTAAAACTATATGATCATTTATTTAAAATTGGAAAAGAATTTAATATTAAACCGGGGTGTCCTAATTTAATAGAACGAATCGAAAGTGGACTGCTATCTCATGGCAATGATATGGATAACGGAGATAATCCTTATGAATGTGGTTTTGATAAATATGTAAATATAGATAGTGAAATTATTTTTTTAGGAAAAGAAAAATTAAAGAAAATAAAATCTGAAGGTATAAAGAGAAAATTAATGGGTGTTAAGTTAGATTTGGACAAAATAAGTTTAACAGGATCTTTAGATCTGACTGATGATAATAATAAAATCATTGGAGAATTGAGGTCAGCCTGTTATTCGCCACATTTTAAAAAAGTAATTGGTATTGCTATGATGAAAAAATCGCATTGGAATATAGACCAAGACGTAAAAGCTGCCATAAATGGTGATATTTATAGTGGTAAAGTTTGCGATTTACCTTTTATTTAGTATAACAACTTTAAAATGAACATAGCTATAATAGGTGCAACAGGAAATGTTGGGAGGAAAACTCTTGAAGTATTTGATAAAAAGAACTTCAAGTTTGATAATCTATATTTAGTTGCATCAGAAAAAAGTGCAGGAAAAAAAATCTTTTTTAGAGATAAAGAGTATGAAATTGAGAATTTAGAAACATTTGATTTTTCAAAAGCATATATAACTTTTTTTGCAGCAGGAGGAAAAATTGCTGAAAAATTTGCGGAAAGGGCCGCCAAACATACAATCGTAATAGATAATTCAAGTTTTTTTAGGATGGATCCAGATGTTCCATTGATCGTTCCACAAGTGAATGCATCTGATATTAAAAAAATGAAAAAAAACATAATTGCAAATCCAAACTGCTCTACAGCTCAATTAGTTATTGCACTTAAACCTCTGCATGATTTATTTAAAATAAAAAGAGTAGTGGTATCAACTTACCAATCAGTTTCAGGTGGCGGTAAAGATCCAATGGATGAATTAGTTGAACAAACTAAAAAATATTTAGAAGGTAAAAAAATTGAGTCAAAAAATTTTACTAAACAAATAGCATTTAATATAATTCCGCACATTGATGTATTTGCTGATGATGGATACACAAAAGAAGAATTAAAAATGACAAATGAAACTAAAAAGATTTTAGATGAAAAAATTGAACTTACAGCAACATGCGTAAGAATTCCTGTGTTGGTTTCTCACTCTGAGGCTGTAAATATAGAGTTTGAAAAGCCGTTTAATTTAGAAAAAGTTAGAGAAGCCTTAAGTAATGCTGAAGGATGTGAAGTTATAGATAAAAGAGAAAATGGAGGTTATAGCACGCCACTAGAAGCCACAGGAAAAGACGAGACTTATATATCAAGAATTAGAGAAGATAAAACAAAAGAGAATTCTATTAATTTATGGATAGTATCAGATAATTTATTAAGAGGTGCAGCTCTGAATTCTGTCGAAATTGCAGAGACAATAATTAATTCAAAATAGGAAATGGAAAATAAACCACTATCACCACATATACAAATTTATAAATGGCATATTTCGTCTCTAGTATCTATTTCTCATAGAATTACTGGAATAATAAATATTTTAGCAATAACATTAATGTGTATTTGGTTCGCATTAATTCTTTTTGGTGAGAGTAATTATGAAATAATTAAAATTTTTTTACAAACATTTGTTGGAAAATTTATTTTGATTGGAATTACATGGTCATTTAGTTTTCAAATGTTAAGTGAAATTAGACACTTGATTATGGATTTAGGTTATGGTTTTGATTTAAAAGTAACTAAGATTACAGGTTTGTTAGTTATTTTTGGTTCATTAATTTTAACTATCTTGATTTATTTAATTGGTAGAGGTTTAAATTAATGATCCCAGCAACAAAGAAATGGTTATTTTTAAAAGCAAGCTCGCTAATTTTATTACCATTAATGTTTTGGTTTATTATTAATTTAGTAAATGTGTATGATAAAAACTATCAAGAGCTAGTTGAGTTTTTAACCACCCAACCTTCAAAATTCTTAATTAGTTTATTTTTGGTATTTGCATATTTTTTCTCTGCTTTGAGCATAAGTGAGGTTTTTGAGGATTATATCCAAGATGAAAAAACCAAAAATGCCGCAAACAAAGCTCTTAATTTTTTTGCTATAATAATCCCATTAATTACAATTTTTGTAATATTTAATTTAAACACATGAAAGCATACGAGATAATTAATCATGAGTACGACGTTGTTGTACTTGGAGCAGGTGGTTCAGGATTAAGGGCGGCTGTAGGGCTTAGTGAGGCTGGCCTGAAAACAGCATGTATTTCAAAAGTATTTCCAACAAGGAGCCATACATCTGCTGCGCAAGGAGGTATATCAGCTGCACTTGGTAACATGGGTGAAGATGACTGGCGATGGCATATGTATGATACTGTAAAAGGTGCAGATTGGTTAGGCGACCAAGATAGTATTGAATATTTATGTAAAGAAGCTCCCAAAGCAGTTTTAGAATTAGAGAAATATGGCGTTCCTTTTAGTCGAACTGATGAAGGAAAAATTTATCAAAGACCGTTTGGTGGTATGACCAAAAACTATGGAAACGGAATAGTACAAAGAACATGTGCTGCTGCAGATAGAACAGGACATGCAATATTGCATACTCTTTATGGACAGGCACTAAAACATAATACAGAATTTTTTATTGAGTATTTTGCTTTGGACCTGTTAATGAAAAATGGAGAATGCAAAGGATTAATTGCTTGGAATTTAAATGATGGAACAATTCACAGATTTAGAGCTCACACTGTTATCATAGCAACTGGAGGATACGGAAAAGTTTATTATTCAGCAACTTCTGCTCATACTTGTACAGGAGATGGTAATGCTATGGTTTTAAGAGCTGGATTGCCACTTCAGGATATGGAGTTTGTCCAATTCCATCCAACAGGAATATATGGTCATGGCACTTTAATAACTGAGGGTGCACGTGGAGAAGGGGGATATCTTACTAATTCTAAAGGTGAAAGATTTATGGAAAGATATGCACCGAATGCAAAAGATTTAGCTTCAAGGGATGTAGTAAGTCGATCTATGTCAATTGAGATTAACGAGGGAAGAGGTGTTGGAAAAGATCAAGATCATGTTCATTTAAATTTAAGTCATTTAGATAAAGAAATTATTGAGAGTAGGCTTCCTGGAATAACTGAGGCAGCAAGATTATTTGCTAATGTAGATGTCACAAAAGAACCAATTCCTGTTGTACCAACAGTTCATTATAACATGGGAGGTATTCCTACTAACTATAAAGCCGAAGTGTTAACAGTTAATGGTTCAGAAAAAACTGTTCCAGGTTTAATGGCTATAGGAGAAGCTGCATGTGTGTCCGTACATGGAGCAAACAGACTTGGATCTAATTCTTTAATAGATTTGGTGGTCTTTGGAAGATCAGCAGCAAAGAGAGCAGCTGAATTAGTAAAACCAGGAACACCACATGAAGAAATTCCTGAGTCAGAAACCCAAAAATGTTTAGATCGATTTGATAAGCTAAGAAACGCTAAAGGTGAAAATAGCACTGCGGATTTAAGGCTATCGATGCAAAAAACTATGCAATCTAAATGTGCAGTATTTAGAACAGAAAAAAACCTTAAAGAGGGTGTGGATGAAATTAGAAAAACTTATGATGGTATAGAAACAATTTCCGTTAAAGATAGATCTTTAGTTTTTAATACCGATTTAGTTGAAACATTAGAATTCGATAATCTAATCAGACAAGCTGTGACAACTGTTGACTCTGCATACCAGAGAAAAGAAAGCAGAGGCGCACATGCTAGAGAGGATTATCCAAAGAGAGATGATCAAAAATTTATGCAACACACTCTTGCTTGGTTTGATGGCAAGAATACCAAAATTAGTTATAGACCTGTACATCAGTCAACTTTGACTACTGATGTACAATATTTTCCTCCACAAGAACGGGTTTATTAATGGCACAAATAAGCTTACCAAAAAATTCAGAAGTTAAAAAAGGAAAATATTTTGAGGATAAAACTGGATCAAAAAATTTAAGAAAAGTTAATATTTATAGATGGGATCCATCAACTGAAGAAAATCCAAGAATAGATACATATGAGGTTGATATGGATAATTGTCCTTCAAAAGTTTTGGATATTTTAAATAAAATTAAAAATGAAATTGATCCCACATTAGCCTATAGAAGATCATGCGCTCATGGTGTTTGTGGTTCATGCGCTATGAATATGGGAGGTAAAAATGGACTAGCTTGTACAACTCCTCATGCAGAGATAGATGGTGACATTGATATTTATCCACTACCTCATTTAAAAGTTAAAAGAGATTTGATTGGTGACTTAGATGGCTTGTATAAACAATATCAATCCATTGAACCTTGGTTAAAAAATAATTCAACTAAACAAACAACAGAAATTTATCAGTCTAAAGAAGACAGAGCAAAACTCGATGGTGCTTACGAATGTATCATGTGTGCTTGTTGTTCTACATCTTGCCCAAGTTATTGGTGGAATGGAGATAAATATTTAGGTCCAGCAGTCTTGCTACAGGCATATAGATGGATCATTGATAGTAGAGATGAAGAGAGAAAAGCAAGATTAAAAAAAGTTGCTGATGAATTAAAATTATATAGATGTCATACTATTTTAAATTGTACAAATGCATGTCCTAAGGGCTTGAATCCAGCAAAAGCTATAGCTGAAATAAAAAAAATGTTAGCAACGGCTAATGTTTAAATAGACTATTCGATGTTTTTGATCTAAAACACCGTATTCATGAAATTAATAGAACACTTTGTAAACGGTAAAATAATTCCGGGATCTTCAGATAAAAAAGGGAAAGTTTTTAATCCAGCAACTGGTGAACAAGAGTCAGAAGTAAGACTTGCCTCAAAATCTGATTTAAATAGTGCTGTCGAGATAGCAAAAAAAGCATTTGAAACCTGGTCTTTAAAACCAGCATTACAAAGAGCTAGAATAATATTTAAATTTAAAGAATTGATTGAAAAAAATTCTGATGAATTGACTAAATTAATAGTTTCTGAACATGGAAAAGTTTATGAAGATGCAAGAGGTTCTTTAACTAGAGGACTTGAGGTAGTAGAATTTGCTTGTGGCATTCCACATTTATTAAAAGGGGAGTTTTCTGAAAATGTGGGCACAAATGTTGATAGTTGGTCAATCAGACAACCATTAGGAGTTGTTGCAGGTATTACACCATTTAATTTTCCTGCTATGGTACCAATGTGGATGTTTCCAATAGCAATAGCTTGTGGAAACACTTTTATTCTTAAACCATCAGAGAAAGATCCTTCTTGTGCGATAAGATTGGCTGAACTACTTTCTGAGGCGGGTCTTCCAGAAGGAGTATTCAATGTAATAAATGGAGACAAAGAAGCTGTTGATGCAATTTTAGAAAACAAAGATATCAAAGCAGTAAGTTTTGTTGGATCTACTCCTATTGCAAAATATATTTATGAAAATTCAGCTAAAAATGAAAAAAGAGTTCAAGCTTTAGGTGGAGCAAAAAACCATTTAGTTGTTATGCCAGATTGTGATTTAGATGGTGCAGTAAATGGTCTAATGGGTGCTGCTTATGGCTCAGCTGGAGAAAGATGTATGGCTCAATCAGTTGCAGTTGCTGTTGGAGATATTGGAGATGAGCTCGTATCAAGATTATCAAAAAAAGCTGAAGCTTTAAAAGTTGGTCCTGGAATGGATAAATCATCAGAAATGGGGCCTTTAGTGACAAAAGAACATCTAAAAAAAGTTACAAGTTATGTCGATTTAGGTGTCAAGGAAGGTGCAAAACTAGTGGTTGACGGTAGAGGTTTAAAACTTCAAGGTTACGAAAATGGTTTCTATATCGGCGGATGTTTATTTGATCAAGTAAATAAAGATATGAGAATTTATAAAGAAGAAATATTCGGTCCAGTCTTATCAGTTGTTCGAGTAAAAACTTTTGAAGAAGCTGCAAAATTAATTAACGACCATGAGTACGGAAATGGAGTTAGTATTTATACAAGAGATGGCGATGCAGGGAGAACTTTTGCAAGTAAAATTCAAGTAGGTATGGTTGGTATTAATGTACCTATCCCAGTACCAATGGCATTTCATAGTTTTGGTGGTTGGAAAAGATCATTATTTGGAGATAGTGGAATGCATGGTATGGAAGGAATAAAATTTTATACTAAACTTAAAACAGTAACATCTAGATGGCCTTCAGGAGTCCGATCAAATGCGGAATTTGTTATGCCAACAATGAAATAAAGGAAATAAATGACAAAAATATCTTTAATTGGTGCAGGCCAAATAGGTGGAACTCTTGCGCATCTAATAGGAATAAAAGAATTAGTGAATGAAGTGGTTTTATTTGATGTAGCTAGTGGTATCGCAAAAGGAAAAGCATTAGATATTGCACAATCTTCATCTGTAGATGGTTTCAATGTTAGGTTTTCAGGAACTGATAACTATGAGGACATAAAAGATTCAGATGTAATAATAATTACAGCAGGCGTTCCAAGAAAACCTGGAATGAGCCGAGACGATCTTCTTGGAATTAATTTAAAAATTATTAAACAAGTTGCTGAGGGGGTAAAGAAAAATGCTCCTAACGCTTTTGTGATCTGTATCACCAATCCTTTAGATGTTATGGTTATGGCATTTCAAAAATTTTCAGGTTTGCCATCAAATAAAGTAGTTGGTATGGCAGGTATTTTAGATAGTTCGAGATTTAAATTATTTTTATCATTAGAACTAAATGTGCCAGTAAGAGAAATTGAGGCAATGGTTATGGGTGGTCATGGTGACACCATGGTTCCTATGCCAAGATTTACAAAAATTTCAGGTAAACCATTGTTAGATCTTGTGAAGGATGGAAAAATTTCTTCAGAAAGAGTTGAGGAAATTAATCAGAGAACACGAGATGGTGGTGCAGAAATAGTTAAATATTTAGAAAAAGGATCAGCCTTTTATGCACCAGCAGCTTCAGGTGTTCAAATGGCAGAAGCATATTTAAAGGATCAGAAAAAATTACTACCTTGTGCTGTACAATTAAATGGAGAATACAGTGTAAAAAATGTTTATGCAGGTGTTCCTGTTGTCATTGGAAAAGATGGTGTAGAAAAAATTGAAGAGATTGATTTAGATGAAAAAGAAAAAAAAGAATTTATGCATTCAATAGATGCTGTAAAAGCTTTATGGGAAGCTGCATCTAAAATAGATCCTGATTTATCTAAATAATAATGAATATTCACGAGCATCAAGCTAAACAAATATTAAAAAAATATGGAGCTGTAGTTCCCGAAGGAGTATTTGCGCTTAATGTTGATGAACTTATTGAAAAAGCAAAAGAACTCAAAACAGAGAAATATGTACTTAAGGCACAAATCCATGCTGGAGGTAGAGGAAAAGCTGGGGGTGTAAAAATTTTAAACTCTATTGAGGAACTAACAGTAGCAGCTAAAGAATTACTAGGAAAAACACTAGTTACTCATCAAACTGGCCCTGAAGGCAGAGAGGTAAAAAGATTATACGTAGAAGAATCATCAAATATAGATAAAGAATTTTACTTATCGTGCCTGGTTGATAGGGCAAGTTCTAAAATTGCATTTATATCAAGTGACCAAGGAGGGATGGATATTGAAGAAGTTGCAAGCAGTTCACCTAAAAAAATTATAACTACAAAAGTTGATATGGGTGATGAAATTTCTGAGTCAGATTGTGAAAAAATAATTAACATTTTTAATTTAAATGAAGACACAAAAAAACAAGCAATAACATTAATTAAATCAATATATAAAATGTTTGTGAGTACCGATGCAAACATGGTTGAAGTAAATCCATTAATTTTGACAAAAGATGAAAAAATTGTTTGTTTAGATGCAAAAGTTAATTTCGACTCTAACGCTTTATTCAGGCATCCAGAAATTGTTGAATTAAGAGATTTAAACGAGGAAGATCCTACAGAGATAGAAGCAAGCAAACATGATCTTGCATATATCAAGCTAGATGGAAGTATTGGCTGTATGGTGAATGGAGCAGGATTAGCGATGGCAACAATGGATATAATTAAATTGTATGGTAAAGAGCCAGCAAATTTTTTAGATGTAGGCGGTGGCGCATCCAAAGAAAAAGTATCTGCCGCATTAAAGATAATTCTTTCAGATAAAAATGTTAAAGGTATTTTAATTAATATTTTTGGAGGAATAATGAGATGTGATGTCCTTGCTCAAGGAGTAGTTGATGCAGCTAAAGAAATTAATATTAGTGTACCTTTAGTTGTAAGATTAGCAGGCACAAATTTCATAGAAGGAAAAGAAATTCTCGATAATTCTGGATTAAAATTAATTTCTGCAGAAAATTTAGATGATGCTGCTAAGAAAATTGTTGAGGCGATAAAATAAAATGTCGGTTTTGGTAAATAAAAATACTAAAGTAATTTGTCAGGGATTTACTGGCTCACATGGAACATTTCATTCAGAGCAGGCTATAAAATATGGAACTAATCTTGTTGGTGGAGTTACGCCAAAGAAAGGTGGACAAAAACATTTGGACAGACCAGTTTTTAATAGCGTTTTAGAGGCAAAAAATGAAGTAGGAGCAGATGCAACTATGATTTATGTACCTGCTAAATTTGCAGCAGCAGCAATCATTGAAGCTATTGATGCATCAATTGAACTTATTGTTTGTATAACAGAGGGAATTCCAATTCAGGATATGCTTAAGATAAGACAAAAATTAACTGGCTCTAATTGCAGATTAATTGGACCTAATTGTCCAGGAATAATCACACCAGATGAATGTAAAATTGGGATTATGCCAGGAAGTATTCACAAAAGAGGAAGTGTTGGAATTGTATCAAGGTCAGGAACATTGACATATGAAGCAGTAGCCCAAACAACTGAAAATGGACTTGGTCAATCAACTTGTATTGGTATTGGAGGTGATCCTATTAATGGAACAAATTTTATAGATTGTTTAGATTTATTTTTAAATGATTCTGAAACAGAGTCTATTTTAATGATAGGTGAAATTGGAGGAACAGCCGAAGAAGAAGCAGCTGAATTTATAAAAAATCATAAGATCAAAAAACCAATTGTTGGATTTATAGCTGGAATTACTGCTCCTCCAGGAAGGAGAATGGGGCATGCTGGTGCCATTATATCAGGTGGCAAGGGTGGAGCTGAAGATAAAATAAAAAAAATGGAAGAATGTGGTATTACAGTTGCTAAATCACCATCAATTATTGGAAAAACTTTATTTGATAAACTGTCTAATTGAAAAAAAATATTAGAGGGATATATTAAATAAAAAAGATGTCTTCATCAAAAAATCTTGATTTCGAAAAAACTTCATTTTTAAACAAATCTAATAGTGCATTTATTGAAGAAATGTATCTAAAGTTTGTTAATAAAGATACTGATCTTCCAGAAAGTTGGGCAAATTATTTTGAAGGAATTGGTGAAGAATTAAATGTTATAGCAAAAGAAATTAATGGTCCATCATGGGGACCTACTAAAAAAAAGATTGATATTGATGAATTACAAAAAAAAATAGAAGAACAAGATAAAAATGATTTTGATAATGTCAAATTAGACACTTCAGAAAAATTTAATTTTCAATTACTTGCTGACTCAAATAAAGATTCTATCAGTGCTGTGGCATTAATTAGAGCGTATAGACTAAGAGGACATTTATTAGCAGATCTTGATCCCCTAGAAATGAGAGAGTCAGAATATTTAGATGAGCTTCATCCAGATTTTTATGGTTTTAAAAAAGAAAATTACGATAAGAAAATTTTTCTAAACGGAGTAATCAATCGTAAATATGCAAATATAAGAGAAATACTTAAGTTTATGAAGAGGACCTATTGTGGAAAAATAGGTTATGAGTTCATGCATATTTCAAACCCAGATGAAAGAAAGTGGTTTAGAGACAGGATAGAGCAAGATAAAAATGCACTTCAATTTACAAAAAATGGTAAAGAGGCAATTTTAAATAAATTAGTACAGGCAGAAGGATTTGAAAAATTTTTAGCTACAAAATATGTGGGAACAAAAAGATTTGGTTTAGATGGTGGCGAAAGTTTAATACCTGCTCTTGAACAAATAATAAAAATTGGTGGTCAAAATAATATAAAAGAAGTTAAAATAGGTATGTCTCATAGAGGTAGACTTAATGTTTTGGCAAACGTTTTACAAAAATCTTACAAAAGAATATTTAATGAATTTGCTGGTGAGTTTAGTACTGATTCTGAAGATAGTGCTGGAGATGTAAAATACCATCTTGGAGCATCATCAGATAGAGAGTTTGATGGAAACTCAGTTCATGTCAGTTTAACAGATAACCCATCTCATTTAGAGGCTGTTAATCCAGTTGTTTTAGGTCAAACAAGAGCCAAACAATTTTTTCACAAAGACCGTGAAAGAAATAAAGTTATACCAATTCTCATTCATGGGGATGCAGCTTTTGCAGGCCAAGGAGTTGTAGCAGAATGTTTTGCAATGTCTGGACTACCAGGACACAACACTGGAGGAACAATTCATATCATTGTTAATAACCAGATAGGATTTACTACTAGTCCAAGATTTGCCAGGTCCTCACCTTATCCATCTGATGTTGCAAAAATGGTAGAAGCACCAATTCTTCATGTTAATGGTGATGATCCAGAAGCAGTTGTTTATGCAACTAGAATAGCAACAGAATTTCGATTAAAATTTAATAGAGATGTTGTAGTAGATTTAATTTGTTATAGAAGATTTGGACATAATGAGGGGGATGAGCCTTCATTTACTCAACCTTTAATGTATAAAAAAATTAGATCACACCCTAGTGTTTATAAAATTTATGGAAATAAACTTGTAAATGAAAACTCTATAACGCAAGAATTATTAAATCAAAATGTTAAATCATTTAAAGATTTACTTGATGAACAATATAAAAGCGCAAAAGACTATAAACCCAAAATAGAATGGTTTGAGGGATCATGGTCAAGATATAAACCTGAAAAAGGTAAAGATAAAAGGGGTATAACAGGTTTTGACGAAAATAAATTAAAAATAATTTCAGATAAAATAAATGGTATTCCTGAGGAAAAAAATATTCATAAGACTATCTCTAAAATATTTAATGCCAGAAAAGAAAGTGTCGAAAAAGGTACTGGAATCGATTGGTCTTCGGCTGAATCTTTAGCTTTTGGATCTTTGCTAGAAGAGGGATATCCAGTTAGACTTGTAGGACAAGACTCTGGAAGAGGAACATTCAGTCAACGACATTCTGTTTTAAGAAATCAAATAGACAATTCTAGGTACATTCCTCTAAATAATATTTCTAAAAATCAAAAGCAATTTGAAGTAGTAGATAGTTTTTTATCTGAACTTGCGGTTTTAGGTTTTGAATATGGTTATAGTCTAGTAGAGCCAAACACACTTACTCTTTGGGAGGCTCAATTTGGTGACTTTGCTAATGGAGCTCAAGTTGTAATTGATCAATTTATTGCATCTGGTGAGAGAAAATGGAATAGAGCATCTGGTATAGTAATGTTGTTACCTCACGGATATGAAGGGCAAGGACCAGAACATTCTTCAGCAAGATTAGAAAGATTTTTACAACTATGCTCAAACGATAATATGCAAGTAATGAACTGCACAACCCCAGCAAATTATTTTCATGCTTTAAGAAGACAAATGCATAGGAGTTTCAGAAAGCCACTAATCATAATGACACCAAAATCATTATTAAGAAATAAGTATTGTGTTTCAAATTTAGAAGATTTTAACAAAAAAAATACTTTCCATAGAGTATTGTGGGATCATGCTATAGATCCTAAGTCTAAAGGATTTATTAAACTAAAAGAAAGTTCTAAAATAAGAAAAGTAATTCTTTGTTCTGGAAAAGTATATTTTGATTTGTTAGACGCCAGAGAAAAGCTTAAAAGAGATGATGTAGTGATGTATAGAATTGAACAATTGTATCCATTTCCAGCAAAAGCTTTGGTTAAGGAGTTAAAACCATATGCTGAAAATGCTGAATTCTTTTGGTGCCAAGAAGAACCAAAAAATATGGGTGCTTGGTTTTCGGTTAGAGATTATATCCAATGGACATTAGACACTTTAAAGGCTAATAATAATAAAATTTCTTATATAGGAAGAAGCCCAGACGCAACTCCTGCAACAGGATATGCCAAAAGGCATAATTCTCAACAACAAGAAATAATTAACAAGGTATTTGATTAATTTTAATGAGTGAAAAAATAGTAGTCCCAGTTCTAGGTGAAAGTATAACAGAAGCGACCGTTGCAAAATGGTTGAAAAACGCAGGTGATACAGTCGAAGCAGATGAACCAATTGTAGAACTTGAGACAGACAAAGTAAACTTAGAAGTGCCATCCCCAATTTCTGGTGTGTTAACAGAGATAAATTCACAAGATGGATCAGTCGTTGAAGTAGGAGCATTATTAGGTTCTGTATCAGAAGAAGGTGGAGTGGTTAAATCTGCACCAAAAAACCAAAAAGAAATCAAGCAAGAGGAAATAGTTCCTGTAGAGAGCAATGTAATAAAATTAGATGCAAATAAAAAAGAACCAAAAGTATTTGAAGAAAAAGATATAGAAAAACCCAAAGATAAACCATTGGTTTTAACTGAGGAAGTAAAACCAGATGTTATTCTAAAAAGAAATGTTAATCCAACCTTGTCTCCAGCAGTGAGAAAAATAGTAACTGAAAATAATATCGATATTAATTCAATTCAAGGTTCAGGAAAAGATGGGAGAGTTTTAAAAGGAGATTTAATAAGTTTGATGGGTGCAAATCCAAAACCATCTGAAAGAAAAATTCAATATGGTGAAGAAGAACGAATTAAGATGACTAGGTTGAGACAAACTATTGCAAAAAGATTAAAGCAAGCTCAAGAGAATGCTGCTCTTTTAACAACATTTAACGAAGTTGATATGAGCAGTGTGATGGAAATGAGGAAAGAAAATCAAGAGGATTTCCAATCTCGTTATGGGATAAAATTAGGGTTTATGTCCTTCTTTGTAAAAGCATGTGTAGTTGCTTTAAAAAATTTCCCTGCAGTGAATGCTGAAATAGACGGAGATGAGATTATCTATAAAAACTATTACAATATTAGCTTTGCTGTTGGAACAGATAAGGGTTTGGTTGTTCCAGTTTTGAGAAATGCAGATGAATTATCCTTTTCAGATATTGAAAAAAATATTAAAGAAATTTCAGAAAAAGCGCGAGATGGAAAGCTAACGATTGAAGACCTTCAGGGAGGAACATTTACAATAAGTAATGGAGGTGTGTATGGGTCTATGCTTTCAACCCCAATACTAAATTTACCTCAATCTGGAGTGTTGGGCATGCATAATATAGTGGAAAGACCTGTTGTTGTAGACGGTGAAATCAGAATAAGACCAATTATGTATTTAGCATTATCATATGATCACAGAATTATTGATGGAAAAGAATCTGTATCTTTCCTTAAAATGATTAAAGAAAACTTAGAAGACCCTAGAAGGTTGTTTTTAGATATTTAAATGTCAGAAAAATTTCAAGCTGTAGTTATTGGAGGTGGACCGGGTGGTTATGTCTGTGCAATCAGACTTGCTCAATTAGGATTAAAAACTGCATGTATAGAGTCTAGAGGGTCTTTGGGAGGTACTTGTTTAAACGTTGGTTGTATCCCATCAAAAAGCTTACTTAATCTGTCTGAAGAATTTCATAAAGTAAAAAGTTTAGCAAACAAAGGTATTGAAGTTGGCGAAGTAAAATTAAATTTAGACAAAATGATGAAAAGTAAAGATAAAGCTGTAACTGTTCTTACAAAAGGTGTTGAATTTCTTTTAAAAAAAAACAAAGTTACTTATTTTAAAGGACACGGAAGTTTTAAATCTAAAAATGAAATTTTAATAAAGGATGATAAAAATAAAGAAACTGTCATCCAATCAGAAAAAACAGTTATTGCAACAGGATCAGTTCCAGTTTCATTACCAGGAATAGAAATAGATGAGAAAACAATTGTCTCATCAACAGGTGCCTTAAAGTTAGAAAAGGTACCTAAGAAAATGGTTGTAGTAGGAGGAGGCTATATAGGATTGGAGATGGGATCTGTATGGTCTAGACTTGGAGCAGAGGTGCAAGTTGTTGAATTTTTAGATCATATTACACCTGGAATGGATAAAGAAATTTCTTCAGAATTTATGAAAATTTTAAAAAAACAGGGTATGAAATTTAATATGCAAAATAAAGTTGAAACAATTAAAAAAAATGCAGCAGGTGCAGTGGTTTCAACAGTAGATAAAGATGGTAATAAAAATAATTTTGAATGTGATGTTGTTTTAATCTCTGTTGGCAGAAAACCTAATACAGATGGTTTAAATTTAGAATCTGTAGGAGTAGATCTTGACGAAAGAAATAGAATTAAAACTGATAAAATTTTTAAGACTAACGTTGAAAATATTTATGCAATAGGCGATGTAATTGTTGGTCCAATGCTTGCACATAAAGCTGAGGATGAAGGTATAGCAGTTGCAGAAAACATAGTTGGTCAATCTGGACATGTAAATTACGATACAATCCCTGGAGTAGTTTATACAACACCAGAAGTAGCATCAATCGGTAAAACTGAGGAACAATTAAAAGAATTAAATAAAAAATATAAAGTAGGGAAATTTTCGTTTATGGCTAATTCAAGAGCTAAGGCCATAGATGATGCGGAAGGTTTTGTTAAGATTTTAGCTGATGAGCAAACAGATAAAGTATTAGGTGCACATATAATTGGACCTCATGCAGGAGAATTAATTGCAGAGATTGGTGTTGCAATGGAATTTGGTGCAAGTGCAGAAGATATCGCCCGAACTTGTCATGCTCATCCAACATTTTCTGAAGCAGTTAAAGAAGCTGCTTTATCAGTAGATAAAAGAGCAATACACTCTTAATTTTTTTTCATATTATAAAAATATGAAATATCCGATTCTTGTACCAAATATTTTTAATCATCCATTCACTTATGAAAGTAGTTTAAAACTTAAAGTTGGTGATTATGTAATGGTACCTTTTGGAAAATCAAAAATTACCGGTGTTGTTTGGGACGAATTTGAAAAAAATAATAATAAAAATTTTAAGACTAAAAATATAATCAAGAAATTAGACGTTACTCCGTTAAAAAAAAATACAATAAATTTTTTAAATTGGTTTGCAGAATATAATCTTATCCCAAAGGGTATGGCTTTAAAGTTAGTACTCTTAACTAGTAATGCGGTAGAGAACAAAGAAAATCAACTTTATCAAATATTTGATAGCAAAATTAAACAAACCTTAATCAAGCTATCCAGTGATCAAAATAAATCTCTAAAAAAAATGAATGCTTCAAATAAAAAATTTAGAGTTCATGTTTTACAAGGCACAACTGGATCAGGAAAAACATTAGTTTATTTTGAAGCATTAAAACCACTGATAGAGAAGGGTTTTCAAGGATTAATTTTATTACCAGAAATAGGTTTAACTAGTCAGTTTGAACAAAAATTTTTAGAATATTTTGGTTTTAAGCCCGCAGTTTGGCACTCAGGTATTTCAAAAAAAAAGAAAGAATTAATTTGGAGCGGCGTTTCTAATGGTAAAATAAAAATAATTATTGGTGCAAGGTCTTCATTATTTTTACCATTTAAAAAATTAGGAATGATAATTGTTGATGAGGAACATGATCAATCATTTAAACAAGATGAAGGCATAACCTACAATGCTCGTGATATGGCAATTTCTAGAGCATCTTTTGAAAACATTCCAATAAATTTGATTACTGCTGTTCCTTCAATAGAAACTTTTGAAAATATTAAAAAGGGTAAATACGAGGTTTCTAGAATAAATGAAAGATATCAAAACGCAGCTTTACCTAATTATGAAATTATTAATTTAAATAATACCAAACTTGAAAAACAATCATGGCTATCAAATAAAATTATTCAAAAAGTTAATTTACATTTAGAAAAAAAAGATCAAGTTTTGTTTTTTTTAAACAGAAGAGGTTTTTCTCCAAATGCTTTATGTAATAAGTGTTTTACAAGTTTCACATGTCCAAATTGTAGTATCAATTTAGTTTATCATAAAAATAAAAATAACTTATTATGTCATTATTGTGGATACAAATCTGATCTTAAAAGGGACTGTACAAAAGAAGGCAATTGTGAATTTATTTTTAGCGGTCCTGGTGTTGAGAGAATTTCAGAAGAGGTAAAAAGAAAATTCCCTGGAAAAAAAATAGAGATTTTTTCAAGTGACACAATGAATAAAAAAGATTCTAAAGAAAAAATAGATAAAATTATAAATAATGAAACGCATATTTTAGTTGGAACTCAATTAATTTCGAAAGGTTTTCATTTTCCAAGCTTAAATTGCATTGTAGTTGTTGATATCGATCTTTCATCTCAAGGACATGATTTAAGAGGTGCAGAAAAAAATTTGCAGCTCTATCATCAACTTTCAGGACGTGCAGGAAGAACAGGAAAACCAGCAACGGTATATTTTCAAACTTATGAAAATAATACTAAGATGATTTCAGAAATTACAAGTAAAAATCCAGATATTTTTTTAGAAAGAGAACTAGAGATAAGAAAAAAAAATAAACTACCTCCATTTCAAAGGTTTATTTCTTTAATCCTAACGGGAGATAATGAAATTAAATTAGAAAAAGAAGCTATTAATTTTAAAAATTTCATTGAAAATAAAATTGAAGGAAAAATATTAGGGCCTGTGAATGCCCCATTATTTAGATTAAAGAGAAAATTTAGAATTAGATTTTTAATCAGAGGCTTAAAATCCATGAAACTACAAAGCTCTCTTGCAAAAATTATTCCAAAATATAAATTTTCTTCTGGAATAAAACTTTCAGTTGATGTTGATCCAATTAACTTCAATTAACCGCAAAAAAGAGGCCTTTTTTACGAATCCGCTACTTGAAGACATAAGGGTCATATGCTATTTAGGGCGTGATTTTTAAATAATCTTCAACATTATAGAGGAACCAAGTTGAGTAAAGACACCGGATTTTCAATAACTTCAGCTGAAAGGTACTCTCTTGCGCTTTTTGAACTTTCAGAGGAAAACAATCTTTTAAGTCAGATCGAAGATCAGTCTTCATCTATTCTTAATTTAATTGAGCAAAGTGAAGATTTTTCTAATTTGATTAAAGATCCAACTACAAGCCAAGAAGATTTATTAAAAGTAATCAATACAATCTCTGAAAATAATAAATTTGAGTCTTTATTTAAAAATTTTTTAAGTTTCTTAATTCAAAAAAGACGTTTCTTTTTTATTGAGCGTATTCTTAAAAGCTTTATTGAGATTTGTTCAAGAAAAAGAGGTGAACTTAAGGCAGAATTAAAATCAGCAAAAGAATTATCTAATGAAGAAATTGCAAAAATTACAGAGGAGTTAACAAAAAATTTTAGCTCAAAAATAAAATTAAACTACAAACATGACGAAAGTTTAATAGGAGGTTTGGTAGTACAAGTAGGAAGTACTATGGTCGATACCTCAATTAAAAATAAATTACAACAAATCGAAAATAGAATGATAGAGGCATAAATGGAAATAAATCCTTCAGAAGTTACAAAAATATTAAAAGAACAAATTAAAAATTTTGGTGATAAAGCAGAAGTCACAGAAGTTGGTCAAGTTTTATCAGTTGGAGACGGTATTGCTAGGATTTATGGTTTGGATAATGTTCAAGCTGGTGAAATGGTAGAGTTTGCAGATGGTTCAAAAGGTATGGCTCTAAACTTAGAAAGTGAAAACGTTGGTGTCGTAATTTTTGGTGATGACAGAAATGTTAAAGAAGGGGATGTAGTAAAAAGAACAGGTAATATTGTTGATACTCCAGTTGGAAAAGAATTATTAGGAAGAGTAGTGGATGGTTTAGGAAATCCTATTGATGGAAAAGGACAATTAGATAAAGGAATTAAAAAAAGCAGGGTTGAAGTAAAAGCTCCTGGTATTATTCCACGACAATCAGTAAGTGAACCAATGCAAACTGGTCTTAAATCAATTGATAGTCTAGTTCCAATTGGAAGAGGGCAAAGGGAATTAATTATTGGTGATAGACAAACTGGTAAAACAGCAGTTGCAGTAGATGCAATCATTAATCAAAAAAAAATCAATGAATCTGGAGATGAAAAACAAAAACTCTATTGTATATACGTTGCAGTTGGACAAAAAAGATCAACAGTAAGACAAATTCAAAAAACATTAGAAGAAGCTGGAGCTATGGAGTACACAACAATCGTTGCTGCTACTGCGTCGGACTCTGCTCCTTTACAATTTTTAGCACCATACACAGGTTGTGCTATGGGAGAGTATTTTAGAGATAATGGAATGCATGCGTTAATAATTTATGATGATTTGTCTAAACAAGCAGTTGCTTATAGACAAATGTCATTGCTATTAAGAAGACCTCCAGGACGTGAGGCTTATCCTGGAGATGTATTTTATCTTCATAGCAGATTACTTGAAAGAGCAGCTAAATTAAGTGACGAACATGGAGGTGGATCACTTACTGCACTGCCAATTATTGAAACACAAGGTGGAGACGTATCCGCGTTTATTCCAACTAACGTTATTTCAATTACAGATGGACAAATTTTCCTTGAAACAGAACTATTTAACCAAGGTATAAGACCTGCAATTAACGTAGGTTTATCAGTATCTAGGGTTGGTTCATCAGCTCAAACAAAAGCGATGAAAAAAGTTTCTGGTTCAATGAAACTAGAGTTAGCACAATACAGAGAAATGGCAGCTTTTGCTCAATTCGGATCTGATTTAGATGCATCTACTCAGCAGCTTTTGAATAGAGGCTCTAAACTAACTGAACTTTTAAAACAAAAACAATATTCACCGATGACTGTTGCAGAACAAGTTATTTCAGTATTTTGTGGAGTGAAAGGTTATCTTGATGATATTGATTTAAAAGACGTTGCTGAATTTGAGAGCAAGATTATTGAAAAATGTAAATCAGATAAGCCTGAGATTATCGAGTCAATTTTAACTTCAGGAAAACTTGAGGAAGATAAAGAAAAATTACTTGTTGAGGTAATCAATCAATTAAAAGGAAATTTTAAATCTTAATAATTTATGGCAAGTTTAGACGACCTAAAAAAAAGAATAGCTAGTGTAAAGTCTACACAAAAAATTACTAAAGCTATGAAAATGGTTGCAGCAGCTAAATTAAGAAGAGCTCAAGAAAGTGCTGAGAAGGGAAGACCATATTCTGAAAAAATGAATAATGTTATTTTAAATTTATCAAATGGTATATCTGATAAAGAAAATGCACCAAAGTTATTGTCAGGTACTGGTGAGGAAAAAACTCATCTTTGTGTGGTGATGACTTCTGATAGAGGTTTATGTGGTGGATTTAATTCTAATATTATTAAAAAAGCTAAAAGCTATTTTGCAAAAATTTTAGATGAAGGTAAAGAGCTTAAAATTATTACTGTAGGCTCAAAGGGAAATGATCAATTAAAAAGAGTTTATGGTGATAAAATAATTGAAAATATTTCTTTCAAAGAGTCTAAAAATGCAAATTATTTTGATGCTGACAAAGTTGGGAAAATGGTAATTGAAAAATTTGAGGCAGGTGAATTTGATGTTTGTACAATTTTTTATAACCAATTTAAAAATGTAATTACTCAAATTCCTCAAGCACAGCAAATTATCCCTTTAAATAATGAGGGAGAGGAAAATAGTTCAGAAGAAAGTTACGAATTTGAACCAGATGAAGATGAAATTTTAAGCAATTTATTGCCAAAGAATATTTCTACGCAAATATTTAAAGCAATGTTAGAGAATTCAGCTAGCGAACAAGGGTCTAGAATGAGTGCAATGGATAATGCAACCCGAAACGCAGGTGAAATGGTTGACAAACTTACTATTGAATATAATAGAAGTCGTCAGGCAGCAATTACAAAAGAACTAATAGAAATCATATCAGGAGCAGAAAGTTTATAATTATGAGCAAAGGAATAATCACACAAGTTATTGGAGCGGTAGTAGACGTAAAATTTGATGGTGAACTACCAGAAATTTTAACAGCATTGGAATGTAAAAATGGTGATAACAGACTAGTTTTAGAAGTAGCACAACACTTAGGTGAAACCACTGTAAGAACAATTGCTATGGATGCTACTGAAGGACTAAAAAGAGGTGATGAAGTTACCAACACAAATGCTCCTATTCAAGTTCCGGTTGGGCCTGAAACTCTTGGAAGAATTATTAATGTAATTGGGGAACCAATTGATGAAAGAGGTGAAGTTAAAACCAAAGAAAGTTGGCCAATTCATAGAGCTGCACCTGAATTTAATGACCAATCAACAGAAACTGAAATCCTTGTAACAGGTATCAAAGTAATTGATTTGCTTGCACCGTATGCAAAAGGTGGAAAGATTGGATTATTTGGTGGAGCAGGAGTAGGAAAAACAGTTTTAATTATGGAATTAATTAACAACGTTGCAAAAGCTCATGGTGGTTTTTCAGTTTTCGCGGGAGTTGGAGAGAGAACTAGAGAAGGAAATGACCTTTATCATGAAATGATTGAATCTGGAGTAATTAAAAAAGAAGGAGCTGGTTCAAAAGCTGCTCTAGTTTATGGACAGATGAATGAACCTCCTGGAGCGAGAGCAAGAGTTGCACTTACAGGATTAACTGTCGCTGAATACTTTAGAGATCAAGAAGGTCAGGACGTACTTTTCTTCGTAGATAATATTTTTAGGTTTACTCAGGCAGGATCAGAGGTTTCAGCTTTGTTAGGAAGAATTCCATCTGCTGTTGGATATCAACCGACATTAGCTACTGACATGGGAAACCTACAAGAAAGAATTACGACTACAAACAAAGGGTCAATTACATCTGTACAAGCAATTTATGTACCTGCTGATGATTTAACAGACCCTGCTCCAGCCACATCGTTTGCTCACTTGGATGCAACAACTGTACTTTCAAGACAAATTGCAGAAATTGGTATTTATCCTGCGGTAGATCCACTTGATTCTACATCAAGAATTTTGGATCCAAGAATTGTTGGAGATGAGCATTATAGAGTAGCAAGAGATGTTCAAAGAATACTACAATCATATAAATCATTACAAGATATTATAGCTATTCTTGGTATGGACGAGTTATCTGAAGAAGATAAACTAGTTGTAGCAAGAGCTAGAAAAATACAGAGATTTTTATCTCAACCATTCTTTGTTGCAGAAGTATTTACTGGTTCTCCAGGAAAACTTGTTGATCTTGACTCAACGATCAAAGGTTTTGATGCAATCTGCAAAGGCGAGTATGATCACTTACCTGAAGCTGCTTTTTATATGGTTGGAACAATTGAAGAAGCTATAGAAAAAGCTAAGAAAATGGAACAAGAAGCTGCTGCTTAATGAGCGAAGAGTTTAAAGTTGAAATAGTAAATCCTGAAAAATCTTTTTTAGTAAAAGATGATGTTTCAGAAGTTGTGGTCCCTGCTTTTGAAGGAGAGATGGGAATATTGAAGGATCATATTTCTATTATTTCCTTTTTGAAACCTGGGATAATTAAGATTTTATCAAAATCAGGTGATGAAAATTACTATGTTGAAGATGGGATTGTTGAGTTTAAAAATAACAATCTATCTATTTTAACAAGTACAATTTTTAATCTTGCGGATATGGATAAATCAAAGCAACAAGATTTACTTAAACAGGCAGAAGAAGAGGCTAATAAAACCGATATTAACGATCAATCTAAATATTTAGCAGATCAAAAAGTTGAAGTTTTAAAAACTCTAAATTAATTTTTTTACTTTTTCTTTAAGTTCTTTGTAAACATGATGTTTAAAATCAACAACAACATCAGTAATTAAATCTAAGTCAATCCACTTCCAATCTAAAAATTCTGGATTAGATGTATTAATATTTATTTCATTATCATTTCCAATAAATCGCATTAAAAACCATTTTTGCTTCTGACCTTTGTACTTACCTTTCCAAATAATACCTAGTAATCTATCAGGTAAATCATAGGTTAATGTACCATCTAATTCTTTTATAAGTTCTACACTTTTGATACTTGTTTCTTCCTCCAGTTCTCTAAATGCAGCTTTTAAATTATCCTCTCCTTCATCAACACCACCCTGAGGCATTTGCCAAAAATTTTTAGGATTATCTATTCTTTTTGCTACGAATACTTTATTTTCTTTATTCAATAACACAATTCCGACCCCACTTCTCAGTGGTAAATCTTTAAAATTTTTATTCATATTATCCGTTAAGTAACTTAATAGCGTAGTTTAATTGATTATCAGTATCAGTTTTTATTCTAAAATCATCACCTTCTTCATTTACTTCAATATCTGGTCTAACACCTACTTC
The DNA here is from genome assembly GCA_902595885.1 of uncultured Pelagibacteraceae bacterium. Classification (GTDB taxonomy): domain Bacteria; phylum Pseudomonadota; class Alphaproteobacteria; order Pelagibacterales; family Pelagibacteraceae; genus Pelagibacter. The sequence continues at coordinate 36,519 of CACJRQ010000001.1, forward strand.
AGAAATAGATTTTCCAGAGGGAAGATAATATTTTGCGACAGTTAATCTGATAGCCCCACGATTTTTTAAAGGAATAATTGATTGCACAGAACCTTTACCAAAGCTATTTTCACCAACGATGATTGCTCTTTTGTGATCCTTTAAAGCTCCAGCAACAATTTCAGATGCAGATGCTGAACCATAGTTAATTAAAACCAGTAATGTTTTTCCATCAGTAATATCTCCTTTTCTTGCAAACCATTTTCTATTTTCAGATTTTTTTCTACTTTTTGTTGAAACTATCTCTCCATTTTCTAGAAAAAAATCTGATATCTTTATTGCTTGAGATAAAAGACCTCCAGGATTATTTCTTAAATCTAAAATAAATGAATTTAAGTTTTTATTTTTTTTAAGTTTTTTAATTTGCTTTTCTATTTGATCACTACTGTTATCGTTAAACGAAGTAAGCCTGATGTATCCAATATTTTCGTCTATAATTTCAGATTTTACAGATTGAACCTGAATAACTTCTCTTATGATATTAAATGTTAGCGCTTTTCTTTCACCTCTTCGTCTTACTGTTAACTCTATTCCAGAACCTACAGGTCCTCTCATTAAATCAACAGCTTCACTTAATGATTTTCCTTGAACCTGGACATCATTTATTTTGACTATGTAATCACCAGCTTTTAATCCAGCCCTAGATGCAGGTGTATCATCTATTGGTGAAATTACTTTTACCACACCAGCCTCCATGCTAACTTCAATTCCTAGTCCACCAAATTCACCACTGGTTTCTGTTTGCATTTCATCAAAAATTTTAGGAGACATATAGGATGAATAAGGATCTAAGGATTGTAAAAGTCCATTGATAGCAGAGTCCATACTCTCAGATTGGTTGAACTCATCAACATACTCTTTATTAATTTTTTCTAGAACCTCACCGAAGAGATCAATTTTTTTATAAATATCAATTTCAGCTGAAATAACTGTTTTATTTAAATAAAAAACGGAAAAAAAAATTAATAATAAAAATTTAATTTTTTTCATATCATCACTTTTTCTTTTGGAATTAGCTCTGACCAAATTTTTTCTAATTCATAAAATTTTCTTTTTTCTGGATGAAAAATATGAACAATCAAATCAATCCCATCAACAAGTTTCCATTCAGCGCTTTCTTTACCCTCAATTTTTGAGTCTTTTACACCGTTATTTTTAAGTTTTTCTAAAACTTGTTCTGATAAAGATTGAATATGTCTAGATGATGTTCCACTTGCTATGATCATGTAATCAGCCATAGAACTTTTGTCTTTAAGATCAATAGTTACAATGTCTTGAGCTTTATTGAGATCTAGTGTGTTGATTACAATTTCTTTTAGGTCTGAAATTTTGTCCATTAATTGAATTTAGATTATCAAATTTTTCTTAATTGAGAAGATGAAATGTTGACTTTATTAAACTCAATAAACTCTAGATTGGTCTTATTAAGTTGCTTAAATGTCTTTGATTTTAAAGAATTTTTTTTATACCCATGTCTATCAAAAACTAGGATGTTACATTTTTGTGAAATTAATTTAGATTTATGCCATTTATGAAAATTAATAAGATTGTCGGCACCCATTAAAAAATATATTTCAATGTTTTTATCTTTTTTTAAATGATTGATTAAATTAATAGTTTTATTTGATTTAATAATTTTTTCATAAAATTTAACCTTAATAAATGAATTTATACCAATTATTTTTTTACAATATTTAATTCTGTTAGCAACAGATGTCTTGCTCTCTATTTTAAATGGATTTTTTTTTGTAATTGCCCAAATAACTTTTTTGAGTTCGAATCTTTTTTTTGCTTCCTTAGAAATTGCCAAATGTCCTTTATGTGCAGGATCAAACGATCCACCTAATACACCAATTTTTATTTTTGTTTTATTCAATTTAATTTCTTATTTTACCACTACTAGTGATTTCATATTTATATGAAATCAATTGATTTAAACCTACAGGACCTCTTGGTGGTAGCGTATTAGTAGAAATTCCAACTTCTCCACCAAATCCAAATTCACCACCATCAGCAAATTGAGTTGAGGTATTATGCATTGCAATTGAGCTTTTAACATTTTTTAGGAAATATTTTGCTGTCTTTTTATTTTTTGTAATGATGGAGTCAGTGTGCATAGTTCCGTATTTGTTAATATGCTTAATTGCCTCTTCAGAATTTTTTACAACTTTAACAGATACAATTGATGATAAATATTCAGTTGACCAATCTTTTTCTTTTGCAAGATATATTTTTCCTTTGTAATAACTTTTCAAAATCTTATCGCCAATTATTTTACAACCACTATTTTCAAGTTCCTGCAAAATAGGATTACTAAATTTTTTGACTATATTTTTATGAATAAGAATAGTTTCAGTCGCACCACAAATACTTGTATTTCTTAATTTAGCGTTATAGACAATTTCTTTAGCCATTTTTAATTCTGCATCTTTATCTATATAAGTATGACAAAGCCCCTCTAAGTGCCCAATTATAGGTACTTTGGATAATTCTAAAACTTTTTTAACTAAATTTTTTCCACCACGAGGAATGATGACATCGATATATTTTTTCATCTTAGAAAGCATAATATCCACAAGCCTCCTTTGTTTTGAATCAATAAATTGTATAAAGTTTTCATTAACTTTATTTTTTTTAAGTGCTTTTCTAAACAGCTTAGCTAAAGCTTTATTTGAATTTATGGCCTCAGAGCCTCCTTTCAAAATCACTACATTTCCAGATTTAAAACAAAGACTAGCAACATCTGAAGTTACATTTGGTCTACTTTCATAAATAACCCCAATAACTCCAATTGGTATTGAAACTCTTTTAATATTCAAACCATTCGGTCTTTTCCATTTTTCTAAAGTGCTATCTATAGGATCCCTTAATTTAGCTATTTTTAAAATAGAATTTATAATTCCATCTAATTTATTTTCATTTAAATGAAGTCTTTTGATTAAGTTTTCTTTTAACCCTTTTTTTCTTGCATAATTAATATCTTTCAAATTTTGATTAATAATAAATTTTTTTTCATTCTTAATTAGTTTCGCGTAATCATTTAAGACTTTATTTTTTACTTCAGTTGTAACTTTATACTCACTAGCTTTCCGAGCTTTTATTCCAATTAAATTCATATATTTAATCATTTAAATTTCCACCATATCATCTTTATGAATAACTTCTGATTTTGCAACATAGCCTAATAATTTTTCAATTTCATTAGAGTGATGACCCATAATTTTAGTCACCTCATCAGAAGTAAAGGAACTTAACCCCCTGGCACACTCATTATTTTTTTTATCCAATACTTTAATATGATCACCTTTGTTAAATCTTCCAGAAACTTTTTTAATTCCTGCTGCTAACAAACTTTTTCCAGATTTTAATGCTTTTTTAGCACCATCATCAATTATTAAAGCTCCTTTAGGTGCTACAGAACTTATTATCCATTTTTTTCTAGCATCTAACTTTGAAATTTTTGGACTAAACCAGGTGCAGTTATTTTTTTCAATTATTTTTGAGATAGGATTTGAATATAGTCCATTTGCAATAACCATACTAGTACCAGCAAGCTGACATATTTTTGCTGCTTCAATTTTTGTATGCATACCACCACTTCCATATTCATTTACGCCTTTAATATAAATTTTTTTTAGATCTTTTTTTAGGTCATCAATTTTTTTTATAAGTTTAGCATCCTTAAAAATTTTAGGATTTTTTGTATACAAACCATCAACATCAGATAATAAAATTAAGGTATCTGCATTTGTAATTTGTGCAACTCTAGATGCTAATCTATCATTATCTCCATATTTTATTTCACTCGTTGCAATAGTGTCATTTTCATTGACTACAGGAATAAAACCAAGTTCAAAAAGGTTATCAAAAGTTCGTTTTGCATTGAGAGATCTTCTTCTTTCTTCAGTATCTTCTAATGTAAGCAAAATTTGAGAAATATTTAATTTATATTTCGCAAATGTTTCAGAAAATAAATTCATAAGTTCTATTTGACCAATAGAAGCAATAGCTTGACTCTTATCTAATTTGATATTTTTTTTGTTATAATTCATTTTCTTGCAACCCAAAGCAATAGCACCAGAGCTAACAATAACTACTTTTTGATTTTTATTACTTAATTTTTTAACATCTTTTGCAAAACTGGATAACCATTGTTTCCTAATTTTTTTGTTTTGATCAACTAGTAGAGATGATCCAATTTTGATAACAATTATTTTAGAGTTTTTAAGATACATAAGACAAAAGTTTTGCTTTAATTTTTGATACAGATTTTTTTTCTAGAGTTGTCATTGTCATAATCTCACAATTTTTACCCTTAGAAAAATGATCTATAACTTCATTTGCTGTTTGTTCATCAATCAAATCAATTTTATTAAGCACAATTAGTTCTTTTTTTTCTAATAACTTTGCACTGTAGCTTTTTAATTCATTTTTCACCTGATTATAAGACTCATTCAGATCTAAATTAGTGACATCGATTAAGTGCAGTAAAGACTTACATCTCTCTATATGTTTTAAAAACTGTATTCCTAAGCCTATACCTTCGTGAGCTCCTTCAACTAATCCTGGAATATCTGCAATGGTAATTTCTTTATCATCGTAAGAAGCCACGCCAAGGTTTGGATTAATAGTTGTAAATTTGTAATTTGCAATTTTTGGATTTGCGTTTGTTAATGCTGCTAACAAACTCGATTTTCCAGCATTTGGCAATCCAATAATACCGATATCAGCAATTGTTTTTAATTGAAGCCATATTGTAAATTCTTCTCCGATAGTGCCTTTAGTAAATTTTCTTGGAGCTCTATTTGTAGAACTTTTAAATCTTGTGTTTCCCAAACCTCCTTTTCCACCAGCAGCTGCAACATATTCTTCACCTTTTTTATTAAAATCAAAAAGAAGAGTTTTGTTATCTTCTTCAAATACCTGTGTACCTAGAGGAACTTTTAAAATTAAATCTTCACCACCTTTTCCCGTTCGGTTTTGACCAGAACCATTTTCTCCACGTTCGGCTTTGTGGTGTTGTTGATATCGATAATCAATAAGGGTATTTAAATTTTCCTCTGACTTCAAAATAATTGAACCACCTTTTCCACCGTCCCCACCATCTGGTCCGCCAAACTCAACATATTTCTCTCTTCTAAAACTTGGAGATCCGTCTCCACCGTTTCCAGCTTTAATATAAATTTTAACTTGATCGAGAAATTTCATAATACAACATCTATTTTAATTGGTTGTACTATTAATTGGGCTTTACAGAAACGAAAGTTCTATCTGATTTAGATTTTTTGAAAACAACTTTCCCTTTAACAACTGAAAATATTGAATGATCTTTACCCATACCAACATTTTCACCTGGAAAAATCTTAGTTCCTCTTTGTCTAACAATTATGTTTCCAGGAATTACTGTTTCACCACCATACTTTTTTACACCAAGTCTTCTACCGGCACTATCTCGTCCGTTTCGTGATGATCCACCTGCTTTTTTTGTTGCCATAATTTACCTAATAACTATTTGTTTACTGCTTCCTTAACTTCTTCTTTTTTTGAAGTTTTAGAAATTTTTTCAGCTTCTGATAACACTTTACCATCTTTTGAAAAAATTTTGTTAATTCTTATCATAGAATATTCTTGTCTATGTCCATTTTTTCTTCTTGAATTTTGTCTTCTTCTTTTTTTAAAAATTAAAATAGTTCTATTTTTGCTATTTTTAATTAAATCAGCTTCTACTTTTGCACCCTCAACATTTGGAGTTCCAATTTCAATTGATTTATCATCACCGTATGCCAGAATTTCATTAAACTCGATCTTAGTCTCAGGTTTAGAATCTGGCAGCTTCTCAATCTTTAGAATTTCTCCAGATTTTACTTTATACTGCTTCCCACCTGTTTTTATTACTGCGTATGACATAGTATGATTTAATTTAAAGTTATCGCAATATAGTTGTAGTCAGCTTTTAGTCAAGCCGAATTAATTAGAAATTATCCTTAAAATCTCTTAATTTTGAAAAGGTTTCAAGGTCTTTTGCTCTTAAAAATATATTACACTCTAATTCCTCTTTTAAAGTTGAGGGTATGGTAGGAATTCCATTTTCTCTTAATTTTTCTATTTTTTCTATTTTTTTTTGTAAATCTTTGTTCTCATGATCATATTTTTTGCAAAATTTTGCATTGTTAAGAGTATATTCGTGACCACAATAAATTTTTGTATCTTTTGGTAATAATTTAATTTTGTTTAAAGATTCAAACATTTCCTCATAAGTGCCCTCAAATATTCTCCCACAACCAAGTGAGAAAAGTGTATCTCCAGTAAAAACTAATTTTTCTTTAAAAAAATTAAAACAAATATGGCCTGAAGTATGCCCAGGTATATGCATAATTTTAGCTTCAAAGTTTTCGGATTTCCATATTTGATTGTCTTCTAACAATATGTCTATCCCAGGTATTCTTTTCGCATCTCCTTTAAATCCTACAACAACTGATCCATATTTTTTTTTTAATTCTTTATTTCCTCCGATATGATCATAATGATGATGAGTATTAAGAATATATTTTAATTTTATATTTTTATTTTTTAGGAAATTTATTATTGGTTCAGACTCACTGGGATCTACAACACATGCAAAATCGTTACTTTCATCTATTATTAAATAGCTATAGTTATCTTGAAGACAGGGTATAATTTCAATACGCATTTTATTTTTCTATCAAAAATATACCTAGATCTGCAAACAAATTTTTAACTCCTAAATTATGCTCATTTATTATTGATGAATTAAGATTATTTAAAGCGAGTGATTTAAAAATTTTAATATCTTTTGATTTTACAAAGTGAAAAAAATCTTTGATTGTGCACATATGTAAATTTGGCGTGTTATACCATTCATCTGGTAATGTTTTTGTAATTGGCATTGTACCTTTTAATAATAAATGAAATCTTACTTTCCAGTATCCAAAATTAGGAATTGTAACTATTGCTTTTTTTCCAACTCTTAAAAGTTCATCTAAAACTAATTCAGGATTAAGAAAAGCTTGAAGGGTTTGACTTAAAACAACATAATCAAATGATTTGTCTGGAAATTGCTTTAAATCTTTTTCTGCATTTCCTTCAATGACAGTTAAACCTTTTGCAATACATTCTTGCACTTTTTCTTTTGAAATCTCTAATCCTCTTATATTTATGTTTTTATTATCCTTTAAAAATCTCATTAAAGTTCCATCAGCACAACCTACATCTAAGACTTTCTTATCTTTTTCAATTAAATCTGCTATTACCTGAAATTCATTTTTCATAATTAATTTTCTTCGTAAGATTTATCTAAAAAGTTTTTAAGTGCACTTAAGAAATCAGGAACGTCTAGTAAAAAGGAGTCGTGACCTTTATCCGACTCAATTTCTACAAATCCAACATCAGCTCCTATTGAGTTTAAAGCAATCACAATATCTTTGTTTTCTTGGGTTGGATAAAGCCAATCTGAAGTAAATGAAATTATAAAAAATTTCGCGTTTGTATTTTTAAATGCTTCTGAAAGATTTCCATTGAATTGCTTGGCTAAATCAAAATAATCCATAGCTCTTGTAATATAAAGATAACTATTTGCATCAAATCTATCTACGAAAACTGAGCCCTGATATCTTAAATAACTTTCTATTTGAAAATCAGCATCAAATCCAAATTTAAGATCTTCTCTTTCTTGTAACTTTCTTCCAAATTTTTCCTGCAAACCTTTTTTAGATAAATAAGTAATATGAGCTGCCATTCTAGCTACTGCCAATCCTTTTCCGGGATTAGTTTCGTTTGATGTATAATTCCCATCTTTCCAGTTACTATCAGCTGTAATAGCTTGTCTACCTAGCTCGTTAAAAGCAATATTTTGTGCTGAATGACTAGATGTGGTTGCTATTGGTATCACTGTTTTAGATTTATCAGGAAAGTTGCTGATAAACTGAAGGACTTGCATACCTCCCATCGAACCTCCAGTTATAGAAAATAGTTTATTAATACCAAAATGATCAAGTAAACTATATTGAGCATTCACCATATCATTAATAGTTATAACTGGAAAATTTGTTCCAAAAATTTTTTCATCAGAATCTTTATGACTTGGTCCGTATGATCCCATACATCCACCAATTACGTTAGAGCAAATTACAAAATATTTATTTGTATCGATAGCCTTATCAGGACCTACTGCATAACTCCACCAACCCTCTTTGTTAGTTATAGGGTTTATCCCGGTTACAAATTGATCTCCTGTTAAAGCATGAAAAACTAATATTGCATTATCTTTTTTTGAATTAAGTGAACCGTAAGTTTCATAGGCTATCGGAAAATCTTTTATGGTCTTCCCACAGTCTAATTTTAGCGGTTTATTAACAATTAAAGTTTTTATGTTTTTCCCAGTATTCATAGTTTTGACTGTTTTGAATTGTGAGAAAAAAAACTATTTTAGCGGTTTTTTTTAAGCGCTCGCAATTCAGTTAAATCAGCGCATATTTTTTTTACTAGAACTTATTTATTATGTCAATTTTTTAAAAAATCCTCTTATTCTATATAAAATTTTGTAATTTTATCTATAAAGAGCACATAAATTAAAAAAAATGACTACTCCAAATTTCAAAAAATTTAATATTGAGGCTTATAAGCCCGGTAAATCAAAAGTTAAGAAACTTAAGAATGTAATTAAGCTTTCTGCAAATGAGTCTGCTTTAGGTATGAGTCCTAAAGCAAAGAAAATAATATCAAATAAAAATCTAAATTTAGATAAATATCCAGATGGAAAATCTCAAAATTTAAGAAAAGCGATATCTAAAGCTTATAAATGTAATTCTGATAAAATTATTTGTGGAGCAGGTTCAGATGAAGTTATTCAAATGCTCTGTCAGTTGTTTTTAAACCCAAAAGATGAGGTTGTAGTACCTGAGTATAGTTTTTTAATGTACAGAATTTACTCAAAAATTGTAGGTGCAAAAGTTGTATTTGCAAAAGAAATTAATTTTAAAGTCTCAGTAATTGAAATCCTAAAAAAAATTACAAAAAAGACTAAAATTGTCTTTATAGCAAATCCAAACAATCCAACAGGAACTTACTTAACGAAAAAAGAGGTTTTAGAATTAAGAAAAAGATTAAATAAAAAAATTTTATTAGTTATTGATGATGCTTATGCAGAATATATGGAAAATGAAGATTATACTTCAGGTTTAAATTTGTTTAAGAATAAAGATAATGTTTTTATCCTTAGAACTTTTTCTAAAATGTTTGGATTAGCTTCTCTAAGAATAGGTTGGGGATATGGATCAAAAAAAATAGTACATGCACTAAATGTTATAAAACCTCCATTTAATGTAAATGGTATTGCTCAATTAGCTGCCATTGAGTCACTAAAGGATAAAGCTTTCATAAATAAATCGATTAGACATAATTTATTATATTCTAGAAAAATTAAGAAATTTCTTGAGACATATAATATTTTTTCAAATTCAGTTTCAGCAAATTTTTTGTTACTTAATTTTGAAAAATGCAGGTATTCAGCAAAATTTTTGTATGAAAAACTTAAAAATAAGGGAATTATTTTAAGATCAACAGAAGATGGTTATCATATAAAGAATAAATTAAGATTAACTATTGGATCTAAAAAGGAAAACTTAAAGTTTATGAGTGTTATTAAGCAAGTATTAAAAAAATGAAAAATATTTTAATTATTGGCTGTGGATTATTAGGTTCATCTTTATTAAGGCGTATTAGTAAAAAAAAAATAGCAAAAAAAATTTTTATTTACGAAAAATCAAAATCTAATATTGCTAAGATAAAAAGATTAAAATTACCTGGAACAATTGTTAAATCATTAAAAGAGGGTGCAAGTAATTCCGATTTAATCATCTTTTGTACACCAATGAGTGAATACAAAAATATTATTTTAAAAATTAATAAATTTATACCATCAAAAACATTGATTACAGATATTGGCTCTTCAAAAATTGAAACTTCTAAAATTATAAATAAATTTTTAAAGAAAGGTATTTATTGGATTCAAAGTCACCCGATAGCTGGATCAGAGGTCAGTGGACCAGAGCATGGTAAAGAAAATATGTTCACTGATAGATGGTGTATAATAATTAAAGAAAAAAATATTAAAAAAAATAATATAAATATTCTAACTAAGTTTTGGAAAAAAGTTGGAGCAAAAGTAGTTGTTATGAGTGCTGAAAAACATGACAAAATTTTTTCTATTACCAGTCATTTACCTCACTTAATTGCATATAATTTGGTGAAATCAGCTCAAGATTTTGAGAAAAAACAAAATTATGAGCTAATCAAATATAGCGCTGGTGGATTAAGAGATTTTTCTAGGATTGCAGCATCAAATGAAATCATGTGGCGAGATATTTTTTTTAACAATAAAAATAATATTTCAAAAGCGATTGATTTATTTGTAAAAAATTTAAATCAATTCAAAAAAGATATTAATTCAAAAAATAATAAGTCTATTGTAAAAAAACTTATTCAGACTAAAAAAGTAAGGTCAAAAATCATAAAATTAAAACAAGATATTGATAAGCCTGACTTTGGAAGAAATTAGTATTTTATTATAGATACTTTTTTTACCTTTAGCTTGGTAGTTTTTTGAATTCTATTAATTGTTTCCATAATTGGCATGATAATAACTTTTTTTTCTGGACCATAAGCATGAATTAGTTGTTTTGAATTTAAACATATAGCAACATGACCTTTCCAAAAAATAATATCTCCTTTTTTGAATTTCTTACTTTTTGAATTCTTCTTAGAATATTTGATCTGATCTTTTGTATCTCTTGGATAAAACGAATTATTATAACAAAAAAATATTTGTAATAAGGCTGAGCAATCAATACCTTGAAACGTTTTTCCACCCCAAACATATTTTACATTTAAAAATTTTTTAAATATTTTTGTAAAATTGTTTTCTTTATGGTTTACTTTTTTAATATCTACTTTTTTAATCCATTTATTTTTTTCAATTTTTACATAGTTGTTATTTTGCTCTAATACAGACAATTTGGATGCGAATGGAAGCCAACTGTTTGTTCTAATTCCAGGTTTTTTAAAAATCCTTGCTTTTAATGAACTTACTTTATAGTTAGGACTAAATATTTCTACATATTTTGAATTTTTTATAAATCCCTTATAGTTATCAAAAAAAGTTTTAATTTTTATCCAATTTTTATTTTTTGCTAAAATTTTGAATTTTTCGCCATATATAATTTGTGAAGTTACTTCAGATTTTCTCGAAGGATTTTTGTAAATATTCGAAAAATTACCTATAAAATAAAAATTATTTTGCACCAATTTTAATTTGGTTTTTAATTAACCATAAACAAATTAATGATGGTATCACCATTATAGTTGTTAAAACAAAAAATGTTCCCCAATCTCCATTTAACCAGTCAACCAAAGCTCCAGAAGATGAAGCCAAAGTAGTACGACCAGCAGTACCAATTGAAGCGAGTAATGCGTATTGTGTAGCTGTATAAGTTCTATCTACTAGCAATGATATAAATGCAACAAATGCTACTGTTGCAAAAGCTGCAGTGATATCATCAGCTATAACAGCAATTGCAAATAAAATTTCAGATTTTCCAGTCCATGCTAAAACCGCAAATAAAAGATTTGTTATAGCCATTAAACCCCCAGCAAAGAACATAGTTTTAATTGTTCCAGCTCTCATGGCCATTACACCACCCAACAAAGTAAATACAACTGTTGTTATCCAACCAAGTCCTTTTGAATAAATTGCAATTTGACCTTTGGAGAATCCAATTTCTTTATAAAAAACAATAGACATTCTTCCCATAAATGCCTCACCTATTTTAAATAAAAAAACAAATCCTAAAATTCCAGCTGCAATTGCAAAACCATTTTTTTTAAAAAAACTAATAATAGGTCCGCCTATAGTTCCCGTTATATATGCGATAAAATTTGTAATTATATTGCTAGATCCAAGTTTTCCTTCAATTAATTTATCTGTTTCTCTCTGTTTTGCTTGTCTATTCGTCTCAATAGGTTCATGAACAAACATCAATCCAATATTCATTAAAATTATCAATATACCTAAAATTAAAAAAGTAGCTTGCCAATAGTCAGCTACCCCTAAGTTTTCGAAAAATTCTGCTGTGAATAAAGCAACAACTCCACCTAATTTATAACCTGTCCACCACCCGACAACAGCCATAGCCGCACCAGCAGCCATTGATTTTCCCTCATTTTCGTTAATCTGCTCAATTCTTAATGCATCTACAGTTATATCTTGGGTTGCTGACGCAATAGCGATAATTAAACCTACAGTAATTAATAAAGCCAAATTTTCAGTTGGGTTAATCACACTCCATACAACAAGACTTAACAAAATAATTAATTGCATCAAAACTATCCAGCCTCTTCTATGGCCTAATTTTTTTGTTAGTACGGGAATTTGAATTCTATCTATAATGGGAGCCCATAAATAATTGAAAGCGTATACTCCAAAAATTAAACCTGCCCATCCAATTGTTGATCTGCTAAGACCTTCTTCTTTAAGCCAAAGACTCAAGCTGCTTGCAATTAATACCCATGGAAATCCACTTATTGAACCTAATAAAAGAATTCTTACCATTCGAATATCTTTATAAACTGTAAGAGAATCAAGCCATGTTTGTTTTTTTGTTTCAGACATAATTAATTTCTCCAAAAAGATGGTAAGAACAATACTAATATTGCAAACAACTCAAGTCTACCTAAAATCATACCTACAGTTAAAATCCATTTAGAAATATCAGGTAATACTGAAAAATCTCCATTAGGCCCAATAATAGGACCTAAACCTGGACCTACATTTGATATAGATGTGGCTGCTCCAGAAATAGCAGTTATAAAATCAAGACCTGTTAATGACAATAATGCAGCTAAAATAAAAAAAATTACAAAATAAAAATAAATAAATGAAATAATTGATGCAATAAATTTATCATCTACTGATCCTTGATCGTATTTAATTATAAATATTCCCTTGGGATATATTATTTTTTTTAATTGATTTAATATAAACAAATATAGAATTTGAATTCTAAAGATTTTAATACCACATGTAGTAGATCCAGCACATCCTCCAATAAACATTAGTGCAAGAAATATTGTTATGGGAAAACTTCCCCAACCATCAAATTCAGCATTAACATACCCTGTTCCAGTTAATATTGAAATCGTATTAAAAAAAATAGATCTTAAACTAAAGTTCCCGTTATTATTAAACAATAAATATATTGATAATATAATAATGCTTATAATTATTATTTTAATAAATGTTCTAATCTGAATATCTTTTAAAAAAATTTTTTTATTACCATTAATAAATTTAATGTATACAATAAATGGAATACTTCCTAAAATTATAAAAATCATTGATGATATTTCTATAGGAACACTGTCAAAATATCCGATTGATTGATTATAATTAGAAAATCCACCTGTAGCTATGGTAGTCATAGAATGAGTTAAACTATCAAATTTTCCCATTCCAAATATCCAATATGATAATGCACAAATAGCAGTTAGGCCTGAATAAATATAAATAAGTCTTAAAGCTATTTCTTTGGATTTAGGAAGAATTTTTTCAGATGAGTCGTTGCTAGAAATTTTAAATAATTGCATGCCACCAACATTCATTATAGGCATTAGGGTAATTGCCATTACAATTATACCAATACCACCTAACCACTGAAGTATTGCTCTCCATAATAGAATACCTTTTGGTGTATTCTCTAAGTCAGAAATAATTGTAGATCCGGTAGTTGTAATACCAGACATACTCTCAAAAAAAGCATCGGTAATTGAAAGCCCCATAGTTGAAAATACAAATGGTAAAGATCCAAAAATAGCAATACTTAACCAAGACAAAGCAGTTAATAAAAATGCTTGTTGTAAATTTAATTTTTTGTCGTGGTCTAGATTTGAAAGAAAAAATAATGATCCAAAAATTATAGTAACAATAGATGAACCAAAAAATGATGAATCTATTTCTGAATAAATAAATTGAGCAATTATAGGGATGAACATTGAGATCCCTAAAATTATTTGCAAAATTCCTAGAGTAAAAAAAACAGTTTTATAATTAGACATTTTGAAAGAACATTATTTTATGGTAAATAAATTTCAACTCTATAAGAATTAATAAAATCGCCAATTTAAGATTTTTATAAAAGATATATTCGTGATTAAAAAAGAAATTTTAGACAAAACAAGTGCTTGGCCTTTCGTTGAAGCAAAAAAAATGCTTCGTGAGAGAAAATCATTTATTGATAAAAAAGGGAAAATTACACTTCAAACAGGATATGGTCCAAGTGGCCTTCCTCATATCGGAACATTTGGTGAAGTTGCAAGGACTTCAATGATGGTTAATGCCTTAAAGCAACTTACAGATCTACCAACAGAAATAATTACTTTTTCCGATGATATGGATGGTTTAAGAAAAGTTCCTGATAATGTTCCTAATCAGGAATTACTAAACGAAAACTTACATAAACCGTTAACACAAGTTCCAGATCCATTTGAAAAATTTGCAAGTTTCGGAGAACATAATAATGAAATGTTAAAAGATTTTTTAAATAGTTTTAATTTTAAATACAGTTTTAAAAGCTCAACGTCTTTATACAAAGGTGGTTTTTTCAACCCAACTTTAAAAATTATTTTAGAAAATTATGATGGTATAATGAATATTATACTTCCAACTTTAGGCAAAGAACGTCAACAAACTTACTGTCCTTTTTTACCTATTTGTCCAGATACAGGTCATGTTCTTGAAATTCCAGTCATAGAAATTGATAAAAAAAATTCTAAAATAATTTTTGATAACAAAGGTACAAAATTAGAATCTAGTATTTTGGATGGAAATTGCAAATTACAATGGAAAGTTGATTGGGCAATGAGATGGTATGCCCTGGATATAGATTTTGAAATGTATGGAAAAGATCTTATTGAGAGTGCAATTTTATCGACCAAAATTATAAATTTAATTGGTAAAAAACATCCATCTGGATTTGCTTATGAATTGTTTCTTGATGAAAAAGGTGAAAAAATTTCAAAATCGAAAGGAAACGGTATTACCATCGATCAGTGGTTAAATTATGCTTCACCCGAAAGCTTATCTTTATACATGTATCAAAATCCAAAAAGAGCTAAAAAACTTTATAAAGAAATAGTGCCAAAAGCTGTAGATGAGTATCTTGATAATATTGAAAAATCAAAAAAACAAACAGAACAACAATTGGTGATGAATCCTGTTTGGCATGTTCATAATGGAAACATTCCTAAAGAAGAGATGATTATGACCTTTTCTATGTTGTTGAATTTAGTTGAAACAAGTAACGCTGACAATAAAGATTTATTATGGAAGTTTGTTAAAAAATATAAATCTAATATTAATGAAAAAAACTCTCCAATTTTTGATGGATTAGTTGGTTATGCAATTAAATATTTCAATGATGTTATTAAGGCTCAAAAAAAATATAAAAACCCATCTGAAAATGAAAAGTTAGCTCTACAAGCTTTAGTTAAAACCTTAGAAAAATGTAATGATCAGATGTCTCCAGAGGATATACAAACATTAATATACTCCACGGGTAAAGATAATGGTTATGCAGAAAACTTAAGAGATTGGTTTAAGTTAATTTATGAAGTGGTATTTGGCGATGAAAATGGACCAAGAATGGGTTTTTTTATAAGTTTTTTCGGTGTTAACGAAACAAAAGAATTGATAATTAGTAAATTGAAATAATGTATTCAAATTTAAGATCTTTAATATTTAAAATAGATCCTGAAAGAGCACATTTTTTAGCAATTCAATCTCTTAAGCTTAATTTAGTTTCAAATATATTTGATGAAAACAAGCATGATCCCATTTTAAAAACAAATTTATTTAATCAAGATCTTGATAATCCCATTGGTATTGCTGCAGGTTTTGATAAGAATGCAGAGGTATACAACCCTTTATTTAAGTTAGGTTTTGGATTTGTTGAAGTAGGCACGGTTACTCCATTAAAACAATATGGAAATGAAAAACCAAGAGTATTTAGATTGGTAGAAGATCAAGCATTGATTAATAGGCTAGGTTTTAATAATCATGGATCAGATACAATATTAAATAGAATAAAATCTAATAAAAAACTAGGTGTATTAGGTGTAAATGTTGGTCCAAATAAAGATTCTAATGATAGATTGAATGATTATTTAATAGGATTAGAAAAATTTTCCGAAGTTGCAGATTATATTACAATTAATATTTCTTCACCAAATACTGAAAATCTCAGGAATTTTCATGATGAAAATAAATTAAAAGAGTTATTAAAATCTGTCTCAGAGAAAAAAAAACAATTAAAAACGGAAATTCCTATAGCTGTAAAGATTTCACCAGATATAAATGAAAATCAAATTGACTTAATTTCAGAAATTCTTTTAGAAAATGAAATAAGTGCAATAATAATTTCAAATACTTCTGACGCTTCTAGGGAAACACTTAAAAATATACAGAGACATCAAAAAGGTGGTTTATCTGGAAAACCTATTGAAAAAAAATCAAATCTTTTAATAAGTAAATTCTATAATTTAATTAAAGGAAAAATTAAAATAATTGGAGTAGGTGGTGTTGACTCTGGTAAAGCAGCTTATGATAAATTTTTATTAGGAGCAGATTATGTTCAGTTGTATACCGGCATGGTATTTCAAGGACCCAATATTGCTGGCATGATTAAAAAAGACCTAAAAGAATTACTAAAAAGAGATGGTGTCAAAAATTTCTCAGAAATTGTTGGAAATAAAACTGTTTCTTAAATGTATTAAACTTGACGCCTTCAATATCTCCCCTTATATAGGCACTGTTATTATGTCAAAAAAATGCGAACTTACCGGCAAAATTCCTATGAAAGGTCATAATGTTAGTCATGCTAACAACAAGACGAAAAGAAGATTCTTACCTAATCTTAAAAAAGTAAAATTTACAAGTGAGCTTACTGGAAGAAGTTTAAAACTTACTGTAAGCAATTCAGGTGTAAGGTCAGTTGACAAAAAAGGTAGTTTTGATGAATTTTTAAAAACTGTAAAAAATAAAAATTTATCTCCTAGATTAAGAAAGTTAAAAAAAGTAGTTTTAATCAAATCCCCTTTTAAAAAGAAAACTGTAGCTAAATCAGCTTAATGAACAAATTATTTATCACTCTATCTATAATGATGGGGGTTGTTGTACTATCTTCTAATTATTTAGTTCAGTTCCCAATAAACTATTTTGGATTAAATGAGATTTTAACTTATGGAGCTTTTAGTTACCCAATAGCTTTTTTAATAACAGATTTAGCAAATAGGTCGTATGGAAAATTATTAGCAAGACAAATTGTATATTTGGGTTTTTTAATAGGAATTATATTTACATTGTTATTCTCAACTGATTTTGCAGATTTAATCTCTGTTAGAATTGCAGTAGGATCAGGGGTAGCTTTTATTACCGCTCAATTGTTAGATATTCAAATTTTTGATCGATTAAGAAAAAAAGAATGGTTTGTAGCTCCACTTACTTCATCTTTGATTGGATCAACAGTTGACACATTTTTATTTTTCTCAATAGCATTTTATGCAACAGGAGTTCCTTGGGTAACTTTATCTATAGGAGATTTAGCGGTAAAAGTTTTAGTTGCTCTAATAATGTTGATACCATTCAGAATGTTATTGAAAATTATTAAACCAATTAAAGTTTAATATAAAAATTTATAAGATAAAATTTTATAAGCTAATTTTGCAACAAGAAAATTATAAGAATTAAATCCTTTAATTGGAGATAGTTCATTAATATCTGCACCAACAATTTTCGAGTTTTTAGCTGCAATTCTTATTATATCTAATGTTTCGTCCCACATAAGTCCTCCTGGTTCAGGTGTACCAGTTGCAGGCATAATACTTGAATCTAGTCCATCTACATCGAATGTTAGATAAATAGTTTTGTTTTTAATTAGTTTTTTAAATTTTGTAAAATTCCATTTTTTTTTATCTTTTGCCCAAAAAATATTTATTCTTGAAGAATTTTTTTTTAAAAATGGTATTTCACTTTCTGAGATGTTTCTTATCCCAAATGAAATTAAAGAAACATTTTTATAATCCAAACACCTCCTAATTGCTGAGGCATGTGAAAATTTTTCTCCATTATAACTTTGACGTAAATCTGCATGGGCATCAAAATGTAAGAGGCAAATATTTTGATATTTTTTAGTAAAAGGAACAATACACCCAGGAGTTATTGAATGCTCTCCACCTAAAGTCATTGGGAAAAGGTTTTTATCTAAAATCTCTTTATTAATATTTGAGATTTTATTAAGTGCTTTTTTGATATTTTTGTCAATTTTAAATGGTTTTAAAGTTTTAATACCTATTTTTTTATAAGGTTCGCAGTTTAGTTCTTCATCATATAGCTCAACTTGATGGGAGGCTTTAATAATTTCTTTAGGTCCATTTCTTGTTCCTCCCCCATAACTAACAGTTTTTTCTAAACCAAATGGAACAATTACAGCTTTTTCTTTGAAGCTAAACTTATTATCAATTCCTAAAAATCCGTCTTTATTTGAGAGATATTTCAATTTTATTTAAATATTTTTGTAAAGTTTTTTCTTGTTCTATTTTTCCACTCACCTTTATGATATGCGTCACTAGCAATTAATGGCAAAACACTAGTCGCTTCTGCAAACACCATCTGTTCTTTCGTTATATCTACTTTGCCCCACGAGCTTGCTTCTTTTAATGTGGAGCTGCTGCATGCACCGTCTCTACTATCAGCAACAGTAATTTGAACAGCATATTTATGCATGTCTACATTTTTTCCTAATAGTTCAGCACAAATAACAGTGTCTTGAATAAAGTTTTTAGGTACACCACCACCAATCATAAATAATCCAGAACCTTTAGATTTGATTTTAATTTCTGTTAGTTCTCTAAATTCTCTAACGGAGTCTATTGTCATATGTTTTTTTGGATTTTGTTCTTGATGCATAACTAACCCAAATCCTGCACTCGAGTCAGTAAAAGCAGGACAGAAAATAGGAACATTGTTGTCAAAAGCGGTTTCAATCAAAGAATCTTTTTTCTTTGAATTTTTTTTTAAATATTTTCCCATTTGATAAATGAACTCTCTTGAAGTATAGCTTCTCGCTTCTAAGTTATTTGCGATTTCACATATGATTTTATCACACATTTGAAGCTCTTCTTCATCTATGTAGGTATCGTAAATTCTATCTATATAGTTGTCCCTAAGCTCTGTATCATCTTGAAATTGTGAACCTTGATAATGTTTAAAACCAAGAGCTTCAAAAAAATCCATATCGACTATAGAGGCACCTGTTGCAACGATTGCATCTACCATATTATATTTAACTAAATCTTTATAAATATTCATGCATCCTGCTGCAGAAGTAGAACCAGCTAAAGTAAGAAAAATTGTACAATCTTTATCTTTTAGCATATCGTTATAAATATTAGCAGCATTTGCTGTTTCTCTAGAAACAAATGACATTTTTTCCATTGAGGATATAATTTTTCTACTATCAAAAGAAGTTATATCGATGTGCTCAATAGGATTTTTTAAGAAATCTATTTTACTGTTATGACCTGGATTTTTTTGACCTGACATTAAGCTACCATGTTAGCTTTATTAATGTCTTTATCATACATTGTCATTATTGGATTATCTTCAACTTGATAAATTTCATTTGAGTAATAACCATTAAACTGAGTTCTAAATGTCAATCCGTATGCCCCAAGTTGACCAAGTTCAATATAATCATTTTCTTTAATATTATTTGGAAGCAAAAAAGGACCTTTCATATAATCCATGCTGTCACATGTAGGTCCAAAGAAATCAAAAGCAGTTAATTTTTTTGAAATTATTTTATTAGAATTTTCTTTAATCATTCTAGATGGGAATACAATGTTTGGTGTACCTGCATCAAAAAGAGTACCATAGGTACCATCATTAATATAAAGCTTTTGTTTTTTTCTTAAATTAACTCTTACAACTGTTGAGCCACTTTCCGCAACTATAGCTCTACCAGGCTCACAAATTATTTCAGGAAGTTTTTCAAGTTTTAAATTTTCTAAACTCTTATTTATTTCATTAAAATAACTTCTTAAAGATTGTGGAATTAAGTCAGGATAGATTGTAGGGAAACCTCCACCTACATTAATGTAATCTGGAATAATTTTTGTTTTTTTAATTATATTTCCAATTTCACTAATTCCTTTTGAATAAGAAATTGGATGCATACATTGTGAACCAACATGAAAACTTAAACCAATCTTTTTAGCATGTTGTTTTATAAGTCTTAACAAACCTATTGCTTCTGATGTTATAGCACCAAATTTTTTAGATAAATCAATTTCCGCATGTTCATTTGAAACAGCAACTCTTACAAATAATTCTAAATCTTTAGCGTTATTTGTACTTTCAATTATTTTAATCAGTTCATCTTTAGTATCTAATGAAAAAGTTTTTACACCATAATTAAAATATGCCTCTTTTATACTTTCTCTACTTTTAACTGTATGCATATAAGAGCATTTAGCTGTATTACTAAAATTTCTAATATTTTTAATTTCCTCAATTGATGCAACATCAAATTGTTCAACTCCACTTTCTATGATTGTTTTGATTACCTCAGGGTGTGGATTGGTTTTGACTGCATATAAAACTTTACCCGGAAATTTGTTTAAGAAAAATCTAACGGCAGATTTTATGGAATTCTTTCTTATACAGTAAACTGGTTTTTCAGGTTTCAGTTGATTTACTAATTCTTCAACTGATTTAAATTTTTGCATTTTGAATGCCTCCAAAAAAAATTTAATAAAAAAAAGTCTTTTTTACAAAAACTTTAATATTTTCGCATATAAAAGTAAGCAGCACTAAAGTAAAGCAAATAATTCAAGCCAGATATGCGCAAAATTAATATATTGTAATATCCAGGAGAGACCCCATATAAGGCTCATGAAAGAAGAAGTAAAACTCCAGAATCTTAGCGATTTTGAGAACAAGTCATTATTAATAGTGGATGACGATAATCCTTTCCGTGAGCGTTTAGCAAGAGCGATGGAAAAAAAAGGATTTGAGGTTTTTCAAGCTGAGAGTGTGCAAAAGGGAGTTGAATCTGTAAAAACTAAAAAACCTGGTTTTGCTGTTGTAGACTTAAGGCTTGCAGATGGTAATGGACTTGAGGTTGTAAAAGAAATCCAGTCTTCAAATAGTGATAGCAGAATTATCATGTTAACTGGTTATGGAAATATTCCAACTGCGGTAGCTGCAATCAAAGAAGGTGCTATTGATTATTTAGCTAAACCTGCAGATGCAGAAGATGTAGAGAAAGCATTATTGGCAGATCCTTCAAAAAAAGCAGCCCCACCTGAAAACCCAATGTCGGCCGACAGAGTTAAGTGGGAACATATACATAGAGTTTTCGAGCTTTGTAATAGGAATGTTTCAGAAACAGCTAGAAGACTTAAAATGCACAGAAGAACTCTTCAAAGAATTCTTTCCAAAAGATCACCTAGATAAATTTTTTAATTTTAATTATTTGCTTAGTCAAAAGAGCTAAGAGCATAATTTTAAATATCTCAGCTAATAAGAATGGTTTTGCACCTAAAGCAAAAATTGGTTTATCCCATCCAATCAATGTTCCGAGCCAAATTAGACCCAAAATATAGATTGTTGAAGTTGCGATAATCAACTTAAATAAAACTATGAAAAAACTATCATCAATCTTTATCTTAGAAGCTAAGTAACCAGCTGTTAAAAAACCAATTAAGTAACCCATAGTTGGTCCGGTAAAGTAAACTAATCCAATACCTTTTTCAGGAGAATTTGAAAATACAGGAAGTCCTGCAATTCCCTCAATTAAATACAGACCAATTGTAGCTAGTGCAATTTTATGCCCTAAACTTATTCCTAAAAACAATACAATAAATGTTTGCATAGTCATTGGAACCGGATAGAAAGGAATTTTGATCTTTGCTGATATTGTTAGTGCTATTGAACCAATAACAATAACAACCAGAGATTTAAATAGTTTAGCTTGCGTGAGATTTTTTGTTAATTCCATTGTTAAATAATACTCAAAATATAAAAAATAATCTACTTCTAATTGTTATAATAATTGAAAGTAAATTTTTTTATATACAGATTATGTTAGCATTGTAATATTTAATAATACTTAATGAATAAAATTCAAAAAACAGATCATTTTTATTTGATTGATGGCTCTGGTTATATTTTTAGAGCTTATTATGCTTTGCCTCCATTGAGTAGAAAAAGCGATGGACTCCCAACAGGTGCTGTAAGTGGTTTTTGCAGCATGTTATTTAAATTATTAGAGGACTCAAAATCTGATCAAAACTTACAAAAACCAACACATTTTGCAGTTATATTTGACTCAGCAAGAAAAACTTTTAGAAATGAAATTTATAGTGATTACAAAGCTAATAGATCAGAGGCGCCTGACGATTTAGCTCCACAATTTGAGTATATAAGAAAATCAGTCTTAGCATTTAATTTGCCATCTGTTGATCTTCCAAATTATGAGGCAGATGATTTAATAGCTACATATGTTGATCAAATCCTTAAAAAAGGTGCAAAGGTTACAATTGTTTCATCAGATAAAGATTTAATGCAGCTTTACAAAAAAGGGGTTCGAATTTTTGACCCTATGAAAAATAAATTTATAACTGATGATGATGTCGTAAAAAAATTTGGAGTAGATGCATCAAAAGTTATTGATGTACAATCTTTAGCAGGAGACAGTAGTGACAATGTCCCTGGTGTTCCAGGTATAGGTATTAAGACGGCTGCAGAGCTTATTAATAAATATGGCACTTTAGAAAATTTACTAAAATCTGCTCACGAGATTAAGCAAAATAAAAGAAGAGAAACATTAATAAATAATAAGGATAAAGCATTAATAAGTAAAAAACTTGTAACACTAGATCATAAATCTCCTGTTAATAGAGAGCTAAGTGAATTTAAATTACAAAATATAAATAAAGATAAATTATATAAATTTTTAAGAGAAATGGAATTTAACAGGTTGTTAAGCTCTGCAATTTCTGCTTATGGAGAACCTGAACTAAAAAGCAATAAGATTGAAACTCAAAATCAAGAAAAACAACAATCAATAAATAATAAAAATTATTATTTAATTAATAGTTTAGATGAAATTGATAAATGGATAGAGGAGGCGGAAGAAGTTGGTGAAGTAGCTGTAGATACAGAAACTAGTTCATTAGACCCTCATCAAGCGGATTTAGTGGGTATTTCTCTTTGCTCTAAAATTGGAAAAGCATGTTATATACCAGTTGGTCATAAGTCACCCAAGTGTCTTAAAAAAGACGCAGTGATTAAAAAATTAAAAAAAATATTAGAAGATCCTAGTATAAAAAAAATAGGTCAAAATATAAAATTTGATTTTATCGTATTTTATAAGAATGGGATTATCCTTTCATCAATGGAAGATACAATGTTGATGTCTTATGTCTTAGATGCGGGAAAAAATAGACATAATATGGATACTTTATCAGAAATTCATTTAGGACATAAAACTATTTCTTTTAAAGACATGGTAGGAACAGGCAAGAAAGAAATTAATTTTAGCGAAGTAGAATTAGATAAAGCAAAAGATTACGCTGCTGAAGATGCTGATGTTACTTTTAGATTATACAAGAAATTTATCAAAAATTTAAAATCAGAAAAAATGATAAATATCTATGAAATTTTTGAAAAGCCATTAATTAAAATTCTTGCATTTATGGAAATAGAGGGAGTTGAAATTGATAGTAAGTTTTTAAAATCTCTTTCATCTAAATTTGAAAAAAAAATTCAGAAACTTGAAAAAGAAGTATTTAAAATTTCTAAAAAAGAGTTCAATATCGCATCTCCAAAGCAATTAGGTGAAATAATTTATAATGACTTGAAAATAGCTGGATTAAAAAAAACTAAAAAAGGAAGTTTTGCAACAAGTGCAAGTGTTTTAGAGGATTTAGCTTTTAAAGGTCATGAGTTTCCAAAATTAATTTTAGATTGGAGACAAGTTTCAAAATTAAAAAATACTTATTCAGATGCTTTACCTGAACATTTAAACCCAAATACAAAAAGAGTTCACACTTCCTTTTTGCTGGCTGCTACAACGACTGGAAGACTAGCATCTAGTGATCCCAACTTACAAAACATACCAATTAAATCAGAAGATGGAAAAGATATAAGAAAAGCTTTTAAAGCAAAAAAAGATCACTTACTTATTTCTGCAGATTACAATCAAATTGAGATGAGAATTCTGGCAGATCTGGCAGATGTAAAGGAACTAAAAAAAGCTTTTAAAAATAAAGAAGATATCCACTCATTAACAGCCAGCCAAATATTTAATATAGATATAAAAAAAGTTAATCAAGACCATAGACGAAAAGCTAAGGCTATCAATTTTGGAATTATTTATGGAATTTCACAATATGGATTAGCTAAACAAATAAATGTTTCTAATTATGAAGCTGAGGAATTTTTAAATTCATATTTTGCAAAGTTTCCAGAAATCAAGATTTATATGGATAATACAATAAAATTTTGTAGGAAAAGTGGATATGTTAATAATATTTTTGGAAGAAGATCACATTTTAATGGAATTAATGATAAAAACTTTAATGTAAGAAATTTTCAAGAACGTGCTGCAATTAATGCGCCCATTCAAGGTTCTGCTTCTGAAGTAATGAGATTAGCTATGATAAGATTAGATAAGAAATTATCAGAGGAAAAAAATTCTAATTCAAAAATGCTCTTGCAAATTCATGATGAATTAATTTTTGAAATTCCAAAAAAAGATGAAAAAGTAATAATTAAATTAATTGAGAAAGAAATGACCAGTGTAGCTCAGAGTGATTATCATTCTTTTTCAACTCCTTTAACAGTTGATATTAACGTTGGAGATAATTGGGGAATGCTACATTAAATTTATAACATTGCCCAAATTAGAACAATTTAGTATTTTTAAATTACTTTATGCAAAAACAAACAATAGCTTTAATTGATGATGATAGAAATATTTTAACAAGTTTAAGTATCGCATTAGAAAAAGAGGGTTTTAAAGTTCAAACTTATATTGATGGCGAAAGCGCATTAATTGGTTTAACCAGAATGCCCCCTGACTTGGCAGTTATAGATATAAAAATGCCCAAGATGGATGGAGAAGAATTGTTAAAAAAGCTGCGGAAAAAAACTTCTTTACCAGTAATTTTTTTAACATCTAAAGATGATGAGATTGATGAATTACTAGGTTTAAAATTGGGTGCAGATGATTTTGTAAAAAAGTCAGGCGGTTTTTCTATAAAAGTTTTGATTGAAAGAATTAGAGTGCAGCTAAGAAAAAAAGACACGAACAATATTTTAGAGGAAAATAAAAGCCTGATATCTCATGGAAGATTAAAATTAGATCCATCGCAACTCGAATGTGAATGGAATGGAAAACAGCTACCTGATAAATTGACAACAACTGAGTTTTTAATCGTTAAAGAATTAGCAAAGAGGCCTGGTATAATTAAAGAAAGAGCCCAGTTAATGGATATTGCTTACAGAGAAGATACAGATATTGAAGATAGAACTATTGATAGTCATGTAAAACGAATTAGAAAAAAATTTAAAAAAGTAGATCCTGATTTTTCAGCTATTGAAACTAGGTATGGTAGTGGATATAGATGGAATGTTAGCTAATGTTTAGTAAATACTTAAAAACCCTTTCTATATTAAAGAAATTTTTATTTATAAATCTTATAATCTTTACAATTATTGGATTATTTACATTTGTATACCTGAATAATATTCAGCCAAGTTTAATAAAGAAAAAATCTCAAAATCACACAATTATTATTAACAACACTATTGATAACATTTTGAGATTGAATGTAAAATTTCAATCTGATGATATTAGAAGTTTTTTATTTTCCACAAGATTTATTTTTCAAAATCTAGACAGAGTAATATTCTTTGATGACCAACTAAACCTTATTGGAGACACTGATACCTTAGATCTTGATCCAAGATCATTCTCAACAAGACTAGACAAAATTGAATTTGAAAGTTTAGATAATGATGACACAGAAAAAAACATTGAGGAAAAAAATATAAAAATAGATGAAAAAAAGCCTGTTTCATTCAAGGATATATTAAAAAAGTATTCTAGCTCTGAAGATCTTGGAACTCCCTATACTTTTACTCAAGAAGATTTTAATCAATTTAATGTAACAACAATTAAGAATGTAACGAAGAATGAAATAAATCTTGGTTATGTAGCAATCACAGAAAATGCTAATGAAATAAAGACAGCTATAGATGAGAGAAAAGCATTTGTAATAAGAACAGCAATATCTGTAGGATTTGTAATATTAATTTTTTCTTTTGTTTTAAGTAGATATTTTATTAAACCAATTCAAAATCTTGTTGGATATACAATTCGTATTAAGGAAAAAAGTCAAGTCAAACCAGGTATTGAAAATCTTAAAAAAAGAAATGATGAGTTGGGACTTTTGTCTAATTCCTTAGAGGATATGACAAATGAGCTTCAAAATAGAGTTACACATGCAGAGAACTTTTCTACAGATTTAGTTCATGAGATTAGAAATCCATTAGCATCTTTGAAAAGTGCATCAGAGATATTGCAAGATACAAATGACAATGACCAAAGAGATAGATTATTAAATATTCTTAGTCACGATGTACAAAGAATAGAAAGATTAATTACTGATTATTCACAAATGTTAAAAGATGAGGTTGCTCTAAGTAAAGAAAAAATGAAAAAAATTAATATTGAACCTATTATTCAATCGGTTGTTGATGATTACAATAATATTCATCAAGTGAAAAAAGGAATAAAAATTGAATATAAAAATGATGGAAAAGATAAATATTTGATAAATGGTATAGAAAATAGAATTGAACAAATTATTGCAAATTTATTAGATAATTCAATATCATTTAGTAAAGATGGTAGTAATGTTTTTGTAAATATTTCTATTGATGAAAAAAATCAAATATCCATCAAAATTATGGATGAGGGGCAAGGATTTAAAGAAAAAGATACATCAAGAATATTTAAAAGATTTTATAGTAATAGACCTGAAAAATTTGGAGAACATTCAGGTTTAGGTTTAAATATAGTAAAAAATTTGGTTGAACTCCACGATGGTGAAATTGTAGCATCTAATCGTCCTGATAAAGAAGGAGCAATGATAGAGATACGATTTCCCAATGTTTAATCATATCTTGATAAATAAAATCTTAGCTGTATAAAGCTTGCCATGGAAGATTATAAAGTAAAAGACATATCCCAAGCTGATTTTGGTAGGAAAGAAATTTCAATAGCTGAAAGTGAAATGCCTGGTTTAATCGCTTTAAGAGAAGAGTATTCTAAGGAAAAACCATTAAAGGGTGCAAGAATTATAGGGTGTCTTCATATGACGATCCAAACCGCAGTATTAATTGAAACTTTAGTTGCATTAGGTGCAGAAGTAAGATGGTCTTCATGCAATATTTTTTCAACTCAAGATCATGCTGCCGCTGCAATCGCAAAAGCTGGTATTCCAGTTTATGCTTGGAAAGGCGAAACTGAAGAAGAATATTTATGGTGCATTAAGCAAACTATAGTTGGAAAACAAGATTGGAAGCCAAATATGTTACTAGATGATGGCGGAGATTTAACAGCTATCATGCACAACGAGTATCGTAATTTAATGAAAGATATTAAAGGTGTTTCAGAGGAAACTACTACTGGAATTAAAGCACTAAATAAGATGGAAAAAGATAAGTCTCTTTTAGTACCGGCAATAAACGTGAATGACTCTGTTACAAAATCAAAATTTGATAATTTATATGGATGTAGAGAAAGTTTGGTAGATGGAATTAGAAGAGCCACTGATGTAATGATGTCTGGAAAAATTGCAATTGTTGCAGGTTTTGGAGATGTTGGAAAAGGAAGTGCTGCATCTTTAAGACAAAGTGGAGCTAGGGTTTTAGTTACAGAAGCGGATCCAATTTGTGCTCTTCAAGCGGCAATGGAGGGTTATGAAGTGGTATTAATGGAGGAGGCTATAAGTAGAGCTGATATCGTTGTAACAGCAACAGGTAACAAAGATATTGTTACCGCAGATCATATGAGAGATATGAAGGATAGAGCTATACTATGTAATATTGGTCACTTTGATAATGAAATACAAGTTGAAGCTCTTAAAAATTATAAGTGGACTGAAGTAAAACCTCAAGTGCATGAAATAGAGCTCCCTAGTGGCAAAAGAATTATTCTTCTAGCTGAAGGAAGATTAGTTAATCTTGGTTGTGCAACTGGACACCCAAGTTTTGTAATGAGTGCGTCATTTACTAATCAAGTTATTGCTCAAATAGAACTTTGGCATAATCATAAAAATTATGAAAATAAAGTTTATGTACTTCCAAAACATTTAGATGAAAAAGTAGCAACATTGCATTTAAAAAAAGTTGGTGCAAAACTAACAAAATTATCAAAAGAACAAGCAGATTATATAAGCGTTGAAACAGAAGGTCCTTTCAAACCAGATGCCTATCGCTATTAGAGATAGCATAATCGATATCACTTCAGAGAAGTTAACTAAAGAATTAGCTAAAAAATTTACAAAATATCTTAAAGGTGGTGAGTTTGTTTTTTTATATGGGGAGATGGGCGTTGGTAAAACTACCTTTGTTAAATATTTTATAAATGAGTATCAAAAAATAAACAATTTAACACAAACAGAAATTACAAGCCCTACTTTTAGTTTATTAAATGAGTATCAAGTGAAAGATATAAGAATTAAACATTACGATTTATTTAGAATTAATAGGAAAGAAGACATCAATCATTTAGATATTTTTGAAAAAGATAATAAATTGATAACACTTATAGAATGGCCTCAATTAATTGAGGATAAACAAAATATAAAATATATAGCTTTAACATTTAATTATTTAAATGATTTAAATGATAGAAGTGTAGATATAAAAGTTTAAATTAAAACTTATTTTGATGAAAAGTTTAGCAAAATTGAAAAAAATAAAAGGAGATGCATCTTTTAGAGAATTTTACAGAAACAAAGAAAATAAATCAATTGTAGTAATATCCAAGAAAGAAAAGTTAAAAAATCTTTTAATTTATGATGCGATAAATAAAATTTTAATTAAAAATAAAATTTTAGCACCAAATCTATTAAGCGAAAATTACATAAATAATTATATAGAAATAAATGATTTTGGAGATCAAACTCTATTTCAAATTTTAAAAAACAAAAAAAATAGTAAATATGCCATTTTTAAAAAGATAATAAAAATTTTAAATAAAATTCAATTAATAAAAGATAAAAAAATAAAAAATTTTAAAAACAAATTATATAAAGTTCAGGAATACAATAACAAAATTTTATTTGACGAAACTAAACTTTTTTGTGAATGGTATGCACCAAAGATATTGTCTAAATTAAACAATACTAAATTTAAAAAAAAATTTAAATTAGAGATAAAAAACTTATTATCAAAGTTAAATTATAAAAATGTTACATTTGTTCATAGAGATTTTCATGTTTCAAATTTGATGTATCACAATAAAAAAATTGCAGTAATAGATAGTCAAGATGCATTAATTGGTAATAGAGCTTACGATTTAGCATCCTTAATTGATGACGTAAGATTAAAAACATCTAATGAATTAAAAGAGAAAGTATTTAAGTTTTACGTCAAAACGAATAAAAAAATTGATTTAAAAAAATTTAAAAAAGATTTTGAAATATTATCCGTTTTAAGAAATTTAAAAATAATTGGTATATTTATGCGTTTAGCTGTCAGAGATAATAAAAACAAATATCTTAAATTAATTCCCTACGCTTGGGCAATGATTAATTATAGAATCAAAGAGAAAAATGAATTTAATAATTTGATGTCGCTATTAAAAAATAATTTCCCAAAATTTATAAGGTAAAATTGTGAGAATAAAAACAGCTTTAATTTTGTGTGCAGGTTTTGGAAAAAGATTAAACCCAATTACTTTAAATACACCTAAGCCCTTATTAGAAATTCAAGATGTAAGTATGTTAGATCGATGTATTAATTTGATTGAAAAATTAGGTATTCAAAAAATTTTAATAAATACTTTTTATTTGAAAGATCAATTTTCTCAATTTTTACAAAATAAAAATTTTAATTTAGATATCAAAATAATTGAAGATGGTGAGCATATTTTAGATACAGGGGGAGGTATTCATAATATGATTAAAGACTCTAGAGAAAATGATTTTTTAATTTTTAATCCAGATACAGTTTGGACTAATAATTATAAAGAAGAGATATTAAAAATGGAAGAAATGTATTTTTCTAAAAAACTAGAAAATATTCTTCTCTTAACAAATAAAAAATTAAGTTTTGATAAAAAATTAAAAGGAGATTTTAGTTTAAAAAATAATCTAATTAATAAAGAGTTAGAGAAAGATTTTATTTACATTGGGTGTCAAATAATTAATAAAAAATTATTTATTAAAGAGAAAATAGAAAATTACTCAATATTGAAAATTTGGAATAATTTATTAAATCAAAAAAAGTTATTTGGTTATGAAAGCCAAAATGACTTTTATCATTTAACAGATCTGGATGTTTTTAAAAAACTAAAAGATCTTTAGCTCTTTCTTGATCAAGATATTTACAATTAGAAATTTTTTTATTTTCTAATTCAATTAAAAGAGGGTTTCCTGTAGGAATTTCAAGTTTAGAGATTTCATTATTATCTAAATTAAATAAGTATTTACAAAGAGCTCTAATAGAGTTTCCATGAGCAGAAATAAGAATATTTTCACTTGTTTTGTTTTCTATTTCTTCGCTATAATATTTTATTACTCTTTCATATGTATCTTTTAGGGACTCAGTATCAGGAATTTTTTCTACAGGAATTTCTTTATACGTTTGAATATTTTGTGGATGGTATGGATTTTTTTTGTCTAAAGGGTCAGGTCTAAGATCCCAAGAACGTCTAAATTGATGAACTTTTTCCTCCCCAAGTTTTTTTTTCATTTCATCTTTATTTAATCCTGTGAGGGCTCCGTAATGCCTTTCATTTAATTCCCAAGCACTCTTTGCATCTTTAAAATCACTCAATTCCTTTTGTATTATTTTTAAGGTATTTTTCGCTCTTAATTGAAAAGATGAATAATAAAGATTAATCTCAATTTCTTTTTGCTTTATTAATTGTCCCGCTTTTTTTGCTTCTGATTTACCATTTTCAGTTAAATCAACATCAACCCATCCAGTAAATTTCTTTTCAAGATTCCAAACACTTTGACCATGTCTTACTAAAATTAAATAACTCATTTGTTTATCTTTTAGAATAATTTGATAAATAAAACTATAAATATTAATGCTTAATTTTTTAAAAAAAAAAGGTTTAATACTTTTTGTCATTTTCTTTCTGTCAGCATGTTCATCTATTCCTAAAAACGCTTCAAATAGCTGTTCTATTTTTCAGGAAAAATATTTATGGTACAAACATGCAAAAAAAACTGAAAAAAAATGGGGCACACCAGTTTATTTGCAGCTTGCAATTATTAAGATGGAATCTAGTTTTGATAGGTTTGCAAAGCCTCCAAGACAAAAAATATTTAAGGTAGTACCTTATAAGAGACCATCAAGCTCATTTGGATATTCGCAAGCAGTTAAAGGAACATGGAAGCAATACAAAGAGGAAACTGGAAACAAATTTGCAACAAGATCAAGATTTAAAGATAGTGTAGATTTTATTGGATGGTATACAAATAAAACCGAAAAAATTTTAAAAGTCTCAAAGAAAGATGCTTTTAAGCAGTATATTGCGTACCATGAGGGTTGGGGAAATTTTAAAAATTATAGAAGTAATGCAAAAGTAATAAACTTAGCTAAAAGGGTAGAGAAACAATCAAATATTTATAAAAAACAGTTGGTAAAATGTAAAAAATCTTTAACTACAGCAAAATATATTATCTTCTAATCTAATTGCTTTTTTAATTCAATATCTACTTCATCAATACGTTTAGTGTTTTTTGCAAGAGTTAAATACATTGTAGGAGTTACATACAAAGTAAAGAAAGTTGAAATTATCATTCCTCCTAAAATTGTAGAGCCAACAGCTAATCTTGAACCTTCACCAGCTCCTGGACCAATATTTCCTATTACAAGAGGAAGCATTGCAATCATTGTACTTAGGGAGGTCATTATGATTGGTCGAATTCTAAGCTGACATGCTTTAATTAAAGCATCCTCAATTTTAATGCCAGTCGTTCTTAATTGGTTTGCATAATCTACAATTAAAATACTATTTTTAGTAGATATACCAATAAGTATAATCAATGCAATTTGCGAAAATATATTTACTGAACTGTTCAAAAGTAAAATAAATACCAATCCACCAAAGACTGCGAGTGGAACAGTTAGTATTATTACAAATGGGTGAACAAAAGAGTTAAAAGTTGCCGCCATTACTAAATAGGCCGTTAATAAAGCAAGAGCAAAAATTAAATATATTTCATTTGTTGTTTCTTTTAGTTCCTCAGATTTTCCTTTCCAGGTAATCTGATTTTGAGGCGCTACTTTAACCATTACGTCTTCCAAATACTTTACTGCCTCTGTTAGAGTATAATCCTCAGAAAGAGCAGCTGAAATCGTTACAGCTCTTTGACGATTATATCTTGGTAAAGCTTCTGCAGTACCTTTTTCTTTAAATTCCACAAGACTTGCTACAGAAACTAATTTTCCTGTTGTTTCGGATCTTACAAAGATCTTTGATAAACCATCTTTATCTCTTCTATCTGCTAAATATTGTTGTAATATAATAGGGTATTCTCTTCCTTCTTTACTAAAAGATGTTACTCTTTTTCCTCCATAAAGTGTCTCAAGAGTTCTTCCAATATTTTCAGTTGATACTCCTAAATCATTTGCTCTATTTTTATTTGTGATTAATTTTACTTCTGGTTTATTTTTTGTGTAATCACTTTCTATTCTAAACATATTTCTATTTTTTCTTAGTGCTCTCAAAACATTGCTTTGGATTTCTTCAAGCTCCTCATAACTAGATCCATAGATAACCATTTGTACTGGTTTGTTGTAGCTTGAAACTCTTATTCCTTGAGGAGATATTGGAAAAGCAAAGGTTTCAGGAACTGAAACTACTTGTCCAATTGCTTCTCTAAGA
This sequence comes from uncultured Pelagibacteraceae bacterium, assembly GCA_902595885.1. GTDB lineage: Bacteria > Pseudomonadota > Alphaproteobacteria > Pelagibacterales > Pelagibacteraceae > Pelagibacter. Next base: position 69,827 of record CACJRQ010000001.1, read on the forward strand.
ACAATTTGGCTACTTTTTTCTCTATTTTTCCATTCATCTAATAATGCAATTATAATAAATGTATTATATGTTGTAGCAGACTTACCAAAACCAGGAACTCTCATTATTAATCTTTCATAAGGACTATTCTCAGCTTGTAATAGCCTTAATATTCTACTCTCTATAATTTGAGCTTTTTCTTGAGTGTATTCAAATGAACTTCCTTCATCAGTTGATCCTATTATTAAATAAGAACCCCTGTCTTCTATTGGCAGTAGTTCTTTTTTTGAAAAATTAAAAAGATAAGCAGATGCACAAACTATTAAGATTATAAATATTGAAATAGTTTTTTTCTTGTTAATCCAATATTTAAGTGAGTTAATGTAAAATCCTGTAAAAGATTTGAATCCATCATTAAATTTTTTGACAAAGAAATTAATTTTTTCTTTTTTATTCAAAAATTTACTTCCAAGCATTGGTGATAAAGTTAATGCTACAAATGAGGAGACAACAATAGAGAAAGATAATGCTATTGCAGTTTCTTTAAATAATGTTCCAGAAATTCCTTTTATAAAAATTAGTGGCAAAAATACTGCAATTAAAATTAAAGTAGTTGCAATAATTGCAAAAGTAATTTGTTTTGAACCTTTATATGCAGCAACAAGAGGTGTCTCACCATTTTCTATTCTTGTATATATTGCATCAGTCATAATTACAGAATCATCAGTAATTATTCCAATTGCTAAAATAAAACTCAATAATACAAAAATATTTATTGAGAGATCAAATATATATAATCCAAGAAATGAGCCAATCAAACTAACTGGTAGAGCTACTGCTGGTACAATGACTGCTTTAAGATTTCCAAGAAAGAGGTAAATAATTAAAACAACTAAGACAAACGCAATGACCAAACTTTTATATACCTCTTCTATTGCAGCACCTATGTAAGTAGCTCTATTAAATGCTATTTCTAATTTTAATCCATCAGGTAAGGATTTGTTAAGCTCCTCTATTTTAACCTTAATTTGATTAGATAGTTCTACAGTTGAGGCACCACTTTTTGCATAAATTCCAATCCCAACAGTTTTTAAATTTACAGCATTTTTTCTTTGTGCTTTAAATAAAGTTTTTTCTGAAACTGGTCCAAATTCAACATTTGCAACATCTGAAAGTATTATTACTTTGTCTTTATTTTTCCTAAGAGGAAGCTGCTTTATTGTATCTATATTTGTATAAGATTTATCTATATTTAAAGTTAAATCTTTGTTATTTGCTTCCAAGGTTCCAGCTGGAAGGTTGATATTTTCATTTCTCAGAGCTCTTTCCACCTCTTGAATAGTAAGATTATTTGCAGCCAATTTGATTGGGTCTATCCAAACTCTGACACTAAGCTCTCTTAAACCACCAACTAAAATTCTTCCAACATTTGGAACACTTGAAAATGCGTCTATAAGATACCTTTCGGCATAATCACCAAGATCTAGATCACTCCAGGTTGGAGATGAAAGTGCAACCCACATTGTTGTTGTAAAACCAGCTGCTTGTTTTAAAATTTGTGGTGGATTTGACTCACTTGGTAAATTATCAACGACTCTAGCAACCCTCTCTCTTATATCGTTTGCAGCATCATCGAGGTCTATGTCTGTATTAAATTGAATATTAATTCTACTTCTACCATTTAAAGAGCTTGAATCGATATTCTTAATACCCTCAGCTCCACCTATAACATCTTCGAGTTTTTGAGTTATTTCTTCATCGACTATTTCTGCTGATGCTGATTTATAATCGGTTTGAACTTGAACAACTGGAGGCTGTATACCATCAGGAAGTTCTCGAACTGGTAACTCTGAAAAAACAAATACACCAAAAATAATTAATATCAAAGACATAACCCAGGCTACAACAGGTCGCTTAATACTAACTTCAGTTATATACATTTAATTATTTTTTTTCTTTTTCTGATTTTTTAAAAATATTTTTTAACCAATCAAACTTACCTTTTTTTTCTTCAGCTTTTTTTGATTTCTTTTTTCCACCCCAACCAGAGTTTCCTTGCTTTTTTTTAGATCCTTTATCAATTGGTCTAATGGTTAAATTAGGTCTAACTTTTTTTGTTCCTTCAGCAACTATTTTGTCCCCATTATTTAACCCGTCTAATATTTCTACAAATCCTAAATATCTATCACCTATAGTTACTTTAGTTTTTGCTACTTTATTTTTCTCATCAACTTTATAAATAAATACATTTTCACCTTCTACTATCGTACTTGTATCTGGTGCACTTAAACCATTTCTTACATCGTACTTAATTGAAATTTCTAGAAATGAGCCTGGTAATATTTCACCAGATGAATTATTCATTTTTATTCTAGTAGCTAAAGCCCTAGTATCCTCACTAATTCTACTTGCAAAAGAGTCTACTTCTCCTTTATAAATTTTATTTTTGTAACCAGAAAATTTAATATCCACCGGTAAACCAGCTTTGATAAAAGGCACAAAAATTTCAGGTATGTCTACGTCACAATATATTGCACTTGTATCTTCAAGATTGATTAGCAAAGAAGATTTAGAAACTTCTAAATCTTCAGAGAATTCTCTTTTTCCAATAACACCATCAAATTGAGCAATAATTTTCCTGTTTTTAAGATTAGCAATTACATCGCCTTTTTTAACTTTTTGGTTAAAATTTATTGGTTTAAGTATTTCATATTTCTCAATCTTAAACGATTGAGTTTGAATTGGAGCAGCTGTTCCGTATGTGCTAATAACATTTTCAAAAACTCTCTCTTGCGTAGTAGTTACTATTATTCCTGGAGGAGGTCTTTTGCTAAATTTTTTTTTGAAGTGATTTCCAATCATTGTTCTTCCAATGATTACAGTTGCAATTATTAAAAAAAATATAATTACTATACTTGTGACTTTTGTAGATGTTTTCATTAATTAGTTCTTTCCATACTCTGACCACGAGCCATCGTATATTGTGGGCATATATTTAGCATTTATTAGAGAATAAGCTAGTGCCAATACGCTTGCCGTTACACCAGAACCACATGAAAATACTATATTTTTTTTATGGTCAAAATTAAATGACTCAAATTTTTCTATTATTTTATCTTTACTTTTAAAAGTATGATCTTCATTTATTAATTCAGAAAAGGGTAGGCAAAAAGAATTTTTTATTGAACCACTTCTAAGACCTTTCCTTGGTTCAGCAACTTTGCCTTCAAATCTTTCTCTACTTCTTGCATCAACAACATTAAATTTACCTGTATCAATATTTTCATCTATTTGTTTTTTATTTTTAACAAGTTCTTTATTTTCTTTACATGTATACTTAGATGTTTGAGTGATCACTTTTTTGTTATCTGTAGATTTATTTTCTTTTTTCCATTTTTTTAATCCACCATCTAGAACATGAACTAGCTTAGGGTCATGTCCATAATAAATTAAATTGTACCAACATCTACAAGAACTAATAACATCAGAGTTATCGTAAACTACTATTCGATCATTATTTTCTATACCCATATTGCTCATTATTTTTTCCCAAGATTTAGTATCCGTAAGCATATGTGGTAAATCAGTATCTAATTTGGAATTTTTATCTAAATCAAAAAAAATAGCATTTGGAATATGTTCCTCTGTATATTCCTCAAAACCGTTTCTTTGAGTTTGAGGCATATGCCATGAGCAATCAATAATTTTTACTTTATCAATATTATTTTCTAACCAACTTGTATCAACTAAAGACATTTTATCTTTTTTCTAAATATCTTTGATGATACTCTTCAGCTGGGCAATAATTTTTAACTAAAGAAGTTTTTGTTACTACTTTTCCTGATAATTTGACGTTTTCTTTTTCTATTATTTTTTCAGCAGTAATTTTTTGCTGATCATTTAAATAAAATATTTCACTTCTATATTGGGTTCCAAAATCTGGTCCTTGAGAATTTAAAGTTGTTGGATCATGAATTTCAAAAAAATATTCAAGAATTTTCTCGTAAGATATTACTTTAGGATCAAAATCTAATTTTACTACTTCTGCATGATTTGTTGTGCCTGTGCATACTTCTTTGTAATTGGTTTCAGCATTATGACCTCCACAATAACCTACTTCTGTTTTTATAACTCCATCAAGTTTACTAAACTTAATTTCTGGTCCCCAAAAACATCCTAATCCTAAAATTGCTATTTCCATTGATAATTAACTTAATTAATTTAAAGTTAATCATATGCTATCAAAAAATCAATTAGGCTTTTTTTACATGTTCATATCGGTATGTGCATTTTCACTTATGGATGTGATTGTTAAATGGTCTGAGGATTATCCCGTTGGACAAGTATTATTTTTCAGAGGATTTTGTGGTATAATTCCTATTTTATTCCTTATTCCTAAAGATAGATATTTAGATTTTTACAAAACAACGAGACCATTTCTTCATTTTAAAAGATGTTTAGCAGGATTAATTGCTTTAATTTCTATATTTGTAGCATTAAGAAATTTACCTTTGGCAACAGTTGTAAGTATATCTTTTGCAGCACCAATATTTATAACAATCTTTTCAATTTTTTTATTAAAAGAAAAAGTTGGTATTTATCGATGGTTAGCGGTCCTAGTTGGATTTCTTGGTATAATTTTCATAACTGAACCAGGTTTTAGCTCTTTAAATTTATATTATATTTATCCAATAATTTTTTGCTTAGGTCTATCTTACGTTGCTATTGCTATAAGAAAATTATCATCAACCGAGCCAGCTTGGTTGATTAGTTTTTTCTTTTCATTCTCGATAATGCTTCTAAGTTTTTTATCTTTTTATCAGGGATGGATTTTGCCAAGTTTACTAGATTTATTTTTGTTATCAATGGTTGGTATATTAGGTGGTCTTGCTAATTTATGGTTATCACAATCTTACAAATATTCAGAAGTAAGTTTAGTTTCCCCTTTAAAATATCTTGGATTAGTATTTGCAATAATTTTTGGATATTTTATTTGGAATGAAATACCAACTTTAAAAACATTATTAGGTGCTTTATTGGTTATTGTTTCATCTATTATTATATTTAGAAGAGAGATGTATTTGAAAAAAAAGCTATCAGTTTCACGTCATGAGTAACACTCCATTATATTGGAATAAAGCGAAAAAATATTTATCTAAAAAAGATAAAATCATGTCTTCTTTGATTAAAAAATATAAATCCCCTTCAGAGACAGTGTTAACTTCAAGAAAAGATGTTTTTTTCTCTCTCTGTAAAAGTATAATTGGACAACAAATTAGTGTAGCTGCTGCTAATTCAGTTTTTTTAAAATTTAAGAAAAAATGCAAAAATAAAATTAGCGCAAAAACAGTAAGCAAGTTATCTACTATTCATCTTAAAAGTTGTGGTCTAAGTAGACAGAAAGTGAAAGGAATAAAAAGTTTAGCCCAAAAAATATTAAGTAAAGAGTTTAATCCAAGACTTATTTCAAAAATGTCTGATGAAGATGCAATAATTTATCTGTCTCAATTAAGACAAATTGGAAGATGGTCAGCAGAAATGATTTTGTTATTTACTTATAATCGTCCTAATATTTGGCCAATCCAGGATATTGGTTTGTTAAGAGCTATTTCAAAAAATTTTAATAAAAAATATCTTCCACCTGAAAGTTACGTGAAATATCTAAACAAAAAATTTTCCCCATATTGCTCTGTTGCAACTTGGTATTTATGGAGAAGTATAGATCCAGAACCTATTCAGTACTAAAACCTTCGACTACTTGCATATGCCTTGTTGTTGTATTTTTTGCAATATTCCAACCATCTAAATACTCTTTAGAATTATGACATTCTACAGCCTTTTCATAACTTGGAAATTCCCAGATAACAGTTCTAAAAAAATCATCACCATCATAAGTTATGTGTTTTCCACCTCTTACTAAAGGAATTCCGCCAAAGCTTTTTATTATTGGAGTTACTACCTCAGCATATTTTTTTAAATTTTCTTGGTTTTCAACTTCTTTATAAACACTTATCCAGTAGGCTTTCATAATTCTCCTTTTTAAATATTTTTAATTATGATACCAAATTTGTGTGAAAAAATTATTTTTAAATTTCTTTAATACATTATTATTTTTGATATTTTTATCATTAACCCACGTTAATGCTGATGAAATGTTTAATAAGGGAAAAGAAGTTTTTCTGGGGGCTGGAAATTGTGCAGCATGCCATATGCTCTCAGATGCTGGATCGAATGCAATGGTTGGTCCAAATTTAAATGAAATCAGACCTGATATTCAAAGAATTATAATGGCAGTTAGAAACGGTATAGGAGTAATGCCTGCAATGGAGGGTATACTGACTGACGAGGAAATAGAAGCAGTTGCTCACTATACTTCTATAGCTGCGGAACAATAATAAAAATTTTAACTATAATTTTTTATCCAATGTTTAGCTATATCTACTCTTTTGCAGATCCAAATATCCTTAAATTTTGTGACGTAATTTAAAAATTTTTTAAGAGACTGTATTCTACCAGGTCTTCCAATTAATCTACAATGTAAGCCAACCGACATCATCTTTGGTGAATTTTTTCCTTCCTCATAAAGGGCATCGAAACTATCTTTTAAATAATTATAAAATTGTTCACCCGAATTAAATCCTTGATTGGTTGCAAACCTCATATCATTGTTATCAAGTGTGTAAGGAACCATTAGTTGTTTTTTATTACCTTTTTTTATCCAGTAAGGAAGATCATCACTGTATGTATCGCTACAGTATAAAAAACTACCATTATCAATTACTAAATCTAAAGTATTTTCGCTACACCTACCTGTGTACCAACCGGCAGGTTGATTACCAAAAATCTTTTTTATAGATTTGACTGCAAGCTCCATATCATTCTTTTCTTTTTTCTTTGATACATTTTGATAGTCAATCCATCTCCACCCATGACTTGCAACTTCATAATTTGCTTTTTTTATAGCCGAACAAACTTCTTTATTTCTCTCTAATGCCATACCAACTCCAAAAATAGTAAGTGGAATTTTCTTTTTATTAAATAGATCATGAATTCTCCAAAACCCTCTTCTTGATCCATATTCGTAAATTGATTCCATATTTAAGTTTCGACCTTTAATTGGTTTTGCTCCTATAATTTCTGATAAAAATACTTCTGAAGATTTATCACCATGAAGAGTACTATTCTCTGCTCCCTCCTCGTAATTAAGCACAAATTGCAAAGCCAACTTAGCATTACCAGGCCACTTTACTTTAACTTTTTTGGAACCATATCCCACCAAATCTCTTGGGTATTTTTTTTTCATTTTTTCAAAATAATTTTATCTTTTTTAAATTTATAAATAACAAGATTGTTTCCTTTTCCTTTTCTATCAACAATTAGAAAATTCATATCTTTCATAGAAATCAATGGAAAGTGCCAAATACCAGCATTGTAATTAACCCCAGTTTGTTTTGGGACTAAAAAGGATTGGATTTTATTTAGATCTGGTTTATCTCCTTTTGGTGCTACAAATACTAAAAATTTTGTATCTTCCATTGGTATAAAGGCTTGGCTTCCTAAAGGATGTTTTTCCATCATATCAATTTTCATAGGAAACCTTCTTTTTTTTGCTTTAAAAATACTAACAATTGCTTTCCCTTTGTTTTTAGATGTATCTACGTTTATCAAATTATCAAATCTTTTTGCATAACCATCATTAATATTTATAGGATTTTTTTTTGACGTATCTATTAATTGACCAAATTTAGAAAAATTTTTTTTAGTAATTTTTTTTGCTTTTATTATTTTCATCTCACAAAATTTCCGAATGCCCTTATTCTTGAAATTCCACCATCTGGATAGATATTTATTCTAAGATAATTTTCCTTACTTCTATTAATTAAGAATTTTTTAAAAATATGTTTCTTGTGAGCTGACAATTTTGACTTATTTAAAATAAACTTCCAATTTTTTGAATTATTGACAATTGATTTATTGGACAGATCTTTTGAAATGCTTGCAGTTTGAATTGAACAACTATCGGGATAGTTTCCTTTAAAATGATGGGTGTCTATCTCTAGTTTTTTTATTAATCCTGGTTTTCCAAATTTTATTATAAGCCAATCGAAGTTTTTTCCTCTACTTCTTCTTGTTTCCCAACCATCTCCCATATTTTTTCCTTTACCAGGTGCTATGATATTTTCAGCCCTGCCGAAATGTTCATTATTACAACCAATAATTGAAGCACCATTTAAAACAGATGTAAGGTTGATAGTTTTGTTATTTAAAAAGTTTTTCTTCATTTCAATTTTTCCATAAAGCCTTAGTCTTGCAACTCCACCATCTGGAAAAATGTTTAGTCTTATATAATTAAAAACAGATTTGTTGTTTGATTTGAAGCTATGGTTTCGGCTTGGTCCAAGTTTTTTTTTGCTCAGTAAAGAAATCCATTTTGTTTTCTTATTAGGCTTTGTTTTACTTAAACAACCCTCTAACGAAGCATGTGTGGGCTGATTTCCATTGAAATGTGTTGTGTCAATGTCTATATCAAATATTTTTCCAGGTTTACCAAGTTTTAAAATTAAATAATCAAAACCTTCTGATCTCCTTCTCCTTGTTTCCCATCCATCCATCCATTTACCATGTTTGTCAAATAGTCCATCTTTAAAAACTGGAGTTTCGGTGTTTAATATTCTATGAGCAGCTGCAAAAAAATCGTCAGTCTTAAATATAACTTTAGAACCAATTCTTGGATCCGCTAAGTTAATCATTTTTGCACTTATAAATTTTTTCATTTTTTATTTATTTCATTCAAACGAAAGGTTGCGATTTTTTTTACTTGTTTTTTTGCTTCAAGGAATTCACTTTCTACATCACTTTGTATTCTTTGTCTAAAATTATTCAAAATTTCATTTTTATCTTTACCTTTTACAGCAATTATAAAAGGAAAATTAAACTTTTTTTTATATTCTGAATTTAATTTTTTAAATTCTTCATATTCATCATTAGAACATTGGTTTAATTTTGCAGAGGCTTGTTCTGATATAGATTCTGAGGTCATTTTTTTTGCTACAGCAAGCTCAGGATGAGCATTTAAAATCTCTATAATTTTATTCTTTTCGTAATTTTCATAAATATCAAGCATTTTAAACACAATATCTTCAAAGTTTTTAAATGGTTTTAACTCAAAAGCTTCCATAGCAACTGACTCAGTTTTTTCAAAAACATTACCAAATATAGACAAAAAATCAGACTTGTTAAGATCGTTAATGTTATCTATTGTTCTCATATAACTTTTAAAAATTTAAGTTTGAAATTAAATGATACTATAATTTTATGACAAAGCTCACAACTCATGTTTTAGATGTGTATTCTGGTAAACCTGGCAAAGGTATCCTAGTTGAGTTGTTTTATATTAATAATTCAGAACGAAAAAAATTAACGTCAACAAAACTCAATGATGATGGTAGAGCTAATTCACCATTAGCAGAGGGAGATGTTTTCATTAGGGGTAAATATGAATTAATTTTTCATATTGGTGACTATTTTAAAAATATATCTTCAGCTAGCGATGTACCATTCTTGGATGATGTTGTTATAAGATTTGGTATTTCAGATCCCTCACAGCATTATCATGTTCCTTTACTTGTTTCACCTTGGAGTTATTCTACTTATAGAGGTAGTTAAGTGATATCGAGTTCTGTTAAATTTCTATTAAATGACAAGCTTATAGTAATCAAAAATCCTGATCCAAATCAAACGTTACTTAATTATATTAGAACTGAATTAAAAAAGACCGGAACTAAAGAGGGATGTTCAGAAGGTGGTTGTGGCGCATGTACAATTGTTTTAGGTGAATTAGTCGATAATAAAATTGAATATAAAGCAATTAATTCTTGTATTTCGTTTGTCCCAACACTGAATGGTAAACAACTTATAATTGTGGAAGATTTAGTTTCTAAAAATGGACAACTTCATCCTGTGCAAGATGCAATGGTGAAATTTCATGGCTCTCAATGTGGTTTCTGCACACCAGGATTTGTTATGTCGTTATTTTCAATGTTTAAAAATAATAAAAATCTTAATAATGAATTAATATCAGATTCTATATCCGGTAATTTATGTCGTTGTACTGGTTACAGACCCATAATTGATGCTGCAAAAAGTTTAAATAAAATAAATAAAAATGATCAATTTTCTAAAAATAAAAATAAAATTATTCAGCAATTAAAAAAAATTAAACCAAAAAATATTTATATTAAAAAAGATGATAAAATTTATTTTTCACCAAAAAATATTAAAGATTTAAAAGGTATAATTAAAAAACATTCTAATTTTAGTTTTCTTGCTGGAGGTACTGACTTATCTTTAAAAGTTACAAAAGAGAGAAAAGAAATTCCATTTATAATTGATTTAAAAGAAATTAATGAATTAGATTTTATCAAAGTAAGTAAAAATTATTTAGAAGTTGGTTCCGCTACACCTTTAATAAAATTTGAAAAAGAAATTAAAAAGCATTATCCAGATTTTTATTCGGTTCTTAAGAGATATGGCTCTGTTCAAATTCGGAATGTGGGAACTATAGGTGGCAATATTGCAACTGCATCTCCAATAGGAGATTCATTACCAATTCTACTATCATTAAATGCAGAGGTTTTAATTGAAAGTTTTAATAAAAGAAAAGTATTACCTTTAAATAATTTTTTTCTTGATTACAGAAAAACTAAATTAAAAAACAATGAATTTATACACTCAATTAAAATACCATTATTTAAGAAAAATATTTTTAAGGCATTTAAGATCTCAAAAAGATTTGATGATGATATTTCATCTGTTTGTGGATCTTTTAATTTTGAGATTAATAATAATAAAATTAAAGAGGTTTATATTGCATATGGAGGTATGGCTGCTGTACCAAAAAGAGCTAAAGCATGTGAGGAAATTCTTAAAAATAAGCCTCTTAGCATCAATACTTTTGATCAAGCAAAAAAATATTTAGAAAAAGATTTAAGTCCTATTGGAGACATGAGAGCTAGTAAAGAATATAGACTAGAGATAGCAAAAAATTTATTGATGAAATGTTTTGTAGAAATAAATTCTAATAAGTTATCAAGAGTAAATTAAATGAGCAAAGAGAACTATATTGAAGAAATAAGACCACATGATAGTGCCTATAAGCATGTCAGTGGATATGCAGAGTATACCGATGATATTAATGAGCCAAAAAATACAATTTATGGCGCTATTGGTTTAAGTAAAAAAGCCCATGCAATAATCAAAAATATAAACCTAACTGAAGTAAAAAAAAGTGAAGGAGTTATATCGGTAGTGACTCAAACGGATATCCCTGGTAGGAATGACGTAGGTCCTGTTTTTGAAGGTGATCCAATCTTTCCAGAAAAAAAAGTAGAGTTTTTTGGTCAGCCATTATTCGCTGTAGCTGCTACAACTACAGAACTTGCTAGAAAGGCAGTATTAAAAGCTAAAGTTACCTATAAAGATTTAAAACCTGTTATTACAATTAAAGAAGCTTTAAATAAGAGGCAATTTTTATTTAAACCTAGAAAAGTTAAAAAAGGTAATCCTTCTAAAAAAATAAAAAATTCAAAAAATAATTTAAAAGGAAATTTTACAACCGGAAGTCAAGAGCACTTTTATTTAGAGGGTCAAGCAGCTTTTGTTATTCCAAAAGAAGATGATAATTTTTTAGTCTATAGTTCAACGCAACATCCATCGGAAACGCAACAATTAATTGCAAAAATGTTTAATCAAAAAAGTAATTCAATAAATGTTGAAGTCAGAAGAATTGGAGGTGGGTTTGGAGGAAAGGAAACAAATTTTATGACAGCGTGTATTTGTGCGTTGTTGGCAAAAAAATCAGGGCAGCCAGTCAAACTAAGATTAGATAGAGATGATGATATAATATTGACTGGTAAAAGACATGAATTTTTATCTGAATATGAAGTTGGTTTTAATGATGAAGGTATTATTGAAGGATTAAAAATAAACTTATCCTCAAATTGTGGAATGTCACCTGATTTATCAGCTGCAATAAATGAGAGAGCTTTGCTTCATATAGATAATGCATATTATATTCCAGATATTGAGGTAATAAATAATCTATGCAAGACAAATATTCCAACTTCGACTGCATTCAGAGGCTTCGGTGGAAATCAAGGGATGATGGCTATAGAAAATATTATAGATAATATATCAAGGTATTTAAAAAAAGATCCTATAGAAGTCAGAAAGAAAAATTTTTATCAAAAAGATAAACGAAATGTAACTCATTATGGGATGAAAATTGAAGATAACGTTATTAACGAAATATTTAAAAATCTAGAAAATAAATCTAATTATAAGAAAAGATATTCTGATATAAGAAAATTTAATGAAAAAAATAGATTTAAAAAGAAGGGTATAGCTATTACACCGTTAAAATTTGGCATTTCTTTTACAACAATTCACTTAAATCAAGCTGGAGCTTTAGTTCACATTTATACAGACGGCAGCGTTTATTTAAATCATGGGGGTATTGAAATGGGTCAGGGGACCCACACAAAGATAGCTCAAATAGTGGCTAATTCTTTAGGACTACCCTATAGTTTAGTTCATATTTCTTCAACAAATACAGCCAAGGTTCCAAATACTTCGGCTAGTGCCGCTTCTTCAACAACTGATCTTAATGGTGCTGCAGCATTAAATGCAGTAGCAAAAATTAAATTAAATTTAGAAAAATTTATTAAGAAAAAATATAAGATCTACAACCAAGAGGCAATTTATAAAGATCAATATATAATATTTGGAAACAGACAATTTGAATTTAAAAGCATAATTCAAGAGGCATATTTAAATAGAATTTCTCTTTCTTCATCAGGCTTCTACTCAACACCAAAAATTAATTTTGATAAAAAAAAATTTAGAGGAAGACCTTTTTATTACTTTTGTTACGGAGCAGCTGTTTCTGAAGTAACTGTAGATACATTGACTGGTGAAAATATACTGGAAAGAGTGGATATCTTGCATGATGCCGGTAAACCAATAAATCCAGCCCTAGAACTAGGTCAGATAGAGGGTGGTTTTATTCAAGGGCAAGGTTGGCTAACAATAGAGGAATTGAAATGGAAATCAGATGGTCAGATTACAACTTTTTCTCCATCGACTTATAAAATACCTGCGGTAAGTGATATTCCAAAAAAATTTAATGTAGAAATTTTTAAGGAGGGATTAAACAAAGAAAAAGTTGTTAATAAAGCAAAAACAACTGGTGAACCCCCTTTGATGCTAGCCATGAGTGTTTTTTATGCAATAAAAGATGCAGTTGCTTCAATTGGAAATTATCAGTTTGCACCAGAACTAAATGCACCAGCAACCCCTGAAAGAATTTTAATGAGCATTAACAAAATTAAAAATAAAATAAAAAATTAAAATGGAAGATAAAAAAAAATTTATGGCGAAAGCTATTGAGCTTTCAATAAATAGTGCAAATACAATTGGCGGTCCCTTTGGAAGTATTATAGTTAAGGATGATAAGATTATTGCAGAGGGTTCAAATAAAGTTACTTCTTCAAATGATCCAACTGCTCATGGAGAAATAGTAGCAATTAGAGAAGCCTGTAAAAATTTAAATACTTTTGATCTTTCTGGATGTGAGATTTATACATCTTGTGAACCTTGTCCGATGTGTCTCTCAGCAATTTATTGGTCAAGATTAGATAAAATATATTATGCAAATACTAGAGAAGATGCAAAAAATATAGATTTCGATGACTCATTTATTTATACAGAAATCCCAAAAAAAATTGATGATAGGAAAATTAAAATGGTTCAAATGCTCAGAGATGAAGCTTTAAAAGCATTTGAAATTTGGGATAAAAAAGTAGATAAAATAAAATACTAATGGAATTTTTACCTTATACAATAAAATGGTTAGAAGTTATTCTTAGATGGGGCCATGTATTATTTGCAATATTATGGGTAGGTAATAGTTTTTTATTTAATTACTTAGATAATAATTTAAATAAAAATATAACAAGTGATGATATCGATGGTGAAGGATATCTGATGCATTCTGGTTTTTTTTATAAACTTTCAAGGTTAAAAACATCTCCACCTCAAGATTACTTAAATAGATTAGTAATCTTTAAGTGGCAAAGTTACTTAACTTTTGTAACAGGAATGTTGCTCTTAGTTGTAATTTACTATTATAACGCTGGAGTATTAATGGTTGATAAGCGTGTTCTTTTAATGCCTCCTAGTTATGCAATTATTATTTCACTTTTATCATTGATTTTAGCTTGGTTTATTTATGATCTTTTATGTAAATCAAAATTAATTGAGAATAATATTTTATTTATATCCTTAGGAATAATTTTGTTAGCAGTTGTTTCATTTGGACTTACAAAATTATTTGGACCAAAATTTGCAATTTTAAGTGTTGGATTAATCATTGGTACTAATATGTTTGGTAATGTTTTTACAGTAATTATACCCAATCAAATGAACATAATTAGTAGTAGTGAAAGAGGTGAAAAATTTGATATGAGTCTGTCTCTAGCAGCTAAACAGAGATCAATTCATAATAATTATTCCACTTTTTTAGTTTTATTTATTATGCTTTCTGGGCATTCGAGCTTTTTAGTTTATCATCAATATAATTGGTTAATATTGTGTGCGATTGCTGTTATTTCTGGTGTAGCAAGACATTATTTTAATTTAAGAGGAAGAAACATTCATAGGTTGTATATTTTAATATCTTCAATAATTGCACTTATCGTTCTTGCAGTTTTAGTTTTATTATTTAAATAAATAGATATAAAAAATTATGTCTGAAAAAATGATTGTCAGCTGGGACGAGTACAACAAAACTGTTGAGAAGCTTGCAATCCAAATTGATGAGAGCGGATATAAACCAACTATACTAATTGGTATCATGCGTGGAGCAGCGCCGATGATAGATGTTTTAAGTAGAATTTTTAAATTAAAATGTGCGTATCTTGCAGTTGAGTCTTACAGTGGTAAGGGAGTAGAGGATGAGCAAGGTGATATTGTCTTTTCAAGAGAAATGAGTTCGATAGCACCCAATATGGGTGGAAAAATACTTTTATGTGATGATTTATCTGACACAGGCATCACTTTTAACAAAAGTATAGATTGGTTAAAAAAATACGAACCCATTAAAGATAAAATAGAAGATATTAAAACCGCAACATTATTTAAAAAAAAGAAATCAACATTTGAGCCAGACTTCTGTGCAAATAAACTTCCTGATAATCCTTGGATAGTACAGCCCTTCGAAATTTATGAAGAATTAAGGATTGAAGAAATCAAAAAAAAACATCATATATAAAAAAGGCCAGTTAAAAAACCGGCCTTTTAAAATTTTTAAATGAAAACTGATTACTTAGGTATATCTCCTTCAACACCTTTAACGTAAGTCATCATTCCTGCAAGCATTCCATCATCTGCAGTTTTTCCTTCTGCTACCATTAAATTACCTTTCTGGTCATAAATTGGTCCTGTGAAAGAATGAACTTTACCAGATGCTAAATCTGCTTGAAGTTTTTTAACTTTTGATCTTAGGTCAGCTGGCATTTGTGAGTCTAAATCTGATATCACCACCATACCGTCTCCAATACCGTGCCAAGTATCTTTTTGATTCCATGTACCGTTCGCAACAGCTTTAACTCTGTCCACGTAATATGGTCCCCAATTGTTTTCAACTGAGGTCAATACAGCTTTAGGAGCAAACTTGTCCATATCACTTGCTTGTCCAAAAGCATATACTCCAGCTTTTTCAGCCATTTGAACAATGGCAGTACTATCTGTATGCTGAGCAATTACATCGGCACCTTGATCGATTAAAGCTTTTGCTGCCTCTGCTTCTTTACCTGGATCGTACCAAGTGAAAGCCCAAACAATTTTAGTCTTAATATTTGGATTAACTTTTTGAGCCGCTAAAGTAAATGAATTGATACCCCTGATAACCTCAGGAATTGGAAAAGATGCCACATAACCAATAACATTTGATTTTGTCATAGTTCCAGCAATTGTTCCTAAGATTGTTCTACCTTCGTAGAATCTAGCTGCGTATGTAGAAACATTTGGATGTTCTCTTTTATATCCAGTAGCATGTTCAAATTTTACATTTGGAAACTCTTTTGCAACTTTGTTAGTTGGATTCATATATCCAAAACTAGTTGTAAAGATAACATCATGACCAGAATTAGCTAATTGTCTAAGAACTCTCTCAGCATCAGCACTTTCTGGAACACCTTCTACGTAAGTTGTTTTAAATCCGGCAGCTTCAACAGCTTTTCTACCTACATCATGCTGATATGTCCATCCATGGTCACCAGTTGGGCCAATATAAACAAATGCTGCTTTAACATCTTTTGCAATTGCAGCCACAGTAAACGTAAATAATAAAACTAAAGAAGAGACGAAAGAACGAATAAAAAATTTATGCATAAATTTATTTCCCCTTTTGATTTTTTAATAAGATTAAATTTAGATTAAATTACCTAAAAAAAAATAATTATTTTACAATTAATTGTCTTTATAAAAAGATTTCCCCAGAGAACTAGGAGTACTTAGCCTTATTTTTCTACTATCACGAGAAATTACAACCAAAACTATTATTGTAACAATGTAGGGTAGAGCTGTTAAAAATTGTACAGGTATTCTTACTCCAATAGCCTGCATATGAAATTGAATTATTGTTAACCCACCAAAAATCATAGCACCAATTAAAATTTTAATTGGGTTCCACGTTGAGAAAACCACCAAAGCCAATGCGATCCAACCTCTTCCACCTGTCATATTTTCAATCCACTGAGGAGTATAAATCATGGATAAATATGCACCAGCAAGTCCACTCATTGCGCCTCCATAAAGTATACAAGCGTAACGAACTAACCTAACATTTATTCCTTGATTAGATGCAGACTCAGGTGAGTCACCTACAGCTCTTACAATTAATCCAGTTTTCGTTTTTTTTAAAAAATAGCTAGTTATGAAGGGAAGGGCAAAAGCAAAATAAAAAACAATTGAATGTCCAAATAATATTGGACCCAAAAGTGGTATTGTGTCTTTAAAACCTTCAAACAAAACAGGAAACTCTTTTCCAGGAATACCTACAAAATTTTTTCCTATCATCGCAGAAATACCAATTCCAAATATGGTAAGCGCTAAACCAGTAGCAACATGATTTGTGATCAATGTTTGAGTAAGGAATGCAAAAATAGTTGATATTAAAACTCCAGCTAACATTGCCCCAAAAATTGCAATAATTAAACTTCCTGTAACAGTCATTAATGCGAAACCTGAAATAGCACCAATGATCATCATTCCTTCAACACCAAGGTTTAAAACTCCAGACCTTTCTGTAATAAGTTCACCACAAGACGCTAAGATCAAAGGAACAGCAGAGGCCATAATTGAAGCAATTATCAGTCCAATAAAATTTATATCGATGATCATTTTTTTGAACCTATAAATTTAAATTTGAAAAAAAGTAAATAATCTGATGCAAGAAGAAAAAATAAAATCATTCCTTGAAAAACCTGACCAGTATATTTAGGTATTTGCATAAATATTTGAGCTGTTTCAGCACCAAGATAAGTTATTGCAACAACTAGAGACGCAAAGATGATACCAACAGGATGTAAACGACCTAAAAACGCTACAATTATAGCAGTAAAACCATAATCTGGAGAAATTTCTCTATGAAGCTGTCCAATAGGCCCAGTTATTTCTCCAACTCCAGCCAAACCTGCGCAAGCACCACTTATTAAAAAAACGAGTATGATCATTTTTTTACCTTTGTATCCAGCATATTTTGCTGTCTTTAAACTAAAACCTGAAACTTTCATTTGGAACCCTAAATACGTTTTATAAAAAACAAACCAACTGATAACCACTGCAGTTAAAGCTAAAAATATTCCTGCGTGAATTCTTAGTCCTTCAAATAATAACGGAAGTTTAGCAGAGTCACTGAACTGTCTGGTTTCAGGAAAATTAAATCCCTCTGGATTGCTCCAAGGGCCAACAACAAGATAGTCCAAAATTAATTTTGAAACATATACCAACATAAGACTTACTAATATTTCATTTGTATTAAAGTAAGTTTTTAAGATAGCGGGTATTGACGCATAAAGCATACCACCGATTGCACCAGCTAAAATTACTATTGGAAGAATATAAAAACCTTCTTGCTCATAAAACAATAATGCAACTCCTCCAGAAACTATCGCCCCGAAAGTTAATTGTCCTTCGGCTCCAATATTCCAGTTATTACTTTTAAAACAAAAAGATAAACCGATTGCTATTAAACAAAGAGGTGTAGCTTTTAATAGTAATTCACTGAAACCATATTTATCTGCAATTGGAACTATGAAAAAAAATTTAAGAGCTTCAAATGGTTTAAAACCTAAAATAAAAAAAATCAAACCTCCCGCTACTAATGTTAGAAAAATAGCTAACACAGGTGTAAAGAAAAAAATAGCTCTTGATGGTTGGTCTCTTTTTACGATTTTAATCAATTTGCTCCTCCCATTAGTATCCCAAGTTTTTCAGAGGTAACTTCTTCAGCATTCATAATTTTTGACAATTTTCCTTTATGAATTACTGAAATTTTATCACTTAATTTTAATAACTCATCAGTGTCTGTAGATATTAATATAATTGATTTATTTTGTTGATTGATTTTAATCAAAGTTTCGTGGATATAATTTATTGCTCCAACATCTAGACCCCAAGTTGGATTAAAACAAATTAATAAATCTGGAGAAGTTATTAATTCTCTTCCAATAATTAATTTTTGAAGATTACCTCCTGATAAAAATTGGCTTTTTAATTCAATGTTTTCCGTATTAACATTAAAATCTGAAATTATTTTTTTGGAATGCTCTTTAATTTTGTTTTCGTTTATTAATCCATTATTAAAAAAATTTGATGATTTAAAATTATTTAAAGCCACATTTTCAAAAATTTTCATTTGCGGAATTGCAGCTTGCTCAAGCCTATCCTCTGGAGAAAAAGCCATCAAATATTCTCTTCTTTCTTGAGGATTTAAATCTCCTATATAATTTTTATTAAATTCTATAGAGTTTTTTTCTGAAATAATTTCACCACTTAATACTTGAAATAATTCACTTTGTCCGTTTCCTGATATACCAGCAATTCCTAAACATTCCCCTCGATTAACAGAAAAATTAATATCCATTAAATTTGTCTCAAAAGGATCTTCACTTGTAAAATTAAGATTCGTTATTTTAATTAATTGATCTGATGAAGTTTTTGCTTTCTTTTTCTTTATTGTTTTTAAATTCTGACCCACCATTTTGTTAGCAAGTGACTCAATATTTTCGTTCTTTATTTCACTTACAGAAACTAACTTTCCTCTTCTCATTACAGCAACTTCATCACAAAGCTGCATAACTTCCTTTAGTTTATGTGTAATATAAATAATTAAAATTCCTTCTTCTGAAAATTTTTTTAAAGATAAGAATAATTCACTCGTTTCTTGTTCTGTTAATACAGATGTTGGTTCATCCATAATTAAAACTTTTGGACTCCTTATTAGGCATCTTATTATTTCCACTTTCTGTTTTTGACCTGCCGATAAATTTAGAACAGGAATATCAAGATCAATTGAAAAATTATATTTTTTCATAATTGTATCAATTTTTTCTCTTAAACTTTCCCTTTGTTCATCTGAGTCTATTATTAAGTTTTCAAATACGGACAAAGTTTCAAAAAGATTAAAATGCTGGAATACCATTCCAATATCATTTTTTTTTGCATCTGATGGTGAATTGAGCTTTAGATTATTTTCATTTAAATAAATTTCACCTTCATCAGGAATGATGACACCTGATAGAATTTTAACTAGTGTAGATTTTCCAGCACCATTTTCTCCAAGAAGAGCATAAATTTTACCACTATTAAATTCGAGTGAAACATTGTCGTTTGCAACACACCCAGGATATATTTTAGTTACATTTGAAATTTTAAGGTTTGTATTCATTTCTTAATTTAATGGTATAGAATTTCCATCCTTATTTTCCTGATATTGATTTGATAAAGTTTGATATTTTTTTTTAATTTCGCCTAATTGTTTTAAAATATTTTCTTTTTTTGAAGCAGGTAAATTTTCAATAAGTAAGTTTATATTTTGACTTTTCCAATAGGAATTTTCTTTATTATATTCTCCATCATTAATTTTAAATACTTCTTTGAGTATATTTAAATCGTGTGGAATATTAAATTCATTATTTGTGGCAGTATAAGGAAACAAATAATAAAAATTATCAAATCCAGAAAATGTGATTGCACTCAAACACATACTACAAGGCTCATGTGAACTTAAGAACATACAGTCTTTTTCTTTTGGTCTTGTATTTGCATCTAATTCATAAAATTTTTTAAGAGCGTGCATCTCACCATGCCACAATGGATTTTCTATTTCATTGTTTGTTTCTGCAACTACAAGCGATAAATCATTTTTTTTAATTATTGCTGCCCCAAATATTTTACTACCTTTAGCAACACCTTGTTCAGTTATGGGTAAAACTTCTTTTAAAAATACATTTAGTATCTTTTGTAGGGCTTTTTCATTCATATGCTTGAACCATCAAATAAAGAACACAATTGTTACTATAATTAAACTTAAAAGTAATAAGAAATAAATTATTTATACAACTTAAAAGTTAATAATTTATGAAACAAAAAATGTTAATTTAAACTTATGTCAAAATTAAAATCAGCAATAAGTCTTGTAATTATATTCATTTTTTTTTCTGGGTGCCAAGCTGTTAAAGATAAAACAGATGCTATTGTTGAAAAGGAAAATGAAAAATTAAGTAAATTTCTTGGGAAATCAGCTAGTGAACTTCAGATGGAGCTTGGAAAACCAGACGAAGACTTTAAAAATGCTAAAGGGAATTTTGAGCTAGTTTATAATAGTAAAAAATACCTTGTTCCATGTGAACGTAGGTTTGAAATAAATTCAGAAAATATAGTTGTGGGTTTTGTTTCAAACGGTTGCTTTTAAATTTATTAATTAAAATAAATCTGCTCATTATAGGTTTTTTTTACTATCTAAAGTGGAGTTGTTCTAAACTAATCAGTTTTTTTATATTAATTCATAGCCAATAATGTAACGTCTATTTAGTTAACGACGGAGGTTATATGGCTTCAAGAAAAACAAAAGCGGGCTCTACAAACAGTCCGGATAAAAAACTCCCATTAAATAAATCCATACCATTAGGAATTCAGCACGTACTAGCAATGTTTGCTGGTAATATAACTGTTCCTATAATTGTGGCTGGAGTTTTTGGTCAAACGCCTGAACAAAAAATATTTTTGATACAAATGGCTTTGTTTGTTGCGGGAGTTGCAACAATTATCCAAACAGTTGGATACAAAGAAATTGGTGCAAGACTTCCTATTGTTCAAGGAACAAGTTTTGCGTTTATACCAATCATGCTACCATTTAAAGCAGCAGGATTAGGTGCGGTATTTACAGCAGCGTTCATTGGAGGAATTTTTCAAATTTTTATTGGAAAAGTTTTAAAACCAATAAGACATCTATTCCCACCATTAGTCACAGGTATAGTTGTGTTAATGATTGGATTTAGTTTGCTTAAAGTTGGTTTTATGTATGCTGGTGGAGGTGGATGGTTAATGAACAATAAACCTGAAATCTTTGCAAATGCAAATCATTTAACGGTTGCCGCTTCAGTGTTCATAGTTGCTATCTTTTTTAATCTTAGAGGTAAAGGAATGGCTTCTGCAGCCTCAATTTTGATTGGAATAGTAGCTGGCTTCATAGTTGCAGCAGCATTAGGAATGGTTAACTACGGCAAAATTGCATCTGCAGCATGGTTTGCGTTTCCAATGCCACTTCAATATGGAATTGATTTTGTACCTGGTGCAATAATTCTAATGTTGTTTATGTCAGTTGTTACAACAATTGAAACAATTGGAGACATAAGTGCTACGACAATGGGTGGTGCTAAACGAGAAGCAACGGATAAAGAAATATCAGGTGGAATTATGGCAGATGGTGTTGGTACTGCATTTGGTGCAATATTTAATGCGATGCCAAATACATCCTATTCACAAAATGCTGGACTAGTTGCGTTTACAGGTGTTGTAAGTAGGCACGTTGGAACTATTGCAGGAATTGTTTTGGTTCTAATGGGATTATTTCCAAAATTAGGTGGAATAATCGCTGCAATGCCAGAGTCTGTGATTGGTGGAGCAGCAATCATTATGTTTGGTATGATTGTAGCTGCTGGTATTAAATTGATTTCAAGGGCAGAAATGGATCAAAGAAATTTATTAATCTTAGCTCTTTCTTTGTCTTTTGGAATTGGGATGTCATTGTTACCAGACTTTGTGAAAAATATTCCAGATTTTGGAATAAGTTTAAAACTACTGTTAACAACTGGACTTATACCTGCTGGATTATTAGCATTTGCTTTGAATGCTATAATGGCAAAGAAATAACTAATTTAAACTTGTGGGGAGAAATCCCCACAAGCAAGGTTTAAGGCTTATTTAATTTCAATAAGCTTCTTTTTTTTATGTTCTGGAATTATTCTTTCACAAGATATTGTTAAAAGACCATCTTTAAGTTCAGCACCATTAACTTTTACATCATCAGCAATAGTGAATGATCTTGCAAATTGTCTTTGAGAAATACCTTTATGAATAATTTCTCCATTAACATCACTGTCCTCAGACTTATTAACTTGTTTTGTTCTTACTGTTAATAAATTGTCCTCGAACTCAACCTCAACGTCTTTTTTGCTAAATCCAGCTAATGCCACTTCAATTGCATAGTTGTCTTTACCTGTCTTTCGGATGTTGTATGGTGGATAATTTGACTGCATCGTCAAATTTCCATTTCCCAACATATTTTCAAATTGGTCGAACATGTCATCAAAACCAATTGAAAAAGGTCTAAGTGAGTTAAATATAGATAGATCCTTACTTGTCATAATATCCTCCTTTGTTAAGCAAGTTTATTTATGCAAGCCCCATTAGGCGACTTGCCAAATTTATATGGGAATTAATTTTTTTTTTTCAAGATTGAATATGTACTAAATTTTATTAGAAATTTTTAATGCAAATGCATAATCAATAGCAATTTCTTCTATTGCGCCATCTCTTCCTGATTTTCCACCATGACCAGCATTCATTTCAGTTTTCAAGAGTAGTAAATTATTATCTGTTTTATAATCTCTGAGTTTTGCCGTGAATTTTGCAGGTTCATCAAATAAAACTCTATTGTCACTTAAACTTGTTGTAATAAAAATATGTGGATAATCCATTTTTTTAATATTGTTGTAGGGCGCATATGAAAAAATATAATCAAAGTGTTCTTTATTCTCTTTTGCATTTCCAAATTCGTCAAATTCTCCCACAGTTAAAGGTAAAGAATGATCAAGATTTGTTGTTAAAGAATCTACAAAAGGAACAGCCATGATAATTCCTAAAAATAATTCTGGAGATTGATTGACTACAGCTCCCATTAATAATCCTCCAGCTGATCCACCCATTCCAATAATATTTCCTTTTGACGTATAATTCTTTTCGATCAAATATTTTGCTGCGTAAATATAATCTTCAAAAGTATTTTTTTTGTTGGTTAATTTTCCCTCTTTCCACCACTTCATACCTTTTTCCATACCACCTCTGATATGGGCTGTGGCCCAAATTATATCTCTATTGATAAGACTTAATCTTGTAGAGGAAAAACTTGGGGACATAGAATTTCCATAAGATCCATATCCATATAATAAAACATTTGCAGCCCCATCAATTTTTGTTTTTTTGTGTCTTGTGATTGTTAATGGAACCATTCTCCCATCATGAGATTTAAACTCAACTCTCTCAACAATATAATCATCTTTATTATGACCAGAGGGGATTTCTTGTTCTTTAACAAGTTCTTTAGATTTTTTTGCTAGATTATATTTAAATACTCTAGAAGGGGTTTTGGGTGATGAATATCCTAAATAAACTTCATCAGTATTTCTATCTTTTTGAGTTAAGCTCACTCCTGGAACATAAACAGATTCATCAGAAAAAATTAATTCTTCTTCTATATTTGTAGAAATATTTTTAACAAATAATTTATCTAGTGCATCTGATGTTTCACCACGAATAATCCAATTTTTAAGAAATGTTAATCCACCAATTAAAACCTCATCTTTTGCTGGAATATATGTTTTCCAATTTTGATTTTCTAAATTGTCACAAATATCGATTTTAAAGTCTTCAGCATTTTTATTTGTATGATTATAAAATTTACCATCCCATGAATTAACAGAATATAAAACACCTCT
Organism: uncultured Pelagibacteraceae bacterium; assembly: GCA_902595885.1. GTDB lineage: Bacteria > Pseudomonadota > Alphaproteobacteria > Pelagibacterales > Pelagibacteraceae > Pelagibacter. The sequence continues at coordinate 94,144 of CACJRQ010000001.1, forward strand.
TTCTCTTTTGATAATAAGTTTTGGTGATGGTTTTAATTCATCTGATTTAAAGTAATATTGCTCTGAGGTATTATGGTCAGAAGTATTTATAAAAAAATATTTTTCATCTGAGCTTTTCCCAATTCCCACTGTAAAAGCCTCACTTTTCTCCTCGAATATCAATTCATCTTTGCCATCAAAATCTCCTATTTTGTGTCTGTATATTGTTCTTGCTCTATGATTTTCATCAAGTTTAGAATAAAAAATATATTTATCGTCTAAACTAAATGTAATTCCACCTGATGTTTCTGTAATTTCTTTTGAAATAATTTTGTTTGTTTTTATATCTCTTAAATAAATTGTATAATATTCAGAACCTTTAAGATCTAAAGAGTATCCAAGATATTTATCATTGTTACTTACCTCTAAATCTCCAACTCCAAAATATTCTGTTTTAAGTTTTTCTTTTTCTTTATCTCCGTTCCATATTTCTTCTATATTTTCTGAACCAATTTTTTTTCTAAGTTTTATGGAATAGTTTCCTTTTGCTGTGGTTTTTGTCCAATACTCATATGTATGATCTTTATAAGGTAAAGACTCATCATCTAATTTCATTCTACCTTTTATTTCATCAAATAATTTTTTTTGAATATCTTTAGTATTTTTTAAGTGATAATCGGTATAAGCGTTTTCTTCTTCTAAATGTTTTTTAACTTCCGGGTCTAGTTTTGATTTATCTTTTAGAACTTCTAAAATATTTTTTTGATGTATCCAGCTGTAATTATCTTCCCACTCTATATTGTGACAAGATTTTATCTCTAGTTTTTTTTTCAGTTGTGGTACTTTCATTTTTATAGGAAATATATGAATATTATAATTTATACAGTATTAATTTTAGCAGTTTTATATTTTTTACTAAGATATTTAACTGGAGTTGCATCAAAAAAAATATCCAAGGGACTAAGAATTTTATTATTTCTAATATTGGCTGTTTTTGCAGTATTATTTGCAATAGGTGGAAAAGTTTTATTAACTCTACCTCTCACGCTTGCAAGTTTAGCGCTTTTAAAATTAAAGGGTCTTTCCATTTTTCAATTAATTTCTCTATATAGATTAATCCAAACTTTAAGAAATTCTGGAAGATTTTCTTTTAACAATCAAAATCCCTCGAATTTAAGTACGATGTCAACTCAAGAAGCATATAGAATTTTAAATTTAAATCCTTCAAAGAACCTAACAAAAGAAGAAGTAAATAAAGCATACATTAAAATTCAAAAAAAAATACATCCAGATATTTCCCCAGAAACATCAAGACTGTCTTCTTTGGTAAATGAAGCAAAAGAAATTGTTTTAAGAGACATAGGTTAAATTATTTAATCTTTACTAAATTTAATTTTTATATAAATTTTAAGTATGAATAATATTAAAGGGATATACGCTGCATCAATGTCAGTATTAAATGAAAACCTGACATTAAATATTGATAAAACAATAGACCATGCAGAGATGGTTATTGACCAAGGTTGTCATGGTGCTGCAATCTTTGGAAGTACTGGGCAGGCACAACTTATTCCTATTTCAGAAAAAATTAATTTATTAAATAAACTTGCTACAAATAAATACAAAGATAAATATTTAATTGGAACTGGCCTTAATTCATTAGGAGATACAATAAATTTAATGAGAGTAGCCAAATCGTTAAATTTTGAAAAATTCTTAATTATGCCTCCTGCTTATTATTTGTATGGAGACAATGAAGTAATTGATTTTTATAGCAAAATCGTTGAGGCAATTCCTGAAAGTAAAATTATTCTTTATAATTTTGAAAAATTATGTGGATATAAATTTAGTGTAGAATGTGTCAAAGAACTTGTAAAACGATTTCCAAATCAAATAGTTGGAGTAAAAGATAGTTCTTATAATCTTTTTGAAAATTTAAAGTTAGACAATTTTTCTGTTATGCCTGGCTCTGAGTCAAAGTTGCTAAAAGGACTCGAGCTAGGTTGCTCGGGCATAATTACAGCTACTTGCAATGCTACAGCAGTATTGGCAAGAAAAGTTTATGATGATTTTAGCAATGGTACACCCCAAACAGTTAACGAAAAACTTTGTGAAGTTAGAGGGGAGTTTGAAAAGTATAATCTTATTTCTGGGCTTCATACTTTTTATAAAAAAAAGGAAAGTATATACGAAAATTTATTACCTCCTTTAAGAGTTTTAAATGCTAAAAGTGAAAAAGAACTTATTAACAATTTAGAAAAACTTAACTTTTCAATTAAATCTTTAATGGCAGCATAAAATGCAATTAGCAAGATTCCTAAACAGTGTTTTTAAGAAAGATGGATTTATATTAGTCGATGCTAATTCTAAAAATTATATTATTGGAAATCCAAAAAGTGACAATCCTATTAAAGTTAAAATTTTAAACAAAAATCTTCATTATAAGCTGTTATTTCATCCAGATCTTTATTTTGGAGAAGCTTATACGGATGGTGAGATAGTTATTGAAAATGGAAGTCTTACTGATTTTCTAGATTTATCATTAATGAATTTTGGAAGAGGGGACTTAAATTTTTTTAGCTATTTAATCAATAGATTGAGGGGTTCTTATAGATACTTAACTAATTTTAATTTTATTAAAAAATCAAAAATGAATGTTTCGCATCATTACGATATCTCAGATGATCTTTATGACTTGTTTCTAGATCCTAAAAGACAATACTCTTGTGCTTATTTTAAAAGCGAGACCGACAGTTTAGAAACTGCACAAAACAACAAAATTCAACATATAATTAAAAAATTAAATATAAAACCAAATCATAAGGTTTTAGACATAGGATGTGGATGGGGTTCACTAGCAATAGATATTGCCAAAAGCGCAAATTGTGAAGTTACAGGAATAACACTTTCAGAAAACCAATTTAATTATTGCAAAAAAAAAGCGAAGGAACTTAATTTAGAAAATCAATTAAATTTTAAATTAATGGATTATCGAGAACTTAATGAAAAGTTTGACAGAATAGTTAGTGTTGGAATGTTTGAACATGTAGGTAGAAAATTTTATAAAAAATTTTTTTCACAAGTTGAAAAATTATTAAAAGATGATGGTGTATCTTTAATTCATACTATTGGATCTGTAAATCCACCAAGGGACCCACACCCATGGATTACGAAGTATATATTTCCAGGTGGTTACACTCCAAGCTTGAGTGAAGTTACAACGCCAATAGAAAAAGCAGGTTTAATCGTAGCAGATATTGAGGTTTTGAGGATGCATTATTCGCATACTCTAAGACATTGGAAAGAAAATTGCCTTAAAAATAAAGAGAAAATAATTCAAATGTTTGACGAAAGATTTTTCAGAATGTGGGAATTTTATCTTGCTGGTTGTGAGATGGCATTTAAATGGGGCGATCAAGTTGTATATCAATTTCAATTAACAAAAGATTATTCATCAACTCCAGTTACAAGAGACTATATTTATCAATAAATTATTGATAGATATTAATTTCCTTAAAATGAAAAAAAAGAAAAAAAAGTTAAAAAAAAACGTTTCTAAAAACAAAAATAAACGAAAAAATAAAAAAACTTTTAAAAAATCAAAAAAAACAAATGTAAAAAAAACAAAAGTAACACGAAAAAAAATTCCAAAAAAAAGTAAAATTAAAAAAACAAAAAAAGTAATAAAAAAATTTAAATCAATTAAACCAAAGCAAACAGGTTTTCTTTTAAAGTTAATAAATTTTCAAAATTCTTTAAAACCCGAAATAAAGTTTAAAATAAATTTAGGTTTTGAAAAATATATTCAAGCATTTTTTGACAAAATAGCAGATACAATTTCTCAATACAGAGTGCTTAAAAAGGATGAAGCAAGAAGGTTAAAATTAGAAAAACAAGAAAAAGAGAGATCAGAAAAGATTGAAATTGCAAAAGAAAAACAAAAAGAGGCTGAATTAAAGGTCAAATTAAAAGAACAGGCACTAAAAGATGAAATTAGGTTAGAAAAACAAAGAACAAAAGAAATAAAATTATTTTTAAAAAAAGAACAAGCTCTTTTAAGAATTGAACAAGCAGAAAAACAAAAGCAATTTTTACAACAATTAAAATTAGATAAGCAAATTGAAAAATTTAGAGTTAGAGAGGTAAAAGAATTAGAAAAATTAGAAAAAATTTCCTTAAGAGAAAAGAGAGAGGATTATGCCGGCTTACAACAAAGAATAGAAAAACTAAAAGAAAAATATCGAATTATTAGAGATCAAAAAATTAGGGAAAGAGTAGAGGCTTTAGGAGTAAAAATTCACGGAGACGAAGATAGAGAAACACTTCTACAAAAAGAAAAAGAATATACTTTAGCTAGACAAAAAATTGAGTTTGCTCTCGAAAGTTTTTACAGAAGTGCTAGTAGCTTAGTATTTCAATTAAACAAAAGACACATAACAAGGCACATGTCTATCTTCAGATGTATAGACAGAAGGTTCGAAACTGGAGAAATATTTGTTAAGTGGGATGAAGCTTCAGATGATGAGTGGCTTTTGTTAATTTATATAAAAAATAATTCGCCTGATGAAGGAATAGTTATTGAAGATAAAACTAACCCAGAAAAAAATATTTCTCATGAATTTAAAAATAATGAAATATTTAAGGCTTCAGATACTATGGTTGACGCACTTACTCAATTAATCGGAAGAAAAAGAGCCAAAAATATCAATTAAATTATCTTAAATTATTAAGTATCATTTAGAATGTTATTTTCATCTGCATTAATGATAATTTTATATTTAGTATTTAGATATGTTCTTGCATGGATAAGATATTTTAACAGTCTTGACTCTAGATTAGGCCAATCAACATGGCGATGGAGTTATGATTATCCAGTTATAGGTGAAAGAGATATCTCAGATCTTGATGATAAAACTTTTGTTAGACTGAGAAGAAAAAGAAATAGAGTTATAACTCTAATGTACTCAATTTTATTAATTATGTTCTTGTTATCCATGTCTTTACTCAGTGAATTTTTAATATTTTTCTTAACTTAGTTTTTTAAGTTGTTTTTTATTTTTTAAATATAAAAAAAAGGCAATTATCTCATAACCATATTTAAAGATTGTGAAAATTATTGGTAGTTTGAAAAATTTATATAAAAATTTATATTTTGGAATTTTTTTCCAAACATAAAGAAATGCCTCTGCACCTTGAATAATTTTACCATTCTCCTTAACATGTAATCTTCTTAATAATTCTTTATCATTTCTAGATGTTTCTTTTTCAGCATCTGAGTTATTTGTTATATCTATCCAGTCAATATCTTTGATATTTTCTTTTTTATATAAGTTAATTTCTGATCTACAGATTTTACAAGAGTTATTAAAAAATACTTTCATTTAACAATAATTAACTTTTAGTGATAAATTGTACATGCGTAAAATGATCAGTTGAAAATTATCAACAAACCACTATTTAAGATGGATGAGTAATTTCTTTAACAAATCTGATTTAACAAGACAAGATGCAGATAAAATAGTATCTGAAACACTAAATAATTGTGATGATGGTGAGCTTTATTTAGAGGAGTCTAAATCAGAGTCAATTTTGTTAGATGACAATAAAATAAAAAGCTCAAATTATAGTTCTGATTTAGGATTTGGCTTCAGAGCTATTTCAAACGAGGTTGTTGCCTATTCATATTCAAACGAAATATCAAAAGATTCACTAAAAAACTCCTCAGAAAATCTTAAATCAACTCTTAAATCAATTAAAGGCACATATAATTATGAAATTCCAAAATCTAACAAAAAATTTTATGAAGATATTAATCCAATTGAACAAAAAACTTTAGACTCGAAATTAGAAGTTTTAAATAAAGTAAATGATTTTTTAAGAAAAAAAGATGGATCAGTAAAACAAGTGACTGCTAGTTTTGCTGGAGAACAAAAATCAATTGAAATTATTCGATCAGGTGGAGAAGCACTCACCGATGTACGTCCATTAATTAGATTTAATGTCTCTGTAATGTTGGAAAAAAATGGAAGAAAAGAAACGGGAGTATATGGAATTGGTGGCAGACAATCTTATGACGATTATTTAAAAAATGATAATTGGAAGAATGTTTGTGAAGAGGCTTTTAGAATTGCATCAGTAAATTTAGAGAGCAAACCAGCACCTGCTGGTGAGATGAAAGTGGTCTTAGGACCTGGTTGGCCTGCTATATTAATTCATGAAGCAATTGGTCACGGTCTAGAAGGAGATTTTAATAGAAAAAAAACATCAGCATTTCATGATCTTATTGGAGAAAAAGTTGCAAGTGAGGGAGTAACAATTGTTGATGATGGTACGATAGATAATAGAAGAGGCAGTTTAACTATTGATGATGAGGGAACACCAACTGAGCGAACAGTTTTAATTGAAAATGGTATTCTTAAAAATTTTATGCAAGACAGGCACAATGCAAGATTAATGAATACAAGATCTACTGGATCTGGAAGAAGAGAAAATTATAGACATATTGTTTTGCCAAGAATGAGAAATACAATGATGTTAAGTGGCAATCAAACTCAAGATGAAATGATCAAATCTGTTGATAAAGGAATTTTTGCAGTAAGTTTTGGAGGTGGCCAGGTGGATATCACATCTGGAAAATTTGTATTTAATTGTACTGAGGCTTACGAAATAAATAATGGTAAAATTGGATCTCCAATTAAAGGTGCAACACTTATTGGTGATGGACCATCAATACTTAAAGAGGTATCGATGGTAGGAAACGATATGATGTTAGACCCAGGCATAGGAACTTGTGGAAAAGCAGGGCAAGGAGTTCCTGTGGGAGTTGCTCAACCTTCAATTTTGATCGATAAAATGACAGTTGGTGGAACAAAACTTTAAATAATTATGGTTAAGGATCAAGAATTTCTAAAATCTAAAGCCTCATATTGTTTAGATTTGGCAAAAAAAATGGGAGCAACTGATGCAAGTGTTACAGTTGGTCACTCAATTTCAGAAACAGTTAATTTTAGAAATAAATCCCTAGAAGCTTCAGATAGATCAGATGGATTGGCATTAAGTATAGAAACTTATTTAGGTAAAAGAAGATCATCAATTTCATCATCAAATTTACTTGATGAAAATATAAAAACTTTAATTGAAAAGTGCTTTGAAACTACAAAAATTACACCAGAGGATGAATTTAATTCTTTGCCTGATAAAAATTTATTAGCCAAACAAATTAGTAGTCTTAATTTGTATGATGAAACAAGATTCGAAAACGATAAAAAAATAAAATATTTAAAAGATTTAGAGGAGTCTGCTTCATCAAATAATCAAATCATAAATACTGAATCTAGTTTCACTGAAAATAAATCAAATTTTATATTAGCAAATAGTGACGGTTTTTGTGACGGTTATAAAACTTCTTCTTTTGCGGCCTCTTGTGTAACAGTTGCAAAAGACAAAAATAGCATGGAAAGAGACTACGAGTTTTTTAGCAAACGTCATTTGTCTGATATTAAGCAAGCAACAGATCTCGGAAATAAAGCCGCCAAGCAAACTATTAGAAAATTGAGCCCTAAAAAAATTGGAAGTGAGAAGATTAGCATAATTTTTGATAAAAGAATTTCAAAGGGAATGTTAAGTACTTTTGCAAGCGCAATATCTGCCTCCGCGATTGCAAGAGGTACTTCATTTTTAAAGGATAAAATTGATGAACAGGTTTTTGCTAATTCGATAAATGTAATTGATAAACCCGATATTATTAAAGGAATGGGTTCTCAAAACTTTGATTCAGAGGGTGTAAATTCAAATACACTACAACTTATAAAGGATGGAATACTTAAAAATTATCTTGTCGACACATACAATGGAAAAAAACTAAATTTAAAATCAAATGGAAGAAGTGGTGGAACTACCAATTTATATTTTGAAAAAGGAAATATAAGCTATGAGGATCTTATGAAAAAAAATTCAAGAAGTCTATATATTACCGAAACTATTGGTCATGGATCTAATATTGTAACTGGAGATTATTCAGTAGGTGCAACTGGTTTTTTAGTTGAAGATGGAGAATTTAAATATCCTGTTAATGAAATAACAATTGCTGGTAACTTTAAGGATATGTTCAAAAATATTATTTTAGCTAATGATTTAGAATTCGAATATTCAGTCAATTCACCAACTATGATGATAGAAGGCATGACTGTTGCAGGAAAATGAGTAGTTATTGTGTAATTGGCTCTGGAATTTCTGGAGCAACAATAGCTAATTTGTTAAGTAAAAAAAATTCTGTACACATTTATGACAAAGCTCGAGGTCCAGGTGGTAGATCTTCTTTTAAAAGATTAAATAAGACAAAAGGATTTGATCACGGGGCACAATATATTTCTCCAAAAACAATTCAATTTAAAAAATTTATTACAAATTTACGTAAAAAAAAAATTCTTAAAAAATGGGGTGGCAAACATGTTTTTTTACATAAGTTAAAAAAAGAAAATATAAATCATGTTAAAATAATTGGCAGCAAAGGCAACAATGATATTAGCAAACATTTAATAAAGAATATAAATTGTAATTTTCAAAGTGAGTTAGAGAAGATTAAATTTGTAAACAAAAAATGGAAGCTAGTCTTTAAGAATAATAAAACAAAATATTATGATAAATTAGTATTAACTTGCCCATTCCCGCAATTAAAAAAATTATCAAAAAAAATTATAAAAAATCCGTTTATCAAGCAAAAAATTAAAATGGATGCAAATATTACAGTTATGATTGAAATAAAAAAAACAAATAAAAACATATCAAGTTACTTATTTGATGACAAAATTTTAGGCTGGGCTGCTAAAGAAAATAGTAAAAAAAGATTTAAAAGTAATAATGATTTATGGACTTTACAAAGCACAAATCTATGGGCAAATAAGAAAATAAATAAAAATAGAGAAAATAAAGAAAAAAATTCAAAGATTTTGATTGATCGATTTTTTAAACTTACTGGAATTAAAAAAACAAAAATATTAACTACATTAAATCATGGTTGGAAATATTCTTCAAATTCTAGATCTTTAAAAGTTAAAAGTTATTGGAATACTAAATTAAATTTAGGTGTGTGTGCAGATTGGTTTGTAGGTCCTAGAGTAGAGGCTGGATGGATAAGTGCAAATGATCTTTATAAAAAAATTAATAAATAATTTTATTTAAGATTTTTTAAACGATATTCCCAATTTCCCATTCTCTCATATGTAACTTTGACAATAACCAAAGTTTTTTTATCAAGCCAAATGTCAAAATTTAATTGTTTATCTTCAGGAAGAGACATATCTTTAGATGTAAGTTTGAAATGATCTGCTTCGTATTGTTTACCATTAATTGAAATATTTTCTTTACCAATAAAAGTAACTATTTGTTCTTTTATACTTCCAGAAATAGGACTTATTTGGCTTTCTGCTTGTAAAATTCTATGACTCCACCAATTTCCAATAATATTTTTTATAGAAGCTTCACCTGAATATGAAGATCCCTTAATGTCAAACTTTTTATTATTTTTATCCAGTTTTAAGTTTACAAATTTTTCTTTTTTATTTTGAAGTGTCTTTGATTGAAAAGATATTAAATTATCTTTTAAATAAATTTCTTCCCCATATCCCTCTACTTTAAATATTGTTGCAGATAGTAATTTTACCTCAAATTTATATTGATTTTTTACTATCGTTTTTTTACCGTCTCTTTTAAAAAAATAATTGTTATACCCAATTACTTCATCATTTCTTAAGATCTCCATTTCTATTTTATCAAATTTGTTATAATGACCAATATGAGCTAAAGAAATTGATGAGAAAAATACAACAAGTAAAATAACTGCAAACCTTTTCATTTGTTAGTTACAATATAAAAATTTTTCATTAATAGATATAGTTTATTACAATTATGTTTTTAAAAATTAAAAAAATTCCAAAAGTAAAATGGAGCTCAGAAAAACCATTTAATTTTAAACCAAAGTTTTCTACATTCTTTTTCTTATGTTTTGGTTTGTCTTTATTTGGGTTAGGTGAAGGATTGTTAATTGTTTCATTCACAGGAGCCTCTCCTTGGAGTGTTTTAGCTCAAGGTATTTCCTTAAATGTTAATTTAAGTATTGGAACTATTACATTATTAATAAGTATTGCTGTTTTAATTTTATGGATACCTCTTGGGCAAAGACCAGGCATGGGTACAATATTTAATGCTCTGATAATTGCAATTATGATTGATATTTGTATCAAGTATGTTCCAACACCACAAAATTATATTCATCAATTATTATTAGCTGTAATTTCTGTTATGATGGTTGGAATAGGTGGTGGTATTTACTTAATATCAAATTTAGGAGCCGGTCCAAGAGATGGACTAATGATAGGATTACAAAAATTAACTAATTTTCCTATAGCTGTTGTAAGAGCAACATTAGAAATTTCAGTTGTTAGTATTGGATGGTATTTAGGAGGAACAGTAGGGATTGGAACATTATTGTTTGCATTTGGTATAGGCCCATGTGTTGCTTTAGGACTTTATTTAGTTGATAAAACTTTTGATTAGGCTGCAGCCGTAGCTTTTTCGCTTTTCTTTCTTTCGTGTGGATCAAGAATTGCTTTTCTCAATCTACAAGAGTCTGGAGTTATCTCTAAAGCTTCATCAGTATTAAGCATACTTAATTGTTCAGCAATAGACATTGTTCTGACGGGTGTAAGCACAACATTTTCATCAGTACCTTGAGTTCTCATATTTGTTAACTTTTTACCTTTCATAACATTAATTATCATGTCACCTGGTTTAGGTGAAAGACCAACTATCATTCCAGGATAAACAGCATCATTATGAGTTACAAACATTTCTCCTCTTGCTTGTAGGTTAAATATCGCGAATGCAACAGCTTTTCCTTGTTCCATAGAGATTAATGCTCCATTTCTTCTACCTTCCATTTCTCCTTCAAAAGGACCATAGCTATGGAATATTCTATTTATCACTCCATTGCCTTTTGTAAGCGTAAGAAATCTACTAGTGTAGCCCATTAACCCTCTAGTAGGCGCATGAAAAATTAATCTTTTTTTATTTGTTCCAGTATCTTTTAATTCTATTAGTTTACCTTTTCTTCTGTTCATTGAATCAATTACTTTTGAAGAATGTTCTTCATCAAGGTCCATAGTAATTTCTTCAATTGGCTCAAGTTTATTTCCACTTTCATTAGTTTTATATAATACTTTTGGAGGACTAACTGTCATTTCAAAACCTTCTCTTCTCATTTGAGTTAAAAGAATTTCCAACATTAACTCACCTCTTCCACTCACCACAAAAGAGTCTTTTCCTTCGTTTTCAGAAAATGTAATTCCAACGTTATTTTGGGCTTCTTGAACTAATCTATCTCTTATTTGCGTACTGGTTAGTTTTTTACCTTCAGTTCCAGCTAAAGGTGAAGTATTTACAGTAATTGTAATCGACATTGTAGGAGGATCTATCGGAGTAGCAGGGATAGGATCGTTTACCTCTAGGTCACATATGGTATCAGCAACATTTGCTTTTTCTAATCCAGCAACAACCACAATATCGCCAGCTTCACCAACATCTATTGGAACTTTTTTAGTTCCTTCATATCTAAAAATTTTAGTTAATTTTCCTTCATCAACTTTATGACCACTTAAATTAATTGCTTTTATAGATTGATTAGCTTTCGCAGTACCCTGTGTAATTCTTCCCACCAGACTTCTACCTAAAAAACTGTCCGCATAAAGTAGCGTTGACAACATTGCAAAAGGTTTAGTTTTGTCTAGTTCAGCAGGTATTACATGATCAATAATTAAATCTAATAAAGGATTTAAATTTTCTCTTGGACCATCAACTTCATGATCTGCCCAACCTGATCTTCCACTTGCATATAGAACTGGAAAATCTAACTGTTCTTCATTTGCATCTAAGCTAACAAATAAATCAAATGTTTCATCTAAAACTTCATTAGCCCTTTGATCGGCTTTATCTAATTTGTTAATAACAACAATTGGTTTCAATCCTTGTTTAAGCGCTTTGGATAATACAAATTTTGTTTGAGGCATAACACCTTCCACAGAGTCAATTAATAACAAGGCTCCATCTGCCATACTTAAAACTCTTTCAACTTCAGCAGCAAAATCTCTGTGGCCTGGAGTGTCGATTATATTTATTCTTGAATTGTTCCAATTAATTGAAGCAGGTTTTGCTAAAATTGTAATTCCTCTTTCTTTTTCGAGCTCACCCGAGTCCATTAATCTTTCATCAACTACTTCATTGTCTCTAAATGAACCGCTCTGTTTCATTAAATTATCAATTAGAGTGGTTTTGCCATGGTCAACATGGGCAATGATTGTGATGTTTCTGATATTATTGCTCATAAATTCTGGCTCTTATACATATTTAAAAGGATATTAAAACTCAAAAAAACTCATAACTGGCTTGAATAATTTTCAAAATTCAGGGTTAATTTGTCTTTTTTTGCTTATCTTTTTTCAGTTTTCTTTTTTCTTTAAAGCTCAATTTAGGTTTTTTTTTAACACTAGAGTCCTTAAATGATTTACCACTATATCTCTTTGACATGATTAAACTTTATATAAAAAAAAGGCCATCTTGAGATGGCCTTTTAAATTTTGTTTTTAAAAAATGAGGGATTACATACCCATTCCACCCATTCCTCCCATGCCGCCCATACCACCAGGCATTCCACCAGGCATTCCGCCAGCAGCATCTTTTTCCTCTGGTTTATCAGCAATCATTGCTTCTGTAGTTACTAATAATCCAGCAATTGAAGCAGCATCTTGTAGAGCAGTTCTCACAACTTTAACCGGATCAATGATACCTTTTGCAAACATATCACAATACTCTTCACTTTGAGCATCATAACCATGAGTTTTTTTCTTTTGCTCCAATAATTTACCAACTACAACCGAACCATCTACACCAGCATTTTTGGTAATTTGTCTTATAGGAGACTCCAATGCTTTTCTTACAAGATCCACACCTGCTTTTTGATCATCACCTTTTGCTTTAACTTTATCAAGTTCTTGTGCAGCATAAAGAAGAGCACAACCACCACCTGTCACAATACCTTCTTCAACAGCAGCTCTGGTCGCATTCAAAGCATCCTCAACTCTATCTTTTCTTTCTTTAACTTCAACTTCAGTTGCACCACCAACCTTGATAACTGCAACTCCACCAGCTAACTTAGCCAGTCTCTCTTGAAGTTTTTCTCTGTCATAATCAGAAGTGGTTTCTTCAACTTGTTGTTTGATAGATGCACATCTTGCTTCAATGTCAGATTTTTTACCACTTCCATTTACAATAGTACTATTATCTTTATCAACTTTTATCTTTTTACAAGACCCAAGATCATCAAGTTTAACATTTTCAAGTTTGATACCTAGGTCTTCAGATATAACCTGACCTCCTGTTAAAATAGCAATATCCTCAAGCATAGCTTTTCTTCTGTCACCAAATCCTGGAGCTTTAACAGCTACAACCTTTAAACCACCTCTTAGTTTGTTTACAACTAAAGTAGCTAAAGCTTCACCTTCAACATCTTCAGAAATAATCATTAATGGTCTACCAGCTTGAACAACAGCTTCTAAAAGAGGAACCATTGGCTGTAAATTAGTTAATTTCTTTTCATGTAATAAAATAAAAGGATTCTCTAATTCTGTAGTCATTTTATCACTGTTAGTAATAAAATATGGTGATAGATAACCTCTATCAAACTGCATACCTTCAACTACATCTAATTCTGTTTCGATACCTTTATTTTCTTCAACAGTAATTACCCCTTCATTTCCAACTTTTTGCATTGCTTTTGCAATCATCGTTCCAATTTCTTTGTCACCATTTGCTGAAATAGTTCCTACTTGAGCAATCTCATCACTATCTTTTACTTTTTTTGCAGATGCAACCAGGCTTTCTTTCACTGTTTCTACAGCAGCATCGATTCCTCTTTTAACGTCCATTGGATTCATTCCAGCTGTTACATACTTCACACCTTCTTTGACAATTGCTTGGGCAAGTATAGTTGCAGTAGTAGTTCCATCACCAGCTTCATCGTTAGTTTTACTAGCAACTTCTTTAACCATTTGTGCTCCCATATTTTCAAACTTATCTTCAAGGTCTATTTCTTTAGCTACAGAAACACCATCTTTAGTAATTCTAGGTGCACCATAAGATTTATCCATTACTACGTTTCTTCCTTTTGGTCCTAAAGTTACTTTAACAGTATCAGCTAAGATATTTACACCTCTAATCATTGCTGCTCTTGCTTCAGCATCAAATTTAACAACTTTTGCCATTATATTTCTCCTTTAAATTAAATTACTTAGTTGTAATACCCATAATGTCTGACTCTTTCATTATGCTGTATTCTTTACCATCAATTTTGACTTCAGTTCCTGACCATTTGCCAAATAAAACTTTATCACCAACTTTGACATCCATTGGAATTATTTTTCCATCTTCAGTTTTTGCTCCACCACCAATAGCAACCACTTTACCTTCTTGAGGTTTTTCTTGAGCTGTGTCAGGGATAATTATACCTCCAGCAGTTTTTTCACTGCTGTCTAAAACTTCGATTAAAACTCTGTCATGTAACGGTTTAAATTTCATAAATTCTCCTTAATAAATCTTTACAAATATGAACTTCATATAGATATTTCACCGTCTATTTCAAGATCAGAAAATCTTTAGGATATTAATATTGCTAGTAAATTCGGGATTTTATGGTTTATACCTTAAAATATGACCAAAAATTTAGATTTAAATGGCTTACAATCAATTGCTGATAATTATGATCTTTTTTATATAGACTTATGGGGTGTTGTTCATAATGGGGTTAATCTTCATGAAAAAGCAATAGCTGTTTTAAATGAACTTTTAAAAAAAAAGAAAATGCTAGTACTTTTAACAAATGCCCCACGACCAAATAAAACTGTACAAAATTTTTTAGAAAAGATGGGCATGGATAAAGTACTTAGAGATCACGTATTTACATCAGGAGAGGCAGCATTGAATTATTTGAAAAAATCTTACTTATCGAAAAAGTTTTACCACATAGGTCCACCTAGAGATTTTGATTTATTTTATTTATTTGAGAAAAATAAGTGTAAAGATATTAGCGATAGTGAATATTTGTTGTGTACAGGGTTATTTGATGACCATGATAAGGATTTAAAATTTTACAAAGATTTATTTGAAAAACATATTACTAAAAAAATGATTTGTACAAATCCAGATTTAATAGTTGATCGTGGTAAAGTTAGAGAGTTGTGTGCAGGTTCAGTTGCAATGGTTTTTGAAAAAATGGGTGGAGAAGTAGTATATTTTGGAAAACCACATCCAGAGGTCTATAATCAGTCAACTGACAATAAAAATAAAAAAATTTTAGCAATTGGTGATAATTTAAATACTGATATCAAAGGTGCAAATCTTTTAAATTATGATTCTTTATTAATTAGTAATGGAATACATAGAAATGAAATAAAAAATAAAGGTATCCAAGACGTTTCAAAAGAGTATGAAGCGATAGTTAATTTTATTCAATCAGATTTAAAATGGTAAAACATTATACAAATTTTAATATTAAAAAATTACACAGAGGATCAATTATTTTAATAGGTAATTTTGATGGCTTACATTTAGGACATCAAAAATTATTTCGATTAGCGCATTCATATAAGAAAAAATATAATTTAAAGATTGGTGTTGTAAATTTTAATCCGATGCCAAAAATGTTCTTCAATACAAAATTAAAAAATTTTCGACTTACCAATATTGATCAAAAAATTAAATTACTTAGTGCTTTAAAAGTAGATTTTGTTATCACAAAAAAATTTGATAAAAAATTTTCAAAAACTAAAGCACTAAACTTTGTTTCTCAAATTTTAAATAAAAAATTACGTTCCAAATTTATTTTTGTTAGTAATAATTTTAGATTTGGAAATAAAAGAGAAGGTGATGTTAATTTGTTGAGAAAATATGAGAAATCATTTAATTATAAAGTTATTAAACCAGAGCCATTAATAAAAAGTAAAAAAATTGTATCTTCGTCTTTAATAAGAATTCTTTTAGAAAGAGGTTTTTTAGATAAAGCAAATAAACTATTGAATAGAAATTGGACAATACAGGGAGTTGTTAAAAAAGGAAGACAAGTAGGAAAAAAAATTGGTTTTCCAACATGCAATATAGATATTCAAGATTACGTTCTAGCAAAACCAGGAGTATATGCTGTTAAAGTATTAAGGAAAAATAGTGACAAATATCTAAAAGGAATAGCTAATCTTGGATATAGACCAACATTTAATCAAAAAAAAATATTATTAGAAGTTCATTTATTTAATTTTTCTGGAAATCTTTACAATAAGCTTTTATCAGTAGAGTTTTTAAAGTTTATAAGGAAAGAAAAAAAATTTAAAAATGTTAATCAATTAAGTGATCAAATTAAAAAGGATTTAAACGTTGCGAAAAAGACTAAATGAGTAAATCACAAATAAACCTGCCAAAAACAGCCTTTTCCATGAAAGCTAACTTACCAAGTAGAGAGCCTGAAATTCTTGAATATTGGAAAAATATAAATCTTTATGATGAATTAAGAAATGAGAGTAAAGGTAGAGAGAAATTCGTTCTGCATGATGGACCCCCTTACGCAAATGGAAATATCCATATGGGAACAGCTCTAAATAAAATTTTAAAAGATATAATTGTAAAATTTCATCAAATGGATGGAAAAGACTCAATTTATGTTCCAGGTTGGGATTGCCATGGCTTGCCCATTGAATGGAAAATCGAAGAACAGTATAAAAAAAACAAAAAAAATAAAAACGAAGTTCCAATAGTTGAGTTTAGAAAAGAATGCAGGGCATTTGCAGAGCAATGGATTGAAATTCACAAAAGTCAATTTAAAAGATTAGGTGTCATTGGAGATTGGGAAAATTATTACTCAACAATGAGCTTTGATGCAGAAGCACAGATAGTTAGAGAGCTAGGTAAATTTTTAAAAGAGGGAAGTCTATATAGAGGTTTTAAACCAGTTTTATGGTCGACGGTTGAAAAAACGGCACTTGCTGATGCTGAGGTAGAATATCAAGATCATAAATCAGATACAATTTATACATCATTTAAAGTTAAATCATCTGATTTGAAAGATTTAGTAGGAAGTGAAATAATTATTTGGACAACAACTCCATGGACAATACCAGCAAATAAAGCTTTAGCATTTAATGAGTCTCTTGATTATGTAACATTAGAAATAAATGATGATGGCGACTTTAAAAATAGAAAAATTATTATTGCAGATGCTTTGTTAGAGTCAGTTGTTAAAGAGTGTAAATTAAAAAATTATAAAAAAATTACTACATTTAAAGGTAAAGAATTTAGGAACACAATTTGTAGTCATCCTTTTTTAAATCTTGGTTATGATTATGATATCCCAATGTTAGAAGCTAGATTTGTAACAATCGAGCAAGGAACTGGAATTGTTCACTGTGCACCAAGTCATGGACCTGATGACTTTAATTTATGTTTGAATAACAATATTAAAGCTATAGAAACTGTCGATGGAGATGGAAAATATACAAACAATGTTAAATTATTTGAAGGAATTCATATTTTTAAAGCTAATCCAATTGTAATTGAAAAACTTAAAGAACAAAAAAACTTATTATTTAATGGTGAGTTAGTTCATTCATACCCACATTCATGGAGATCTAAAGCTCCACTTGTTCATAGAGCTACACCACAATGGTTTATTTCAATGGAAAGTCATAAATTAAGAGATAAAGCATTAAAGGCTATTGATGAAACTACTTTTTATCCAAACAAAGGTAAAGAAAGATTAAAATCAATGATTGAAACGAGACCTGATTGGTGTGTTTCAAGACAAAGAGTTTGGGGTGTTCCTCTTCCAATTTTTGTGAACAAAAAAACTAAAGAAATTTTAGCAGACGATGATGTTACAGAAAATATTGCATCAATTTATGAAAAAGAAGGTTCTGATTGTTGGTTTTCAGATGATCCTCAAAGATTTTTAGGCAAAAAATATAAAGCTGAAGATTATGAAAAATTAAGTGACATCGTTGAAGTTTGGTTTGATAGTGGCTCAACTCATTCTTTTGTATTGGAAAAAAGAGAGGATTTAAAATGGCCAGCGTCAATGTATTTAGAGGGTTCAGATCAACACAGGGGATGGTTTCACTCATCTCTGCTAGAGTCCTGTGGAACTAGAGGTACAGCTCCATTTGAGTCGATATTATCACATGGTTTTGTTGTAGATGGCAAAGGTCTAAAAATGTCAAAATCGTTAGGAAACGTAATTGCACCTGACGATATCTTGAAAAAGTATGGTGCTGATATTTTAAGAATTTGGGTAGCATCTTCAAATTATGCAGAGGATTTGAGAATAGATTATTCTATTTTAGATCAACACGCAGAGTCTTATAGAAAAATCAGAAATACTTTCAGATATTTACTAGGAAATATAAATGATAATTTTGAAACAATAAACTTTGATACATTAGATGTAAGTGTATTACCTGAGTTAGAGCAATTGATGCTCCATAAAATTTATATTTTAAACGATAATTTTAAAAAATATTTTAATAATTATGATTTCCATAATTTATACAAAGAATTATTAAATTTCTGCACTGTTGATTTATCTGCTTTTTATTTTGATATTAGAAAAGATAATCTTTATTGCGACCCTCTAGACTCAAAGAAAAGAAAATCAACTATTTTACTTCTTAATATAATTTTAAATTCACTTTTAAAATGGTTTGCTCCTATTTTGTCTTTTACAACAGAAGAAATTTTTAAATTGTTATTTAAAGATCAAAAAAGTATTCACCTTGAAAAATTTACAGAATTTCCTGATAAATTTCAAAATCAAAAACTTAGCGAAAAATGGAATGAATTAATTAAAATTAGAAATGTTTGTAACATAAGTATTGAAGAAAAAAGAGCTAGTAAAGAAATTGGATCAAGTCTAGAAGCAGATTTAAAAATACAGCTAAATCAAAAGTTAAAAAATCTTGTAGAAAACACAGATTTTTCTGAACTCTGTATTACTTCTAAAGCTGACGTTAGTTATAAAGAAGATGTTGAGACAACAGCAATCACAACTAAAGCAAAAGGAACCAAGTGTCCAGTTTGTTGGAAAATAAACGAAGGTACTTGCCCAAGACACCCTTAATGATTGTAAATTTACACAAAAGTTTATTAATAAATTTATTATTAATTTTCTCGATTGATAGAATTTCTAAAATTTATGTAATTAATTTAGATAAAAAATTTTCTGGGTCTGAAATATTTACCTCAAAATATTTGAATATTAGTTTAATATGGAATGAAGGAATTGCATTTGGACTTTTATCTTTTAATCAAGCAAATTTATATAATTTTTTGACAATTTTTATAATTTTAATTATTTTTTTTATTTTTATTATGACATTAAAAAGCTACGGTTTAAAAAAACTTGCATTAATAATGATTTTAGGAGGAGCATTGGGAAATGCTTTTGATAGAATACTTTATAAAGCTGTTCCAGATTTTATTGACTTCCATATAGGAAGTTTCCATTGGTTTATTTTTAATGTTTCTGACATATTTATAACTTTTGGTGTAATAATGATGATTATTTTAGAAATTGTTGATAAACCTAAACTAACCTCATGAAAAAAATTAAAGTATTTTTATCCCTATATTTAATTCTATTACTTTTTAATTCCTGTGGAACAATTAAAAAAGGTTTCCAAAATCCAAAAAAAAATAGTAGTGACGAATTTTTAGTAGAAAAAAAATCACCATTGGTTATGCCACCAGAATTTACTGAATTACCAATTCCAAAAAATCAGAATGATAAAGTCGAAATTAAAGAAAACAATATTAAAAATTTAATAAGCAAACAAAAAACAGATGATAATAGTAATGTTTCTAGTCCAGATTTGGAGGGATCAATCTTAGGTAAAATAAAAACTGATTGATGCTAACAAAAAATATTAAATTTAAGCAGTTTAAAGTAAAAATTAAAAAAAAAGGGATTAGTAAATATCTAAACTCTCTTATCAATGAAAAAAATCAAGTAATTAATTCCCTAACCGAAAATTATACAAATAATTTTAAAAGAAAGAATTTATTAAAATATAAAAAATTTTTAGATTTTAGAGTCATTGGTATGGGTGGTTCAACTTTAGGGACGCAAGCAATTTATGATTTTTTAAAATCTAAAATAAAAAAAAATTTTTTATTTATTGATAATTTACAATCTTTAAAAAGAAAAAAAGATAGAACTAAGTATTTAAATGTAGTTGTATCTAAATCCGGAAATACCATAGAAACTATATTAAATACAAATATTTTAATTAATAACAGCCAGAAATCTATTTTTATAACAGAGAATAAAAAAAGTTACCTTAACACCTTAGCACAAAAACTTAAGTCAGATATTATCCATCATAATAATTATATTGGTGGTAGATATTCAGTCTTATCAGAAGTTGGTATGTTGCCAGCTGAATTAATGGGTTTAAATATTTCGAAATTCAAACAATTAAACAATTTAATAAAAAATAAAAAATATCTGAATTATTTAGTTAATAACGTAGAAGCAATACTGCATTTTATAAAAATTAAAAAGTTTAATTCGATAATTATTAATTATGACGAAAAATCTACCAATCTCTTTAATTGGTATCAACAATTGGTTGCCGAAAGTCTTGGAAAAAAATCTATAGGTATTTTGCCAGTGGTTTCAAATATGCCAAAAGATAATCACAGTGTAATGCAGCTGTATTTAGATGGCTTTAAAAACAATTTTTTTACTTTTTTTTATGTCAAAGAGAATAATTCTATTAAAATTAATAATAATAAAATTCTTTCATCAAACAAATATTTAAAAAATAAAAATCTAGATAAAATTATTTTTACTCAAAAAAATGCTACAGAAAATATATTCAATAAAAAAAATATACCTTTTAGAACTTTTGAAGTAAATAAGCGGGATGAAAAAACTTTGGGTGAGCTGTTTACTTTTTTTATTCTGGAAACAATTTTAATTGGAAGGGCTTTAAAAATAAACCCTTTTGATCAACCAGCTGTTGAACTCATAAAAACGGAAACAAAAAAAATTTTAGTCAGCGATAAGTTCCAAAAATAATTTTTGAAATTCCGTATACTTTTTCTTCAATAATTTTAAAAGAGTCTGGAAATATATCTATTTTTTTTTTATGCCTATGAATAATTATTATTCCATTAATTTTCAAAAGTTTAGTTTTGATTATTATATTCAAAAAATTGCTTATGTTATTTTCTTTGTAAGGAGGATCTAAAAAAATAATATCAAATTTTTGATTTAAAATGTTTATTTCTGACAATTTTAAAATATCTTTTTCAATTATTTGATAATTATTTATTGATTTTAAGTTTAATAAATTTTTTTTTAATATTGGTAATATATGCTTATAATTTTCTACAAAAGTTACTTTTTTTACTTTCCTTGATAAACACTCTAAACCAAAAGATCCAGTTCCAGAAAATAAATCTAAAACATTTGAGTCTTTGAGATTAACTGAAAACTTATTTGAATGATTAATAATATTGAAAATTGACTCTTTAGTTAAATCTTTTAGAGGTCTAGTTTTTTTATCCTTAGGTTCAAGAATTTTTTTACCTTTAAAGTTGCCTGCAATAATTCTCATTTATCGATGACTTTATAACCAATATCTCTTCTATAAAAACCTTTGTTCCATTTTAACGTTTCTAGGTTTTTATGGATATTTTTTCTAGCATCAATATAATTTTCAGAAAGTGATATAAAATTTAATACTCTTCCTCCAACGGCATAAATTTTATTATCCTTTTTTTCTGTTCCTGCATGAAAAAGATAATTATTTTCATTTAAACTTAATTTCTCAAAATTTTTTATAATTATATTTTTTTCATATTCGTCTGGATATCCATTTGAGCATAATACGACACACAAACTTTTCTTATTTTTCCATTTTATTTCTATTTCATCAAGCTTTTCATCAATACATGATTGAAAAATTTTGATGATATCAGTTTCTAAAGTTGGCAGAATTGTTTGGCATTCAGGGTCACCCATTCTCACATTGTATTCAATTAAAAATGGTTCATTTTCAACAATCATTAATCCAGCATATAGAAAACCTTTATATTTTGTTCCCAAATCATTTATACCTTTTAAAGTTGGTTTTATAATTTTTTCTAATATTTTTTGCTCTAATTCTTCATTAAACAATCTCGATGGTGAGTATGCACCCATCCCTCCAGTGTTTTTACCCTTGTCTGCTTCTCCAACTCTTTTATGATCTTGAGCTGAGCCAAAATATTTAAATGTTTTTCCATCGCTAATAATGAAATAACTCATTTCTTCACCTTCTAAAAATTCTTCAAACAGAATATTTTTTGCAGTTCCAAACTTACCATCAAATATTTCTTTTACTGCTAAATAAGATTCATTTTTTTCTCTACAAATATAAACACCTTTTCCGGCTGCTAAATTATCTGCTTTAATTACTAACGGGTGTTTTGCATTATCAATATATCTATAAGAGTCATCAGCATTTTGAAAGATACCAAATTCTGCAGTTGGTATATTATATTTTTTACAAAGTTTTTTTGTGAAAATTTTTGAACCCTCTAATTGTGAAGCAATTTTATTTGGTCCAAAAACTTTAATACCTAATTTTTCTAGATGGTCCACAATCCCATTTACAAGTGGATCTTCAGGGCCAACAATAACAAAATTAACATTATTTTTTTTTAAGAATTCGTAAACTCTTTTAAAATCATTTATATTTAATGAAATATTTTCAGCTAGCTCAGATGTTCCTGCATTACCTGGTATACAGTAAATTTTTTCAACTTTATTTGATTGAGATATTGAAAACGTAAGAGCATGCTCTCTTCCTCCACTACCCAAAATTGCAATTTTCATATAACTATTTATATATCTTAGAAATGAAAAATAAATTAGCTAAATTAAAATATCTACCTAATAACTTTAATGTATTGGAAGCTGGTGATCATGTAATATGTGCTATCTCAGGTAAAAAAATTATGTTAGAAAATTTAACTTACTGGAACGTGGACAGACAGGAGGCATATTACTCTTATATTGAAGCTTCATTACAACGAGAAAAAGAAAAGTAATTGATTATACCTTCCATCTGTCGTGAGTCCAAATCCACTGGTCAACATTTTTCAATATCATTTTTTCAAGAATGGTATTTAAATGATTAGTAATTTCAGAAATACTTCTTGATCTATTTATCTTGAGAGGTTTTGAAACATACATTTTGAAATGGTGTGATTTTTTTCTTTCAATATAAATTGGTACAATATTACATCCATATTTTTTTATTAATTGTGCTGGAATTGTTGTTGTAGTTGCAGGATTTCCAAAAAAATTTATTTTTTCTCCTTCCCTTACTCTTTGGTCAATCATTAGAGCAATTGAGGTACCTTTTGACATGAAGCGGATAATTTCCCTGGTACCAGCTCGACCCTTTTTAATTTGATTTTTGCAAATATCTCTAGTTCTAATTGTTTCCATTATTGAATTTAAATAAGGATTGTTAAGTGGTCGATAAATTGCAGCACAATCAACTCCTGCTTTTTGAATTTGCATTGCCATTAACTCAAAGTTATTAAAATGACCTGATATAAAAACAACTTTTTCACCGTTCTTTTTAATATTTTTTAAATAATCTAGTCCCTCTATTGAGAAATATTTTTGTAAATTATTATTTTTAAAATTTTTTAAATGCACATATTCTGAAAATATTCTTCCATAATTTCCAAGAACATTTGAAGCTATTTTTTCAAAGTTATTTTTTTTATCAATATTAGCTTTTTTAAGATTATTAATGATTAACTCTTTTGATCTAAAAATTGGCCCAAAATACTTACCTATTAGAAATCCTAACTTAGAAGATGCTCTGAAACCAATAATTCTAAAGATGGTAAAAAAAATTTTTATAACAACGAGTTGAATTATATGGTTAATTTTTTTCATATGTTCGATTTAAGAAATTTTTTTAACTTACTTATATTTTTAATTTTTAATTTAACTTTTAAAAAATTAATACCCTTTTGCTGATTTTTAGTTAATCTTAAAAAATCTTTTTCTGTGGTAATTATGTTAAACTTATTTTTATTTGCTATATTCTTTATATTATTTATTGTTTCGTCTGACATGCTGTGGTGATCAGGAAAAATAAATTTTTCTTTTATTTTAAACTTAAATTTTTTAAGGGTATTTTCAAATTCATGTGGATTTCCTATACCGCAAAAAAATAAAAATTTATTTTTTAAATTATATTTTTTAAGATTAGTAGGTTCATATATTCCATCAAAAATTTTTAAATTATTATTTATTTTTTTAATTTTGTTTTTTAATTTTTGATTTTTCTTAAAACCATTAAGAAAAACAATATCATAATTTTTTAATTCGTTTGAATTTTCTCTTAAAGGACCTGCTGGTAAAAGAAAATTATTTCCAAAACCCTCATAAGAATTAATACATACAATTTTTAAATCATATTCTATATTTTTTTGTTGCAAGCCGTCATCTAAAATAGCCAAATCAAAGTTTTTTTCTGCATTTTTCAATGCATCTATTCTATTTTCTAATGAAATGATTTTACCTCTTTTTTTTAGCAAATTATATTCATCTTTTTGATTTGAGTATTTCTTTTTAATAAATACAGTTTTAAATTTAGCACTAAGCAATTTATTTAACTCTACTGCCAAAGATGTTTTTCCAGTACCTCCTGCACTTAAATTTCCTATGCAAATTGTTTTTATTTTAAAATGATTTTTAATATTAGATTTTTTTAAAAAATTAATACCGAAAGTAATTAACGTTAAAGGAAATAGCAAAAGAGATATAAAATTTTTTGTTTGCCAAAAATTTGGTTTCATGAAAATCATTGAATATATTTTTCGATAATATGAACATTATTATCTAAAATTTTATTTCCATTATCAAAAATTTTTTTTCTTTTGCTGAATGGTAGTTTTTTATTTATTTTTGACAAAACTATATCTCTCATTTTTAAAATCTTTGAGGTTGTATAAGATATTTTATTTATTTTTAAATAGTCGTATATTTCTGTAAAATTACCTATATTAGGTCCATTAATAATATAATTACCCAATCTAGCAGCCTCTAATGGATTTTGCCCGCCATGTTTTACAATTGATCCTCCTAAGAAAGCAATGTTAGAAAGATTATAAAAATTCTTTGTTTCACCAAAAGTATCAACCAAATAAATATCTGTTTTTTTTGATATTTTTTTCTTTGTGGAGTGTTTCACCACATTAAGTTTAAATTTATCTAAATCATTAATTATATTTTCTGATCGATTAATGTGTCGTGGGATTATAACTGTAAGCAAATTAGGTAAATATTTTTTTAATTCGATGTGTAATTTAGATATTAATATTTCTTCAGTATCATGAGTACTACCAGCACACAAAACTTTAAATTTTTTTAAATTTGTGAATAATTCTAAATTTTTTTTACTTAGGAGGATTTTTTCTCCATAGTATTTTATATTTCCTGCTGAAATAATTTTTTTAACGCCAAGAATTTTGAGATATTTTTTTGTTTCTTTGTTTTGGGGGAGACAAATTGAAATTTTACCAAAGATTTCTTTTGCAAAACTTTTTACAATCAACCATTTCTTAAAACTAGACTTTGTAAATCTCGCATTTAATAAAATTATTGGAATTTGATTTTTTTCTAAATTTTTAATCATATTTGGCCAAATTTCTGAATCTACAAAAATTGCCACCTCGGGTTTCCAAAAATTGATAAATTTTTTTGTCAAAAAGTTAGTATCTAAAGGAAAAAACTTGTGAATTGTTTTTTTAAATTTTTGTTTTTTGAAAATTTTTGACGAACTAATTGTAGATGAAGTTATGATTATTTTTTTTATTTTTTTATTTTTTTCTAGTTTATTTACAACTGGTATTATGCTCATTAATTCACCAACACTAACTGCATGAAACCATATTGTTTTTTGAAAATTTTTTTTTGAATAAACACAATACTTTTCTTGAAATCTATTTATATCCTCTTTTTTTTTTAAAATTCTAAAAACAAAAATTACTGGTGATAATAAAAATAAAATATTTGTTAATATACCGTATATAAAATACATCAATTTTGTTTTATTTGTCTTTCATAAAAATTTTTATAAACACTAGAACTTGACAAAAGATCTTTATGATTACCAGAATCTATAATTTTGCCTTGATCAACAACATATATCTTATGACAGTTGAGAATGGTTGATAATCGGTGAGCTATTACGATGGTGGTTTTATTTAATATAAGTTTATTAAGTGCAGATTGAATTTTTTCTTCTGTTTCAGAATCTAGTGATGATGTTGCTTCATCAAGTAAAATTATCTTACTTTTTTTCAAAAATGCTCTAGCTATTGACAATCTCTGTTTTTCTCCTCCTGATAATTTAACTCCATTTTCTCCAATTCTAGTTTCATATTTATTATCTAAATTTTCAATGAAGTCTTTACACATAGCATTTTCTGCTGCCTTATAAATTTCCTCTAAACTAGCATCTGGATTTGCATACTTGATATTATTCAAGACAGTATCATCAAATAGAGTTACATTTTGGTCTACAATTGAAATTTCTTTTCTTAAAGAATTTAAGTTTATTTGTGAAATGTCTTGTTGATCTATCTCGATATTACCTTCATTTGGGGAATAAATTCTAGGTATCATATTAAGTAAAGTTGATTTTCCTGATCCGCTATGTCCGACTAAAGCCGTCATTTTTCCCCCTAAAAATTTAGCAGATACATCTTTTAAAACTTTATTTTCAAGATTTGATTTGTAAGAAAAATTAATATTATTAAATAAAATATTACCATCTTTTAAATCTAAGTTTTTATTGTTTTCATTAGAATTAATTTCGATTTTCATATCTACTATAGGCAAAATTCTTTTTGCAGCTGCTAAACCTTGACCAATTGCAACATTTACCTTTGTAAGTGTTTTAACTGGCTGATAAGCCAACATCATTGCAGCTAAAAATGAGAAAAAATTATTAATTCCTAATTCATCATTTATAATTAGTTTTCCAGAATAAAAAATTAATATTGCGATCATTATTCCAGTCAGAACCTCCATTATTGGTGCAGATCTAATATACACAGCAGCAATTTTTGCAGATTTTTCCTTTAGATTGTTTACAAATATTTCAGATCTAGATTTTTCATAATTTTCTCTTTGAAAAATTTTAATTATTTTATGATTTTTAAATAAATCAATTAAATATCTATTCAGATCTCCAGATTTCTCTTGTGCTTGGGTGGATACTTTACCCATTCTTTTACCAAGAATTTTAGCAGTTATAGATGCCAGAGGTATCATGATTATTGCAATTAATGATAACTTCCAGTTTTGATAAAACATTACAATCATTAATCCTATTAATGTAAGACCATCCTTAAACATGCTTAGGAATGCCTCAGATAACATTTTTGTTATTTGATGAACATCAAAATTTAAATTTGAAATATAATTTCCTGAGTGTTTATTTTCTATAGTTTCTGAATCTGCTTTAATAAAAGATTTAAGCATATCTATTTGAATTATTTTTTTTACTTCTTCACCTACATTTATCATAATTAATTTTGCAAAATAAAGTGAGATACCTTTAGTAGCGAAAGCTAAAATAATAGCAAATGGAATTAATATTATTAAAGTTTGATCTTTATTTATGAAAATTTTTTCAATTGCTGGATCTAATAACCATGCAGTTGCAGAAGTGCTTATTGCAACTAATACTGACAGTAAGGCAGCCAAAACTATTTTAATTATAAATTTACTGGTATATTGATTATAAAGTCTTTTTAAAATAACAATATTATTCATTTATATTCTAAATTAGTTTTCCAATAAAAATATTTATTAGCACAAGCATTCCTAAAAAATTATTACTTTTAAATTTATTTAAACAATCAAATGTGTTTGAGATATCTAATTTTTTAATTTGAAAAATAAAAAGTTGTATTGCTGGCAAAGTCAAAAAAACAAAATAGTAAAATTTAAAATTCATCTTTATTCCTATAAAAATTAATGAGACAATAAAAATCAAATAGCAAAATAGTAAAAACTTTTTTGGATCATTCTTAAATTTAATTGAAGTTGATTTTACTCCTATAATTTCATCATCTTTAATATCTTGAAATCCGTATATTGTGTCGTAGCCGAGTGTCCAAAATATGGCTCCAACATAAAAAGCTATAGAAACTAAAGATATATCGTTAGATACAGAGATCCAAGCTAAGATTAGACCATAATTAAATGTAATCCCCAAAAATAATTGTGGCCAGTAAGTAATTCTTTTCATCAAAGGATAAGTAAATGCTAATGGCATTGATAACAGAGCCATGTAAATTGTAAATTTGTTAAAATTTATTAATACCAAAAAGGCTAATCCACATAATGCTATTGAATAAATTGAAGCAAGTTTTACTGATACTTTACCAGATGCTATAGGTCTATTTTTTGTACGTTCAACTTTTTGGTCAAAATTTTTATCGGCTATATCATTTACGATACAACCTGCTGAACGCATCAAAATTGAACCAGCAAAAAATAATAAACTAAAAAAAAAATAATTATTTATAGAGGAATTAAAATCATAAACTAATGTTAGTCCCCAAATGCAAGGCCAAAATAACAACATAAAACCAATTGGTTTTTTCAACCTTGTTAATTCAATAAATAAGTTTAAGTGGTTCATAATTTACTTGTAAATAACAAAGGCTAGATTCATAATCAAATTGATTCGTATGAATATAGATTACACAGTCACAGCATTAATGTTTCCAGCAATTCCGCTGATGATGGCTGTTTATAGTAACAGATTTCATTCTTTGAGCATATTAATCAGACAGCTTCATGATGAACATGTTTATGAAAAACATATCCCACCAGAATGGAAAAAACAGTTTATCAATCTTAGTGGCAGAATAACTCTTTTAAGATGGACAATACTTTTTGCATCATTTGGATTTCTTTTTAATATGTTGACAGTATTTGCACTATACTTAGATGAGGTTTTTTTGGCTCGTGTAATCTTTGGTTCATGTTGTTTATCAATGATTATTTCAATAATATTTTTCATCAGAGAGATACAAATATCAACTAACGCACTAAAGCTTCATATGTCAGATATGGATGTTGATGTTAACTAGGAACTATTATTGCTGGGCCTAAAATTTTTCTTCCTTCAAGATCTTGATGAGCTTGCACGACATCTTCTAACTTATATTTTTTAAATATTTTAATTTTAATTTTACCAGAGCTAATTTTTTCAAACATTGTTTTTGATGCTTCATCAAGCTCTTCTCTTGTAGAAAGGTATTGTTGCATTGAAGGTCTTACAAGATAAAGGCCTTTTGGTTGAATGACTTTTGGCACATTAATATCTGACAATGGTCCAGATGCATTTCCAAATGAAACCATCATTCCTCTCATAGTCAAACATTCAATTGATCCATCTAGTGTATCTTTTCCAACACCATCGTATACAACAGGTACACCCTTACCATTTGTGATCTTCAAAACTTTTTTAGCAAAGTCTTCTTTATTATAATTGATTACATGATCATAACCATTTTCTTTTGCTATATTTACTTTTTCATCTGACCCAACTGTGCCAATAACAGTACAACCTAAACTTTTCGCCCACTGTCCAAAAATCTGACCAACACCGCCAGCAGCTGCGTGGAATAAAATTGTTTCTCCTGATTTAACTGGATAAGTTTTGTGTAAAAGGTAAAAAGTTGTTAATCCTTTTGTCATTAAAGTTGCTGCTATTTCAAGATCTATACCATCTGGTACCTTTACTAAATTCTTAGTTGGGTAATTTCTGTGGGAAGAATAAGATCCTAAGGGAATACCTGCGTAAGAAATTTTATCTCCAACTTTAAAGTCTTTTACGTTCTCACCAACATTAGTAATAACTCCGGCGCCTTCTAAACCTAAACCAATTGGTAGTTTTAATGGGTACAAGCCTGATCTATGGTAAGTATCAATGTAGTTAAGACCAATTGCTTTTTGTTCAATTGTTACTTCATCTGAACCGGGCTTATCTAAAGATATAACTTTAACTTCTAAAATTTCAGGTCCACCAGTTTTATTAATTTCTACAGCTCTCATAGTTTATTTTACAAATGTACCATTATGATAATCTTGAACTGCTTGCAAGATTTCTGCTTTAGTATTCATCACAAATGGTCCACCCCTTGCTATTTTCTCATTTATTGGTTTACCCGAAATCACTAAAAACTTAGCATTTGATTTTGCTTTAACACTTAAATCTTCACCTTTAGTTAATAATATTAAAGTACTATCTATAACTTGATCGTGTTTATCTTTTCCAATTTCAATTTCACCACTAATTAAATAAACAAAAGTGTTGTGGGTAGATGGTAATTTAAAATTAAATTCTTTACCTTTGTTGAGTTCAACATCAAAATAAACCGGTTCAACGTTATGACCTATTACTGGACCTTCAGCATTCTCAAATTTACCGGCAATAACTTTCACTTGTTTCTCATCATCTTTATGAACACTCATTTTATCAGCATCAATATAAAGATATTCAGGCTTACTCATTTTTAATTTAGCAGGCATGTTAATCCATAATTGAAAACCATGAAGTCTTCCTTCTTTCATAGCAGGCATTTCTGAATGAATGATCCCACTTCCTGTTTTCATCCATTGAACATCTCCAACAGTCATTCTACCTTCACCACCTGTACTATCTTTATGCTCAAAATTTCCAGCCAACATATAAGTCACTGTTTCAATTCCTCTATGAGGGTGGGGTGGAAAACCCGCAATATAATCCTCACTATTTTCTGATCCAAATTCATCAAGCATTAAGAAAGGATCAAAATAATTTGGCTCAATACCAATACTTCTTTTTAATTTAACTCCAGCACCGTCAGAAGCTGGAATAGGATCAATAATTTTACTAACTTCAATATTTTTCATATTTCATAAATAAGAATTATTTATATTATATCAAGTAACTTACTAAGATCTTTAATTTGATGTTTTGGTACATAATCTAGATTATCAAAAGAATTATTATTTCTATTTACCCAAATAGCATTATAACCATAATTTCCACCACCAGATATATCCCAAGTATTAGAACTTAAAAAAGCAACTTCTTTTTTTTGAATTTGATATTTCTTTATAGGAATATCATAAACTTTAGAATCTGGTTTATAAACTCCAACCTCCTCAATTGAAAAAATATCATCAAATATATTTTCTAAATTATTGCTCTTAACCAATTCATTAAGAAGGGAAGGAGTACCATTGGAAAGAATAGCAAGTTTTAAATTTTTTTCTTTAAGTGATTTTAAAACTGCAGGCACTTCTTTAAATGTTGAGAGAATTTTATAAAGATCTAATAATTCATTTCTCATTGCAGAATCTATATCATAAGTTTTCATTGATTTATCCAAACTATCCTTTGTTACTTGCCAAAAATCCTTATGACGTTTCATTAAACTTCTCAGCCAAGTATATTCTAATTGTGTTATTCTCCAATAATTGGAGAAACCTTCCCACTTATCACCTATTTTATCTTGACATTTTTCAGCAGCTGAGTTGACATCAAACAAAGTACCGTAAGCATCAAAAATTATTGCTTTAATTTTTTTCATAAACTAACTTATCAATATGAGTAACATTAGATTATTTTATTCAAAAAGTTTATCTCTTAATTTGACTGACAAACTTGATAAATCTCAATCTCATTATGTTTCAAAAGTTATGAGACTTAAAGAGAAAGAAGTTTTTTCTCTTTTTAATAGCAGTGGTGAATGGGAAGCGAAAATCTCAAATGTCACAAAAAGTATAGTTGAATTTAATGTTACGAAACAATTAAGACACAAAGAAAATACCAAAGACCTCTGGCTAGCTTTCTCTCCAATCAAATCAAATTACTTTAATTTTATGATCCAAAAAGCTACAGAGCTTGGTGTAACTAAGTTTTTACCAATTATCTTTGAAAGAACGATTGTTAGAAAGATAAATAAAGAGAGATTGGAAAAAGTAATCATAGAAGCAGCCGAACAGTCAAATAGAATAACAGTTCCATCAATTGAGGATCCTCAAAAATTAAAAAGTTTTCTAAATAATGATATGGATTTAATATTTACTGACCTCAATACTGCTAATACAAAAATTGATCTTATAAAGTTAACAACTAAACCCACTTGCGTAATCATAGGGCCTGAAGGAGATTTTTCTGAGCAGGAGAGGGAAGAGATTCTCAAATTTAATGGTGTTCAGTCTGTTAAAATCAATGAAAACATCTTGAGATCTGAAACGGCTGTAATTTCTGCTCTATCAATCATAAATTACGCCATTAATTGATATTTTGTCGCTAAAAGTAAAAGTGTATTTTTTTAAAAGACACTCTATATAGGTTAAAAAAAATGAAAAAATTTTTATATATATTTCTAACATTCTTAATAACTTCAAGCGCATTCGCTAATCAACCAGTTGATTGGCAACTAGGCTTTCAAAAGGCTGCTTCCGAGACTATGAGAGATATAGTTAATTTCCACGATAAATTGTTGTTACCAATTATAATAGCAATCAGCGTTTTTGTACTATTTTTGATGGTTTATGCTTGTATAAGATTTAGAGCTTCAGCAAATCCAGTTCCATCAAAAAGAACTCATAATGTTGCTGTTGAAGTTTTATGGACTTTAATTCCATGTTTAATTCTAATCGTAATGGCAGTTCCATCATTTAAAATTTTATATAAACAAGATGCAATTCCAAAGGCGGATATAACTGTTAAAGCTATAGGATATCAATGGTACTGGGGATACGAGTATCCAGATGAAAATATTTTCTTCGATTCTTACATGATTGAAACTAAAGATTTAAAAGAAAACGAGCCAAGACTGTTAGCTGTAGATAATGAGCTAGTTGTACCAGTAAATAAAGTTGTTAAAGTAATGATCACTGCTAATGATGTTCTACATGCTTGGGCACTTCCTTCATTTGGAGTAAAACGAGACGCTGTGCCTGGGAGGATAAATGAAACTTGGTTTAAAGCAGAAAAAGTTGGAACTTATTATGGTCAATGTTCTGAGCTGTGTGGAATTAAACACGCGTTTATGCCAATTGAAGTTAGAGTTGTTACTGAGGAAGAATATCAAGAGTGGTTGTTAGACGCTAAAGTCAAATTTGCAAAAGAAATTAATGAAGAAGATCAATTTAAAAAACTAGCGAGTAAATAATATGTATACACAAACAGCATCACACGACGATCATCATACACCAACTGGTTGGAAACGTTGGGCTTATTCAACCAATCACAAAGATATTGGAACTATGTATCTAATATTTGCAATTATTGCAGGTGTGATTGGTACTGCATTCTCAGTTTTAATGAGAATGGAACTGATGCATCCAGGTGACGGAATTTTAGGTGGAAATTATCATTTATATAACGTGTTAGTTACTGGTCATGGTTTAATAATGATTTTCTTTATGGTTATGCCAGCAATGATAGGTGGTTTTGGTAATTGGTTTGTTCCAATAATGATTGGTGCACCTGATATGGCTTTTCCTAGAATGAATAATATTTCATTCTGGTTACTGCCTACATCTTTCATATTATTAATAATGTCAATTTTCATGGATGGCCCTCCGGGTCAAACAGGAGTAGGAGGAGGATGGACAATATATCCTCCATTATCATCTACAGCAGGTCAACCAGGTCCAGCAATGGATTTTGCAATTTTAAGTCTACACTTAGCTGGAGCTTCCTCAATTTTAGGTGCAGTAAACTTTATTACAACAATTTTAAACATGAGAACACCTGGCATGACATTGCACAAAATGCCATTATTTGCTTGGTCAATATTAGTAACTGCTTTCTTATTATTGTTATCATTACCAGTTTTAGCAGGAGCAATTACGATGCTTCTTACAGATAGAAACTTTGGAACAGCTTTCTTCGATGCACAAACTGGAGGAGATCCAGTTCTATTCCAACATTTATTTTGGTTCTTTGGTCACCCGGAAGTTTATATTTTAATTTTACCAGGTTTTGGAATGATCAGTCATATTGTTTCAACATTTTCTAGAAAACCAGTTTTTGGATACTTAGGAATGGCTTATGCAATGGTCGCAATTGGAATAGTTGGTTTCGTTGTTTGGGCTCACCACATGTATACAGTTGGTTTAAGCACAGATACTAAAGCATACTTTTTAGCTGCAACGATGATCATTGCAGTTCCAACCGGTATAAAAATATTTTCGTGGATAGCAACTATGTGGGGTGGTTCGATTTCATTTAAAACTCCAATGGTTTGGGCTTTAGGATTTATATTTTTATTTACTGTTGGTGGAGTTACTGGAGTAGTCCTTGCGAACGCTGGAGTGGATACTGCAATGCATGATACTTACTACGTTGTTGCTCACTTTCATTACGTACTATCTTTAGGAGCTGTATTTGCAATCTTTGCAGGATTTTACTACTGGTTTGGAAAAATGACTGGTTATCAGTACTCAGAGTGGATGGGTCAATTACACTTCTGGTTAACATTTATCGGAGTGAACTTGGTTTTCTTCCCACAACACTTTTTAGGCCTTGCGGGAATGCCAAGAAGATATGCTGACTATCCAGATGCTTTTGCAGGATGGAATTACATTTCTTCAATTGGTTCTTATATTTCTGTAATTGGATTAGTAGTATTTTTTATAAACCTTGCTTATGCTTTTTATAAGAAAAAGGCTGCAGCACAAAACCCATGGGGAGAAGGCGCTACAACTTTAGAATGGACTGTACCATCTCCACCTAATTTTCATACTTTTGAAGAATTACCAAAGTTTGAAGATGAAGAGGGTGTTGAAAAATCTACTAGCTAAGTATAGCAAACAAGATTTTTTAACTTAAAATTAATGATTAAGTCTAAATTAAAAAATAGAAACTTATCTCAAGAAGACGCCTTTAATTTATCTGAATTATTTAAATTAATGAAACCAAGAGTGATGTCTTTGGTTATCTTTACATGTGCAGTTGGATTGTTAATGGCTCCAAATATAATTCCAACAAAAGATGCAATCATTGGAATAATTTTAGTGTCAATTGGAGCAGGAGCAGCTGGGGCTTTAAATATGTGGTATGAGTCAGATTTAGATGCCCTTATGACACGAACTTGTTTGAGACCAATTCCGACAGGCAAGGTAAATAGAAATCAAGCACTAGTATTTGGAATTTCTCTTTCGATTTTTTCTGTTATTGCGCTTGATTATTATTCAAACAGAATATCAGCTAGTTTATTACTTTTTACTATTTTGTTTTATGTATTTGTTTATACAATTTGGTTAAAAAGAAAAACTCCGCAGAATATAGTAATCGGAGGAGCTGCAGGAGCACTGCCTCCAGTTATTGGCTGGACTATAGCTACTAATTCTTTGACTTTTGAACCAATTACTTTCTTCTTAATTATATTTTTTTGGACTCCTTCACATTTTTGGGCTTTAAGTTTGTATAAATCTGATGATTATAAAAAAGCTAAAATTCCAATGCTTCCTTTAACTAATGGAGTTGAGAGTACAAAATTAAACATATTTGTTTATTCTTTAACAATGATACCTGTAATTATCTTACCTTATGCAATTGGCTTTGTAGGTATAACTTTTTTAATCCCATCTTTAATTTTGACAATTTATTATAATTATTTATGTTTCGACCTTTATAAATTTAAAAAAAACAAATTTGATGCAAAAAAAGCAAAATCTATTTTTGGATATTCAATTTTGTATTTATTTTTAATTTTTGTTCTTTTTTTAATTGATAAAATTTTATGATAACACCTGACAAAAAAACAAAGAAAAAAAATATTATAACTGCTATAGCAATTTTAGCATTTATGGTATTTTTATTTATTTTTACTTTATACAACGTTGGAGTATTTGATAGACAGATATGATTAAAGGCAAAACATTAACTCCTTTACTTTTAGCTGGGATTTTTATCCTTATGTTAGGATTGTCTTTTGCAGCAGTGCCTTTATATGATTTGTTCTGTAGAGTTACTGGTTTTGGAGGAACAACCCAGGTTTCAAAAGAAGCTCCAAAAATAGTTTTAGACAAGGTTGTAAGTGTGAGGTTTGATACAAATGTGAACAATCTTGATTGGAATTTCAAAGCAAAATCAAATGTTATTGATGTGAAAGTTGGCCAGGTCAACAGAATTGAATTTGAAGTTGAGAATTTAGGAAAAGAAACGACTCATGGTGTAGCTAGTTTTAATGTTTCACCAGCAAGTTTTGGCAAATATTACAGTAAATTAGGATGTTTTTGTTTTGAAAAACAAGAGTTGAAGGCAGGAGAGAAGGCAACTTACGTAATGACTTTCTATTTAGACCCTGACCTTGTGAACGATCCAACTACAAAAAATCTACAAGATGTAACTATGTCGTACACTTTTTTCTCGACAGATTACTATAAACAATCATAATCACGAAAAATGTCAGTAGAAAAAAAACACGATTACCACTTAGTTGATCCAAGTCCCTGGCCAATCTATACATCTTTTGCATGCTTAGTATTAGCTATAGGTGCAATTTTTTATATGCATAACGGTATTTCTTGGGGAATGTATCTTGGTTTAGCTTTGTTAATTTATGGTGCATATATGTGGTTTAGAGATGTAGTGATCGAAGCTGAACATCAAGGTCATCACACTCCTGTTGTTCAAATTCATCATAGATATGGAATGACTTTATTTATTGCTTCAGAGGTAATGTTCTTTGTTGCATGGTTCTGGGCTTACTTTGATATAAGCTTGTTTCCAAATGAATTTGTTGGAAATGTATGGCCACCAAAAGATATTGAAACATTTGATCCTTGGGACATTCCTTTGATAAATACTTTAGTTTTATTATTATCAGGAACAACTGTAACTTGGGCTCATCACTCTTTATTGGAGGATGATAGAAAAGGATTTATACAAGGGTTAACTTTGACAGTAATACTAGGTTTCTTTTTTACGTTATTACAAGCATATGAATACCATCATGCTACTTTTACCTATTCGGGCCATATTTATGGAGCAGTATTTTATATGGCAACAGGTTTTCACGGTTTTCACGTGATTATTGGAACAATTTTTTTGGCGGTATGTTTGTGGAGAGGAAGGCTTGGTCATTTTACAAAAGATCATCATTTTGGATTTGAAGCAGCTGCTTGGTACTGGCATTTTGTTGACGTAGTGTGGCTCTTCTTATTTGCTGCAATATATATTTGGGGAAGTTAATATTTATCCTTGAAGAATAAATTTCTATTTTCAGTATTTGTTTATTTTATTATTTTAACTCTTCTCTCACTAGGGTTTTGGCAAATTTATAGATTAAATTGGAAATTAGAATTAATTGAGCAAATAGAAAATTCTCTAAAAAACGATCCAGTAGAATTATCCAACATTGAAAAAAAAAACTATCTTAGGATAAAGACAAGTGGAGATATTGATTTTGACAAACAAATTTACTTCTACAATTTAAATGATTCAGGGAAACCTGGATTTGAGGTAATTAATCCAATAAAAATTGGTGATGAAAATTACTTAGTGAATAGAGGATGGATACCTTTTGAAAAAAAAGACCTACCTGAAATAAATTTAGTTGATGAAAATCAAATAGTCGGCACTCTTATGCTACAAACTAAACCAAGTACATTTAAGCCTGAAAATGATATTGAAAAAAATTATTGGTTTACTTTGGATAGAGAAGATATTTTAAAATTTACTGGTAGAAATTTTTCAGAGTATGTCATTTATTTAAACGGTGATTATAAAATTCCAAAACCAAGAGTGATTACTGCTAAAATTTCAAATAATCATAAGAAGTATGCAATTACTTGGTTTTCTATGGCGATTTCAATTCTTTTAATATATTTATATTTTAGGAAAAAAAATTATTAAATGAGATACGTAAGTACAAGAGACACATCAAAAACCTTTGAATTTAAAGACGTTTTCATTAAAGGCCTTGCCGATGATGGAGGTTTATTTATTCCAGAAGCATTGGTGAAATATGGGGAAAATGAAATTAGAGATTTAAAAAAACTCAGTTATTCAGAGTTAGCAAAAAAAATTGTTTATCCATTTATTGGTAATTTTATGTCTGAATCTGAAATGAGTAAAATTATTGATAAATCTTACTCCACATTTAGAAAAGATAACGTTGTAGATTTCATAAAGATTGGAGACAAAACAATATTAGAATTATTTCATGGTCCTACTCTAGCTTTTAAAGATGTTGCCATGCAACTTTTAGGTAACTTTTACGAATATTACCTAAACAATGAAAAGCAAAAAATTAATATTGTTGTTGCCACATCTGGAGACACTGGTGCTGCAGCAATTGATGCAATTAAAGGTAAAAAAAATGTTAATATTTTTGTGCTTCATCCAGACAATCGTATTTCACCAGTTCAAAGAAAATTAATGACAACAGGTAAATATGAAAATGTATTTAATATAGCTATAAAGGGAAATTTTGATGATTGCCAAAACCTGGTTAAATCTATGTTTGCAGATAAGCAGTTTTCAAATGATATCAAAATGTCAGGGGTAAACTCTATTAATTGGGCGAGGATTATTGCTCAAAGTGTTTATTATTTTTATAGTTATTCATTGGTTGAAAACACAGGTGAACCAACAAATTTTTCAGTACCAACAGGAAATTTTGGAGATGTTTATGCTGGATATTTAGCCAAAAAAATGGGCTTGCCTATAAATAAATTAATTGTTGCAACTAATCAAAACGACATTTTACATAGAGCAATATCAAAAGGTAGTTATGAAGCAGAAAAGGTTTCAGAAACTATTTCTCCTAGTATGGATATTCAAATAGCTAGTAATTTCGAGAGACTTATATTCGATCTTAATAATGAGGATGATAAACAGACTTCATTAGATATGAAAAATATTACAGAGAATGGAAAATATTTAATTGGTGATGATAAATTAAATAAAATTAGAGAAAATTTTTTATCAGCTAGTCTGAGCGAGAATGAGACCTTAGAGGTTATTAAAAAGGTGTATGAAAAATTTTCTGTAGTTTTAGATCCACACACAGCAATTGGATATGGTGCTTTCGACAAACACAACCTAAAAGGAAATAATATTGTACTAGCAACTGCACATCCATGTAAATTTCCTGATGCTGTTTCCAAAGCTATTAATTTAAAATCTGATTTACCAAAAGAACTTGAGTTTATTTTGAATGAAAAAGAAGATTATGATATATTAGAAAATAATTTAGAAAAAATTAAAAACTATATTATAGGTAAAACAAAATGAAGATTAAAGAAGGGGAACAACTTCCAAATTCAGAATTTTATTATTTAGACTCAAGTGGAGCAGCAAAAAAAATAACTACGGCAGAAGTTTTTAAAAATAATAAAACAATTGTGATTGGTGTTCCTGGAGCATTTACAAAAGTTTGTTCCGCAAAACATCTTCCAGGGTATGTTAATAATTACGAGGAAGCAAAGAATAAAGGGGTTACAAAAATTATTTGTGTTTCAGTTAATGATCCAAATGTGATGAAAGCATGGGGTGATAGTCAAAAAGTTGAAGATAAAATATTTATGGCTGCAGACCCATATTGTGAATTTACTAAATCAATTGGAGCAGAAATAGATAGACACGATCGGGGTCAGGGAATGAGGTCAGCAAGATATACAATGTTAATAGACGACAATGTTGTAAAGAAAATACAAGCAGAAGAAGATACTGCCACTTGTGAAATTTCAGCAGCTCAAAATTTTTTAAAATTAATCTAAATTTGCTGCTTTTTTAGCTAGTAAGTCCACCTCTTCATTTAAAGGGTTTCCATCATGAGCTTTAACCCAATTCCATTGAATATTAAGCGATTTATTTAAATTATATAGATCAATCCATAAATCTTTATTTTTAACATCTTCTTTTTTTGAGGTTTTCCAATTATTAGCTAACCAAGTATTAATCCATTCAGTTATCCCATTTTTTACATATTGAGAGTCGGTATATATTTTTATTTCAACACCAGGCTTCATATCTTTCAATGCATTAATTGGGGCTAACAACTCCATTCTATTATTTGTTGTATTTTTTTCGTTACCACTAATTTTTTTTATTTCTTTTCCATCATTTATAATCGCAGCCCATCCACCATTACCTGGATTTGTTAAACAAGAACCGTCTGTATAAATTGTAATCATTAATTTAAATAATCTTTAAATGAACTTAAATTATTGTGAGAAAGTAATTTTTGATAATATTCATTAGGGTCTTTAATTTTAATCAATGCTGTTTTTGGTGTATTTGAGTAGTCATATAATCTTGTTAATAAATATCTTAATGCTGCACCTCTACACAAAATATTTATAGATTTTTTTTCTTTCATTGAAATTTTTTTAACGCTTTCATACCCTTTGATTAAATTTTTAATTTTTTTGTTATTTAAATGGAATTTTCTCTTTTTATGATCAAAACAAAGAGCATTGATGCATATAGCAATTTCATACATAAAATAATCATTAGCGGCAAAGTAGAAATCAATTATTCCAGAAAGTTTATTTTTTTTGAAGAAGATATTATCTATAAATAAGTCACCATGGATAATACCTTTGGGCAATTGTTTAGGCCAATTTTTATTAATATCTTTTAGGTTATTGTTTAAGAATACTTTTAAATTTGAAAACTTTTTTGACTTAAATTTAATACTTTCCAACAAAGGTTTTAAATTCTTAATACCCATCGAATTTTTTCTATTAAGCTTCATTGTATTTGTGACCACATGCATTCGAGCAATTGTTTTACCAACTTTATAACAATCATTTATATTTAATATTTTTTTATCTTTACCTTCTAAGAATGATACAATACATGCGGTTTTATTTTTTAATTTAATAAGATATTTATTATTTCTAGTTTTCAGAGGCTTAGGACAATTTATTTTTGAATTATTTAAATTATCCATCAGTTTCATAAAAAAAGGTATTTCTTTTTGTAAAACTCTTTTTTCAAATATAGTTAAAATGTATTTTTTCTTTTTTGATTTAAGAAGATAGTTTGTGTTTTCTATTCCTTGCTTGATACCTTTAAAACTTATTACTTTATTAATATTAAAATTTTTATTAATAATATTAATTTCTTTTTGATTTATTTTTGTATAGACAGCCATTTTTAATTTAATTTTTTCGGAGCTTTAAATACTACATCTTCTTTAATTATTTCAACTTCATCGATACTTATAGAAAATTTATTTTTTAAATCATTAATAAAATTTTCAACCAATATTTCTGGCGCAGATGCTCCTGAAGATATACCTATAGTATTGCAATTTTCTATTTGATCAAATGGTATTGAGCTTTCTGAGTGAATAAGTAGTGAATTTTCACAGCCTGATTTTTTTGCCACTTCAACTAGTCTAACAGAATTTGAAGAGTTTCTACTCCCAATAACAAAAAACATATCACAATTTTTTGCAATATTTTTTACTGCCATTTGACGATTAGTAGTTGCATAACAAATATCTTCTTTCATTGGTTCTTTTAAACCAGGAAAATTAGTTTTTAAAATTTTGATTATTTCTTTTGTATCATCAACTGACAAAGTAGTCTGAGTAATATATGCCAATTTTTTATCTAGTTTATTTTGATAGTTTGTAGCATCTTCCTCATTTTGGATTAGATCTATAGAACCCTCATTTAATTGACCCATAGTTCCAATTACTTCTGGATGATTTTCATGACCAATTAAAATTATATGGTAACCCGCTTTATTAAGATTTTCTGCTTCTCTATGAACCTT
Source organism: uncultured Pelagibacteraceae bacterium (assembly GCA_902595885.1). Taxonomy (GTDB): domain Bacteria; phylum Pseudomonadota; class Alphaproteobacteria; order Pelagibacterales; family Pelagibacteraceae; genus Pelagibacter. Next base: position 136,050 of record CACJRQ010000001.1, read on the forward strand.
AGAAACAAGTGGACATGTAGCATCCACATAAGTCATTTTATAATTTTTTGCATCTTCAGGTATTTTTTTTGGAACACCATGTGCTGAAAAAATTACTGGTCTTGATTTATCTTTTATCTCCTCCAGCTCTTCGACAAATATTGCTCCTTTATTTTTTAAATCATCTACAACATACTTGTTGTGGACTATTTCATGACGCACATAAACTGGAGCTCCAAATTTTTGTATAGATTTTTCAACTATTTCAATTGCTCTTTCTACCCCGGCACAAAATCCACGGGGCGCAGATAATAATATTTTTAATTCTTTATTTTTCATTTTTTTCTAGAAAATATTCCAGCAATATATGTGGAAAGGTTAAAGACGCCAAACCTATAAATATTATTTTTAAAATTGCACTATCCAAATTGTATGAATTTTCTAGAAGATATAGAGCAATAAAAGAAAAAATAGCTGTCAAAATTGTTAATGGTAAAGCTTTTTTAACAAATAATCTAAATCCATTAACTAAACTATTTGGATCAAGATCAATAGCTAGTGAAATTGAATGTCTAATCGAGTGTAAAAAACAGAAATAAACAGTAAAAGCTGTTAGTGGAGATAAATAGTAATTTAAAATTAAAATTGAAAAATAATCTAAAAAAACTACAAATTTTTTGATTTCAAAATTCTTTAGGAAAAGAAAAATACTAGACAGGGTGCTAAAGAATATTCCTATTTGAATTACATTATTTGTCTCAATAAAATTTAAACTTGAATAAAATGTCTCATTATCAATTAATAATAATTTAAAAATCGCTATTGTTTCCTGAAAATGAAAATATAAAGGAGCAAGTATAATTAAAAATCCCTTAAAAAAATAAAGTATTTGAGTGAAATAAGATCTATCATTAATCAAAAATTGTGTATCCTCTTTTCCAAAGTGATAGGAAGCGATAATTAAAAAAACAATAAAAGTTATTGATGGCAATATTATCCAAGTTAGTATTACTATTGCTGCAATTAAAATATACGTGATATAGAATATATAAGTTGATTTTATATTAAATAATCTTAGCAGTTTTTTTCCTTTTATATGGTCTAAAGACCCATGGGAAACACCTATAATTAAAATTAAAAGTAAACACAAAATTGATGAAATATTTAAATTATTAAACTTAAATAGCAAAATACAAAAAAGGTTTACAACAAAGAAAAAAATAAATGAATGATTTAGATTTATTTTTTTTATTTTATTGATCATCTTAAATTAATTCTTTTAAAAATTTCCACTTTGGCATTTTTAGAATTATTTCTAAATCTTCAAAAAAAGTGCTTTTATTTGATAAAAAATTGATAGCTGTTTTAGGTTTTGAATTAAAAACTTTGAAAAATATATTTCCCATTTCATTGGAATTGTTTTTAAGAACCCTCAATAAGATTTTATCTAAAAAATCATATTTTGAATTAATTTTAAATAGATTTACATTTTTTATATTTTCTATGTTTTCTCTTATATATCTGCTTTGTTCTTGAATATTTAGGAAAGTATAGCCCGTACTTAATCTAGTCATTCCTCCTGCTGAGCCTATATAAATTTCATTTAATTTGTTTACATTTTTTTGTCTAAAAAGTGGGATTGCTCCAGTTTCTTTGAAATTAATTTTACAGTTTCTTACATTTAGATGTTTACTTAAATAATTATCAATTTGTTCATCATAATCTTTTAGTTTTTTATCATTTAGTTCAGATATCCAAGTAGTTTCAACTAAGGCGTTTCTTTTTGTAAATGGTAGCGTATAAAAAAAATGAACTTTATTTCTTTGATCACAAGCAAAGTCCATCAAATTGAATATTTCTTCATCAAAGAAGTCTTTATCTGTTTCTATTTCAACTCCACAAAAGTGTTGCCATAACTCACTCTGTTTATTCTCAAAACTAGGTACACTATTAAAAACAACTGAATTTGATTTATCTATTTGATCAATACTTTTAAAAAACTGAATATTTTTATTTAATTTAAGTTTTGAAAGTATTTTTTTGTAGAACATACCACTATCTATCGTTTGATATGGTGTAGGTTCGCAATTTACATATTTTGTATTATTGGGTGTATTTATTGTAAAATTATTCCAACTCTTTTTGATACAGTCATCGAAGTTATGTGAAAAAACTTTCCAAAATGACCAAGTTTTATCTCTTTTATAATCTTCTCTTGGCTCAATAATTGCTAAAGTTTTATCTTTTAATTTATCATAAACTTCCAGCTCATATGCTAATGAAAGACCTGCGCAACCTCCACCTATAATTATGTAATCAAATTCTTTCATTTAAATTTATTTCTTCATTAATTAAATTATGATCATGATTAATATTATCATCGTTTTTATTTATAATTGATAACTTAATTAAGTCAAAAATAGATAAAAAAGTTTCAATAATTTTTTCAATATTTGAAACATAAATTTTTCCTGACTTTTTATAATTTTCTATGTTTTGTTTATTTAAAATTTTATATCCTATTTTTCTATAAACCCTTCTTGCAACTAAAATAGAAAATCTGAAACTTAATGGTATTTCTTTTATTGAGTAAAATGAGTTTTCATAAAACTTTTCTGAAAGCTTGATTGTAGTCTTTATGTCCTCAAAACTTTCATTGATATAAAATCTACTATTTTTTTTATCTTCCATAACATCCCTAGAAATATTTGTTAATTGCATAGCAATCCCCAGATCAATAGCTGATTTAAGAGATTGTTCTTTGTGAACATTCAATATTTTAGCCATCATCAATCCAACTGTTCCAGCCACCCTATAGGAATAAATTAATAATTCTTTTTTTGAGTTAAGTTTAACATTTTCTTTTATATCAGAATTAATACCCTCAAATAAATCGTCTACAATTTTAGTTGAAATACTAAATTCATTAATAAGATCCCACATGTTTTTAATAACTGGATCATCATAATTTTTATTAACAAAATTGTTTCTAAATTTAATAAAATTATCTTTTTTTATTTCAATCTTGTTTGCCTCGTCAGCGATATTATCTGCTTCTCTACAAAAATCATAAAGCGCAGAGCATTTTTCATAGGTTTTTTTTGGTAAAAAAAAACCTGCCCAATTAAAAGATTTTGCGTAAATAGCTAAATAATTCTTTGTTAACATTAAAATAATTTATCTAAAACCTTCGCTGAAGAGAGAACACCTGGAACACCGGCCCCAGGATGTGTGCCCGCACCAACAAAGTACAAACCATCATATATTTCTGATTTATTATGAAATCTAAAGTATGCTGATTGTGTAAATTTAGGTTGAATTGAAAACCCTGATCCAAATTTTGTATTTAATTCCTTTTCAAAGTAATCAGGTGTTAGATAAAAATCCTCAATTATATTATTCCTAAGATCGGGCATTAAGTCTTTTTCCATTTTTTCAATTACAAGATTTTTCATTTTTTCACCTTCAGTTTCCCAATTTATTTTTGACTGATTGTTAGGAACAGGTACTAACACATAAAAACAATCATTTCCTTCCGGGGCCATAGTTTTATCGGTTGCTGTAGGTCTATGAAGGTAATAGCTAATATCATTATTTAATTTTTTCTTATCAAATATATCATCCAGATGTTCTTTATACTTGTTTCCAAACTTTATTGTGTGATGTTCAACATTCTCATAAATTTTTTTTGTTCCAAAATAGTAAACAAATAAACCCATAGAATATTCCATTCGATTTTTTTTCCAATTAAACAACATGGAATTTTCGTTGCTTTTGCTCAACATCTTCTCATAAAATGCAGGCGGATCTGCATTACAAACAACATTATCTGCACAAATTTCATTTTCATTATTTAATTTCACACCACTTATTTTATTATTTTTTGTTATAATTTCCGTTACTTCACTTTTTTTTAATATTTCGATACCAACCTCATTCATTAACTTTTCAAAACCTTTAATTATATTTCCTGTTCCTCTAACTGAATAATGTATTCCCCATTTTTTTTCTAAATAAAGAATTAATCCATAAATAGAAGTGGTAGTAAAAGGATTTCCCCCAACTAGCAAAGGATGCATGCTAAGCATTCTTCTTAATTTTTCATTTTTTATGTAAGATGAAACAAGTGAGTAAACTGATTTATAACTTTTAAGTTTTAATAGAGCAGGTAATTGTTGCATCATTACAAAAGGTTTATCAAATGGTACATCTGCAAGTTCTAAAAAACCTTTATCAAATATCTTTTTTGTAAAATTAACTAATTTTTCATATCCATTTACATCTTCTTTGCTAAGCTTCTCAATTTGGTTTTTCATTTCTCTTTCATCACCAGAGTAGTTAAACTTGGTTTTATCTTCAAAAATAAATTGATACCAAATTTTAAGTGGGGTTAATTCTATATAATTTTTGGGATCTTTATTGAATAACTCAAATAATTCATTAATTAAGTAGGGTGCAGTAATTACCGTTGGTCCAGCATCATATATAAATCCATTTCTTTTAAAAACCCTAGCTCTACCACCTAGGTCTGGGTGTTTTTCTATTAATTTTACTTTATGTCCTTTTGCCTTAAGTCTTAGTGCTGCTGCGATCCCACCAAATCCTGATCCAATGACTATAGAGTTCATTTTAATAATTTATAGCTTTTTTGTAAAATTGTAAGTGTATTATGAGTTAATTTTTTTTAACTCTTCTTTAGTTTCATCCAAATTTTTTTGAAACACAGCGTCTAATTTTGACTTGTCCACAGACGTAGTTATGATTTTTTTAACTGAGTCGACTGCAATTTTTATTGATGCGTCCTTAATTTCTTTTAAAGCAGCCTCTTTCATCTGGCTTATTTTATTTTCAGCTAAATTTTTTTTAATTTCTGATGATTTGTGAAACTTATCGTTCATCTCAATTATCAATTTATCTGCATCTTTTTTGGCGTTCTCAAGAATTTCTTTACTAACAGATTTAGCTGTATCTAATTTTTTTTGTGAGTTATCTAACAGTGTTTTTGCCTCTGTTCTTAATTTTTCACTTTCATCAATTTCATTTTTCATATCAGATATCATTTTATCTAACATTTCAGAAATTTTATGAGGAATTTTAAGGTAAATTAACGCTCCAAAAAAAATAATAAATGATACGGCTACCCAAAATGTTGCATCAATTGCCATAGTATTTATCTCCATTTCTTTTAGATAGATCGTCAACAATTGCAGATATACTACTATTATTTACTTCAGCCCCAATAAGCTTTTGTAACAACTCAGATGAAGTCTCAATAGCTATTTTATTTATTTTATCTGGCGCATTGTTTCTCAATGCATATATTTCTTTTTCAGCCTCAGAAATTTCATTATCAATTTGTTTATCAAGAACTTCTTTTTTTGCACTAATATCTTTTAGCGCTTTTTCTCTTGCTTGATTGAAAATACTATTAGCCTCAAGTTTGCTTTTAGATATAATTTCATCGTATTCTTTTAGCTTTACATCACTATCTTCTCTTTGTTTCTCAGCTGCCTCAATATTTTCTAATATTTGAGATTTTCTCGACTCTAAGTTGTTACTAATTTTTGGAAGAATTAGTTTAGATAAAACTAAATACATAATACCAAAAGTAAGTATTAACCAAAAAATTTGAGAAACCCAAAACTCTGGATTTAATTGAGGCATACCTCCACTTTCAGCTGCAAAAGTTTCTTTAATAAAAAAGAAGCTAAAAAATATTGACTGAAAATATATTTTTTTAACCATCAATTTAAAACGCAAAAAGAATGATTAAGGCAACTACTAATCCAAATAATCCTGTGGCTTCTGCAAGCGCGAAACCTAAAAGCAAGTTAGGAAATTGTTTTTGTGCTGCAGATGGATTTCTCATTGCACCAGACAAATAATTTCCAAAAATTATTCCGATACCAACACCGGCTCCAGCTAAAGCAATTGCCGCTAAACCTGCTCCGATCATTTTTGCTGCTTCTAATTCCATTATATCCTCCTCTGTTATTAATGGTGTAAATTTAATGCATCATTTAAATAGATGCAGGTTAAGATTGCAAAAACATAAGCTTGAAGAAAAGCAACTAAGATCTCCAAACCTGTTAACGCAACCGAAAAACTTAGTGGAAGCCACCCACCAACTACTCCAAGGCTAATTACAAAGCCTCCGAAAACTTTCATCATTGTATGACCAGCCATCATATTAGCAAATAATCTAACTGATAAACTTATAGGTCTACTTAAATAAGAAATAATTTCTATAACAACAATCAAAGGGAGTAATACTGCAGGTACCCCACTTGGAACAAATAATTTTAAATACCCAAATCCATGTTTAATAAACCCAATCACTGTCACTCCAATAAATATAAACGCTGCAAGTACAAATGTTACAATGATATGACTGGTTACAGTGAAAGTATAAGGTATCATTCCAAACATGTTGCAAAATAAAACAAACATGAATAGAGAAAATATAAATGCAAAGTATGGTTTAGCTTTTGAACCAGCTGTGTCACTAATCATTTTGGACACAAAGGTATAGCTAAGTTCTGCTAATAATTGAATTTTGTTTGGTAGTATTGAATTTTTTCTTGATCCTAAATTAAAGATTAACAAAATAGATACAGTACTTAAAATCATAAACAAACTTGCGTTTGTAAACGATATGTCGAATGCTCCAACTTTAATTTCTGGTCCAATTCTATAAACGTCGAATTGGGACATAGGATTTGCTGCCATAATACTTATTTATTTTTGCATTTTTTTTGCAGATCTAATCACATTTGTTATTCCAGCAATTACACCAACAAAAAAAAATATTAATATAAACCAGGGTTTAGTACCAAAGGTCTTGTCAAAAATAAACCCAATAATTGTCCCCACGGCCACTGCAGACACAAGCTCTGTGCTCAATTTGAATGCAGTTCCTATAGGTGAGGGGTCATTCTTCTTATTGTAGAGATTTTTCTTTGAAATCTTGCTTTTTGCAATCTCTAAGCGACTTTTGAAAGGGTCTTTTGGCATTTATATAGTTTATGCAACCATACTCTCTGCTTTTTGTAAATCAACAGCTACAAGCTGACTAATTCCTTTTTGAGGCATAGTAACCCCATATAGTCTGTTCATTTTTGACATGGTTAAAGCATGATGAGTTACAATTATGAATTTGGTATTGGTTATTTTTATTAATTCCTCAAGTAGACTACAAAATCTTGTTACGTTAGCATCATCAAGTGGCGCATCAACCTCATCTAATACACATATAGGTGAAGGGTTTGTTAAAAATACTGCAAATATTAAAGAGAGGGCAGTTAATGCTTGTTCGCCTCCAGATAACAAAGTTATAGATTGCAGTCTTTTTCCTGGAGGACTAACTAACATTTCTAAGCCTGCCTCAAGTGGATCATCAGAGTCCACCAATTCCAATTTAGCATTTCCACCATTAAAAAGTTTTGTATAAACTTCATTAAATTTTCTATTAACTTTTTCAAAAGCTTCAATTAATCTTTCCCTTCCTTTTTGATTAAGTTCATTGATGCTATCTTTCAGTTTCACGATAGCGGTAACAAGATCGGCACGATCCTGTTCCATTTTTTTTATCTCTTCTTCATATTTACTCGTTTCTTCATCTGCTTTTAAATTTACAGACCCTAATTTTTCTCTTTCTTGTTTTTTTTTGTCCAAAGCATCTTCTTGATCAACTGGATTTGGAAGTTCTTCTACTCCATTTAAATTTGAATTTTCTAAAACATTATTTTCATTCAAGTTTAGCTCAGAACTAATTCTATCAAGGAGATCACTTTTCCTTTTTTGAAGACCTTCTATTGTGGCACCTGAGCTTGCTTTTCTCTCTCTGATTTGAATTGATTGTTCTTGTATTTCATTTAATTGTGTTCTCAACATTTCAATTTTTTGATCTGTTTCATCTATAATCGCTTCATTATCAATTTTTTCTTTGTCTGAAATTCTTAAATTTTCTGAAATTTGACCTTTTCTTTCTGCTTGTGCTCTAGGTTGATTTTCTAAATCACTTAATTGTTTTGATAATTTTTCTTTCCTTTGTGTAAGTTCATTAACCATCTTTTCAGAGTTAGCTAATAAATTTTTCCAACTTTCTATTTCCGTTTCAATAGTTTTAATTCTTTCATTTCTTTTTATAGACTCGTTTTTAATTGATTGATTTTTACTATATGCATCTGCATATTTTTCTTGAAGTAATTTTATGTTTTCTGATTTTTCACTAACTCCCAATAGTTCACTTCTAGACCTCTCATTTTTTAAATCATTTATAAAGCTATCTAGCTCCATATTACATCTATCTAGCAGTGTTACTGCTTGATTTATTTCATTAGTATCAATTAATTCTTTTATCCTTGATATTGTATTTTTTACATTTCTTATTGGACCAATACTTATATTTACAGTTTCTTCTGCCAAACTGTTTACAACTTCATCAACAGCTTTCTGTTCCTCTTTAAGTTTATTTTTTGCACTTTCTAACTCTTCATTTGATAATTTTTCTGTTTCAAAGTACTTCGAGTCTGTTTCAATTAATTCAGTTTTTTCTTCCTTTAATCTTTTTTCATTTGAGTTAGCGTCTATAATTATCCCTTTTTCTCTAGTGATATCATCATCAAGTGTTTGAATTGATTTTTTGATGCTTTCTATCTCATCTTGAATTCTTGTATTTTCCTCATCTAAACTTTGAAGTTCTAAATTAAGTCTTTGAATACGAGATAGGTTTTCTATATTTTTCTCTCTTAACGGGTTCACTTTATCCGTAAAAGTTTTAATTGAATTTTCTAATTCAGATATTTTGTTGTTAAATCCTTCTACTTCTCCTTCTGCCTCAGTATTAATTTCATCTTCTATTCTAATTTCTTTGTCTATTTCCACTAATTTTAAATAATATAATCCTGCTTCAATTTTTTTAATTTGATCTGAAATTAGTTTGTATTTTGTTGCCTCTTCGGCTTGTTTTTGAAGGTTTGCTAATTGTTTTTCTTGTTGTCTTCTTAACTCATCTGCTCTTTTTAAGTTATTTTCAGCAGCACCTAATCTTAATTCTGCTTCATGTCTTCTAACGTGTAAACCTGAAATTCCTGCGGCTTCCTCTAAAATAGCTCTTCTATCTGTTGGTTTTGCAGTTACTAAAGCACCTATTCTTCCTTGACTAATCATAGATGGAGAGTGTGCACCAGTAGAAAGATCTGCAAAAAACATTTGCGCATCCCTTGCTCTTACTTCTTTATCATTTATGTAAAATTTAGATCCTTTATCTTTTTCTATTTTTCTTCTAATTTGAATTTGTTCTAATTCTCTATATTGAATAGGACCTTCTTTATCTTTATTTTCAACTTCGATTGAAACTTCTGCAATGTTTTTTGAGGCTTTATTAGATGTTCCTGAAAAAATAACATCCTCCATACCGGATCCACGCATACTTTTTGCAGAGGTCTCTCCCATTACCCACCTTAAAGACTCTACAATATTAGATTTACCACAGCCGTTTGGGCCCACTATTCCCGTAAGACCATCTTCAATTAAGAAGTTGGTTTTTTCTGCAAAAGATTTAAATCCGTTTAATTGGATTTTTTTAAACTCCATGCACTAACTTATATCAGTTTTTCCAGCGCTTTTTTTAAATTTTTATAATTAAGAGTTTTTTCAAATTTTTCGTTGTTAATAATAATCGTAGGAGTTGAGCTCACTTTGAAGTTTTTAGTACCATCGATTCGATCATTTAAAACAAAATCCTCAATTTCTTTATTGTTTACACAAGAATCGAAATCAATACTAAACCCTTCATTTTTCAAAAATTTTTGCAGATTTTTATTTGCCTCCTCTATTGAACTTCCTTTTACCCATTTTTGTTGATTAGCGTATAAACTCTCAAGGATATCAGAGTTTCCGTCATTTTTACATTGAGCAACTTTTGATGCATTGAAGGCTGCAATATCTAACGGAAAATGTCGAAATTCAATCTTAGCGATCCCAGTATCAAGAAATTCTTTTTTAAGTTCAGGGAAAACATTTTTGTGAAAATTAGCACAATGACTGCAAGTTAACGATTCAAAAGCTATAATGGTTATTTTTGCATCTTTATTACCAACAGTTATCCTTTTAATTTCTTCAGCTTGTACATTTAACACTGTAGTAAAAAGTATTAATAATAAGAATATAATTTTTTTCATTTCTCTCTAAAAACCTTGGTTAACTCTGTTAATGATTTTTTAATTTTTTCGTTTTTAACATCTTTAATTTTATCTTGATATTTACTAATTGCCACATTTTTAACTTTTGTGTCACTCGAGCCTGTCATTTCATGTTCATCATCAAAACTTATGAATTTAAGCTTTTCAACAACAGAATAGCCAAAAAAGTTATTCATTTTATTTAAAATATCTTTCTTCGAATATTCTACGTCAACCTCATGTCCTCGTTTGACCATAACTACTAAGGTGCTAACACCAAATTTATTTGAGTTTTTAAATGTTTTTGGATAGCAAATTTTAAATAATTCACTTCCAACTAAATATTTCCAATTGCTCAGTGTTTCTGAATATACATGACCTTTTTTATTAATTATTTTTTTGACATTTTTTGGCAAAGTGTCTTTGAAAGATCTTAATCCTTGAATGCTAGCGTTTCTCTGCTTAGTATTATTTTTAGATTGCATATGAAAGATCCAATAATAACAAATAATATTCTTAATTGGTATGATTTAAATAAAAGATCTTTACCTTGGAGAAAGAATGTTTCTCAAACAAAAAAGCAATACTATACTTTAGTTAGTGAATTTATGTTGCAGCAAACCCAGGTTGCAACGGTAATACCTTACTTTAACAGATTTATAAAAAATATTCCTACAATTGAAAAATTGTCTAAATATGATGATAGAAAATTAATTAAACTTTGGGAGGGTCTTGGATACTATTCAAGAGTAAGAAATTTAAAAAAAACAGCTCAAATAGTTGTTAAAAATTTTAATAAAAAAATACCTAGAAATTTTGAAGATTTAAAGTCTCTTCCAGGTATTGGAGATTATACGGCAAGTGCAATTTCTGCAATTGCATTCAATGAACCAATAATCCCTCTAGATGGTAATATTGAAAGAGTTTTAAAGAGATACTTATTTTTAAAAAAACAATATCAAATAAAAAAAGAAAATCTACACGAGAAGAAAAAAATTTTTGGAACATCTATCAAAAGGTCTAGCGATTATGCTCAAGCTTTAATGGAATTAGGAGCACTAATTTGTAAACCTGTCAGTCCTAATTGTAAGAACTGTCCATTAGTAAAAAAATGTAAATCATTTAAAAATAAAAATTTTGATTTAGTAAAATTTAAGAAAAAAGATAAGGAAACATTTTACAAGCTAAATGTTTATAAGAAAAATAATCATTATTTATTGATCAAAAATAACAAATTTAATTTTTTGAAAAATTTTAATATCTTTCCAATGGAGGAAGTAAATAATCCTAAAAATTTTGATAAAGATTTGAATTTTAAAATGTCTAATATGAGTATGAATATTAAAATTGAATTTAAAAATAAATATAATTTAAATGAAAATAATTATTGGATTGATCCAACAAAGCTTCAAAATTATACACTGCCAACATTTACAAAAAAGATAGTAAAATTTTTAGAAAGTCATAAATGAAAAAAATAGCAATAATTGGTGCTGGAATTTCTGGTTTGTATATTGCCAATTTATTTAAAGATCATAAGGATTATCAGGTTACGATTTATGAAAAAAGGAATTCAATAGAAATTGAAGAAGGCTATGGAATTCAGTTGTCGGTAAATAGCGTAAAGCTTTTAAATAAAATAGGCTTCACTTCTTTCACTGAAGAAGAAAAATTTAATCCAAAAAAAATTGATTTTTATGAAATTAAAAATTCAAAAAAAATTTGTGACTTAGACATTTCAAAATTTAATTCTGAAGATTGTAAATACACAACATTGAAAAGATCAAAATTACTTCAATTTTTAAAAAAACAAATAAACGAAGATATAATTAAATATAACCACAGTATTGAACAGATTGATTACGACAAAGATTCAATAAAATTAATATTTGATAAAAATAATATAACTTGTGATTACTTAATTATTTCAGACGGTGTGTTTTCTAAGGGAAAGTTATTAATTTCAACTAATAAATCAAAACCAATTTACAATGATACGATTGCTATTAGGGGCACTATATCGAGAGAAAATTTTCAAAATATAAATGAAGAAAATATTTCTTTGTTTTTAGGACCGAATTTTCATTATGTCGTTTATCCAATTAATAATGATAAAAATTTAAATTTTATTGGCATTTTAAAACATAAATTAAATTCAAATGAGCAAGAGAACTATAATCTTTTTACCGATAGTTCTTTTATAAAAAATATTAAGTTTAAATTATCTCAAAAAGTTTCTCAAAGTTTTTTGGAAAGTCTTCAAAATATTAAATTATTTCCAATATTTGTAAGTAAAAATTTATATAATCCTCCAAAAAATATATTCCTTGTAGGAGATGCATTTTTTGCTTTTTCACCTTCATTTGCGCAGGGAGCTTCCCAATCAATTGAGGGGGCTAATGAATTATATGAAAGTTTAATAAATAATAATAATTTTTATGATATCAGATTAAAGAGGGTAAAAATGATTAATAGTAGATCTAATTTCAATCAATATGCCTTCCATTTATCAAATCCAATTATGATCATATTTAGAAATATTTTTTTAAAACTTTTAACTAAAAATAAAAAATTTTTAGAAAGTTATTTGGGTAAAATTTATAAAAGTTAATTTTTAGAAATTAATCTTTGTCTTAGATAATCAATAGGATAAGTTCGTCCATTTATATCACAGTGCCAAAAAGTCCATCCGTTGCAACTTTCAGCTCCTAAAATAGTAGCCGCAACTTTGTGTATAGAACCCTCTGCTTGATTATGTTTTATACTACCATCAGCCATAATTCTGGCTGTTATTTTTTTCTTATTATCAAAAATATTAGTTCCAGGTTTAATTATTCCAAGCTCAACTAACGAACCAAAAGGAATTCTTGGTTTTGATCTATTATTTTTTAGCGTATCTAACAAATCATCCTCAATAGGCTTTGTAGTTTTTAAGCGTTGTTCAGCAGCTTTAAAATAATTTTTTTCTTTTTCTATTCCGAAATAATTTCTTCCTAGTTTTTTTGCTACGGTAGCTGTTGTTCCTGATCCTAAAAAAGGATCAAGAATGAGGTCATTTTTATTAGATGTAGCTAGTAAAATTCTATGTAAAAGTGCTTCTGGTTTTTGCGTGGAGTGAATTTTTTTTCCATCCTTTTTAAGTCTTTCAGATCCATTGCATATTGGAAGATCCCAATTAGATCTCATTTGCAAATCATCATTTAAACATTTTAAAGATTGATAATTGAATGTGTATTTTGATTTTTCACTTTTAGATGCCCATATTAATGTTTCATGAGCATTAGTAAAACGTGTCCCTCTAAAATTTGGCATTGGATTATTTTTATTCCAAATAACATCGTTTAAAATCCAGAAACCTAAATTTTGTATTGCTGTGCCAACTCTAAAAATATTATGGTAGCTTCCTATAACCCAAATTGCTCCATCTTTTTTTAAAATTCTCTTACATTCACTAAGCCATTCATAAGTAAAATCATCATATTTTTTAAAATTTTCAAATTGATCCCATTTATCATTTACCGCACTAACCTTTGATCTATCTGGTCTAGTTAATTCACTTTTTAATTGTAAGTTGTAAGGAGGATCTGCAAAAATTAAATCAAAAGTTTCACGTGGAATTTTTTTTAATTCTTCGAGACTATCTCCATTTATTATTTTATTTTTGAAATCAATTTTCATTTGTAAAAATTAATTAGACTCCAAATGGATTCCACGGTCAACCTGAGATTGAAAAATTTGGATTCAATTAGTGTTTCTTAATTATTAAATAACTAGATGTAGTATTAATTTATTTTAGATATTGGTGAAAAAGTTTTTCTATGATGTTTGGTAATACCTAATTTTTTTAACGCTTTTAAGTGCTGTTTTGTTCCGTACCCAAAGTTTTTATCCCAGTCATAACCTTTATTTTTTTTTGATAAGGTGGTTATAAACTTATCCCTTGATACTTTTGCAATTATTGAAGCTGCCGAAATAGAGGGGATTTTTTTATCTCCTTTAATTACTGATTTTAAATTATAATTTTCTAACTCTGGAGTTTTGTTTCCATCTATCAGAACGTGTGTTGGTTTTCTATTAAGTTTTTTGATGGCTCTTTTCATAGCCAGCAAACTTGCTTGAAGTATATTCAGTTTTTCTATTTCTTTGACAGAAGCTTTGCCTATAGACCAAGTAGAATTTTTTTTTATGTATCTACATAGATACTCTCTTTCTTTTTTACTTAATGATTTTGAATCTTTTAATAACTTTGAATTAATTGATTTTTTTAAAATTACTGCTGAAGCATAAACAGGCCCAATTAAACTTCCTCTACCAACCTCATCAACCCCAGCAATTATCTTCATCAAATTTTTAACTTAAGATCTTTGATTTTGTCTCTAATTTTCTTTAAATCTTCCCATGAGTGTTTTTTATTTTCTGGAAAACGGATTAAATAAGATGGATTAAAAGTTATCATTAAAGGGAATGTTTTGTTTTTTAAAATCACTTCCTTCCAATGTCCTCTTTCAGTAGTTATTTTTTCACTTATTCCTGTTACAGCCTCCATTGCCGAACTACCCATCAAAACAATAATCTTTGGGTTTATAATGGATATATGCTCCTTCAAAAATACTGAGTATCTTTTAATTTCAGTTGAGGTTGGTTTTCTGTCATCAGGTGGTCTAAAATTGATTGCATAACTTGTATAAATATTTTGTCTCTTAATGTTGATAGCTATAAGCATTTTGTTAAGAAGTTCGCCCACCTCTCCTCTAAATGGGACACCCAATTTTTCTTCTTCAGCCCCAGGAGATTCTCCAATTAACATTAAAGGGCTATTTATATTTCCCTCACCTAAAATGATTTTGTTTGAATTTTCTTTCAATTTACAATTTTCAATTGAATTTATTTGATCTTTTAAATTTTTAAGTAATTCTTCTTTATTAATTTGCAGGGTGTCATTGTCCGTTTCTAAAATATTAAATCTATTTATTGGCTTATCTGCGAATATAAATTTTGGCTCAATAGTATTAATTAGTTCTTGGTTTAATTTGGTATTTTGATTTATCACTTTTTTAGTCATAGTATGTTTACATGTTCCTAAAATTTCTAAAATTAGTACTATTAATATTCATATCTTATCAGACACCTTTGTATTCTAAAAGTGCTACTTTTAATGATTTCAACTCAAGAGATTTATCAAATTATTTTTCTGGAATTGTTGCATTTGAAAATCGAGATAATTCTGAAGCTTTAAAATTTTTTAACTTAACCAAAGTATTAATTAACAAACATGACAGTTATTTAAAAAGATATGTTAACTCTTTAGTTTTAGATAACAAAGTACCTCAAGCAATTAATGTATTAAATAATAATGCAAACAAATCTAATTCAGATTTTTATGATGCTTATATAATTTTAATAATTGATAGTTTAAAAAAAAATAACCTTAAAAAGGCTGATGAATATTTAACACAAAGTTTAAAATTTCAAGATGAAGATAGGATAAACCTAGTTATATTTGAAACTTTAAAACAGTACATTTATACATTTAAAAACAAAAAAATATTAGACAACAAAAAAAATTTTGGGAACCTGTCTCTTATAGCTGAGACATTCCAAAGATGTTATATTGAAGATAAAAGAACCTCATCATTTTTTCTTAATTTAATAAATAATCAACAAGGTGATTATTCAAGATACATTTTCTTTTATCTTAATCATTTAATTGACAACGATAAATTAAATGAAGCAAGATTAGTTGTTGAACAAATTGATTATATAAATTCAACACTTTTACTTTCACAAAGTAAAAGTTGGGTAGACAAAGAAAAATTCGATGATTTTGGAAAAATTTTTTCATGCAAAGATCATAATGATCTTGTAAGTGAGTTTTTATTTTTAATCTCTAATCTTTATTCTTCTCAGGATAATTTTGAAAAATCAAATTTTTATTTAAATTTGTCAAACTATTTAAATCCTAAGTTTGAATTTAATTTGTCATTAGTTGCAGAAAATTTTTATCTTAATGATGAATTTGATAAAGTACAAAGAATTTTAAAAAACTTTAAAAAAGAAGATGAATTTTATTATTGGTTTAGATTAAAAAAAGAAGCTCAAATAATAATTCAAGAGCAGGATTATGAAAATGGAATTAAATACATAGATTCAAAATTTAATAAAATTGAAAATCCAAATATAAAAATGATTTTTGATTTAGCTAATTTTTATAAGAATTCTAAAAATTATGAAAAAGCAATAGATCGTTATACGGAAATTATTTTAACACTGGATGACAATTCACTTATTAAATCAGATGTATTGTATCGTAGAGGTGGTAGCTATGAAAGAATGGGTTATTATGAAAAGTCAGATGAAGATTTATTGCATGCGCTTAAAATTGATCCTAGTGATGCATATATTTTGAATTACCTTGCTTACTCTTGGTTAGAACGTGATTATAAAATTAATGAAGCAATGGATATGTTGAAAACAGCATATGATTTAAAAAGCAATGATCCATATATTATTGATTCAATTGGATGGGCTTATTTTTTAATAGAGGATTATGTAGAAGCTGAAAAGTATTTAAAAAGAGCTGTAGAATTAATGCCAGATGACCCAATCGTGAATGATCATTATGGAGACATTTTATGGAAATTAAATCGAAAAATTCAAGCAAGATATTTTTGGAACAACGTATTAAGTTTTGATGACACCGAAGATGATATGATAGAAAAAATCAATATTAAAGTAATTGAGGGTCTCAAAAATTCCTAAATGAAAATTAATACAATTAAATCTAATGCAAAGTTAAATTTAGCATTAAATATCACTGGAAAGAAAAAGTTTTTACATAAAATTGAAAGTATAATTGGTTTCATAGATTTACATGATCTTATTTCAATCAATCAACATAATGGAAAAAAACATCATATTTCTTTTTATGGAAAGTTTTCTAAAAATATTGGAAAAAAAAATACTGTTCAAAAATTATTTCAAATACTAGATAAAGAAAATTTATTAAAAAATAAAAAATTTAAAGTTAAAATTAAAAAATTAATCCCTCAAGAAGCTGGGTTGGGTGGGGGATCGATGAACGCAGCTAGCGTGTTTAATTATCTGGTTAAAAAAAAAATTATTAATCCTAATCATCAAAAAACTCGAAGTATCTGTGACTGGGTTGGTTCTGATGTTATTCTGGGAACCATTTCATCCAGCTGTGTGTTGTCATCAAGTGGTAGAATAAAAAAGATTTATAATACTCCAAAATATTACTCTACTTTAGTAAAGCCTGATTTTGGGTGCTCAACTAAAAAAATATACTCAGCTGTTCGAAAGTATACAAAATCAAAATATAACAAACCTAAAAAAAACATGTTTGGAGTAAAATATTTGATTGATCAACAAAATGCCCTTGAAACAATAGCACTTAAAAAATATCCAAAACTTAAAAAAATAAAGTTGTTCTTAGAAAGTACAAATAATCCATTGTTTGTAAGAATGACTGGTTCAGGATCAACAATTGTTGCCTATTATAATTCATTAAAGAGTTGTAAATTGGCAAAAGCTAAATTTAAAAGAAAATATAAAAATTATTGGTGTGTTACAGCAAAAACTATATGAATTTTATATTTTTATGTTATAGGAAGCTAGTATTGGGGCGTAGCCAAGCGGTAAGGCACGGGTTTTTGGTACCTGCATCCTAGGTTCGAATCCTAGCGCCCCAGCCATTTATGAAAAATTTTTTAGATAAATTTTTTTCCAGATCAAAAAATCTTGATTATATAAGTCAAAATTTAAAACAAATTACTTTAACAACACCAGCAAATAAAATTTTTGAAGCAATAAATAATTTTTCAGAGAAAAGTGAAATCAGATATGTGGGTGGGTGTGTAAGAAAAGTGATAAAAAAAGAAAATGTTGATGATATTGACCTAGCAACAAATTTAACTCCCCTGGAAGTTTGTGAGGCTCTTAAAAACAAACAAATAAGTTATTACGAAACGGGAATTGAACACGGAACTATAACCGCAATAGTTGATGAATATAAATATGAAATTACTTCTTTAAGGAAAGACGTCTCAACTGATGGAAGGCATGCTGAAGTAGAATTCTCTTTAGATTGGAAGGAAGATGCCTCTAGAAGGGATTTTACTATCAATTCAATTTATGCAGATAGTGAGGGTAATTTATTTGATCCATTTAACGGTAAAAAAGATTTGGAGGAGGGTTATATTAATTTTATTGGCAATGTGGAAAAAAGAATTCAAGAGGATTATTTACGTATTTTGAGGTATTTAAGATTTTATTTAAATTACTCAAATCATAAGCACCAGCCAGAAATATTAAAAAACATAAAAAAAAATATTGATGGAATTTCAAATATATCATCTGAAAGATTAATCGATGAACTAAAAAAAATAACTAGTTCAAATGGATTTTTAAAACTCTTCAAAGATAAAGAAAGTTTAGAACTCATAGAAATAATTTTCCCTCAATTAAAGAATATTAAAAATTTTAAAAAACAAAATTCTTATGCTGCAGAGAATTTTTTAAAAATTGACTTTATATTCTTAATTGCGCTTTTAGTGATTGATGGGACTGATAATGCAGATTATTTTTTTTATAAATTTAAAATATCTAACAAAGATAAGAAAAGACTAAAATTGATAGATCTTTTTTATAGAGAAAAAGTAACTATAAACAATTTTACAGAGAAAAATTTGAATAAATTGTTTTATTTTAATGGGCGACAAGCTGTAATAGATATAATTAATTTTAAAATTTTTACGTCAAACAAAGTAGAGAAAAAACTAATCAAACTATTAGATACTTATAAAAAGAAAGTAATTCCAACTTTGCCAATTGGGGCCGATCTTCTAATGTCTAAATTTCAAATTCCAGAGGGTAAAACTTTAGGTAATAAATTAAAAAAGATAGAAGAAATTTGGGTTCAAAACGGATTTCAAATTTCAGATAAGCAAGTACAGCAAATAGTTAAAAGTTAAATATATTTAACGTCTTTAATTTCAAAATTTTTTACACCAGAGGGTGTATTTATTTCAACTAAATCACTTTTATTTTTTCCAATCAAACCTTTGCCAATTGGTGATTGAAAGAAAATTAGTTTTTGTTTTAAATCCGCCTCATCTCTTCCAACAATTTTATAATTAATTTTTTCACCAGTATCTAAATCTTCTAAATAAACTGTAGATCCAAAAATTACTTTTCCTTCATTGTTTAGTTTTGTAACGTCAATAACATTTGCTCTTGCAATTATGTCGTTAATTTCGGTTATTCTTCCTTCGTTATGAGACTGTTCTTCTTTAGCTGCATGATATTCAGCATTTTCTTTAAGATCTCCATGGGATCTCGCTTCAGCAATTGCAGCTACTATCTCAGGTCTTTTTTTTTCTTTTAAAAAAACTAATTCTTCCTTTAGTTTATTTAATCCGTTTAATGTTATTGGCTCTTTATCCATTTTTTTATTTCCATTTTGCAATCGGAGGTAATGACATCAAAATTCCTTCAACATTACCACCAGTTTGTAGCCCAAATTTTGTTCCTCTATCATAGAGCAAATTAAATTCAGCGTATCGACCTCTTTTAATATACTGAAACTCTTTATCTTTTAAAGTCCATTTTCTTTTTAATTTTTTTTTAATTATTTCATTAAATAGCATTTGAAATGTAACACCAACATCTCTGACAAATTTAAAGTCATTTTCAAAATTATCATTTTTATAGTCAAAAAATATTCCACCTATACCTCTGGCTTCTTTTCTGTGAGGTAGATAAAAATATTCATCACACCACTTTTTATATTTTTTATAATAATTTTTATTATGTCTATCGCACATTGCTTTTAATATTTTATGAAAGTTTTTCTTCTCTTTTTCATCTTTTATTGCTGGGGTTACATCCATACCTCCACCAAACCAATTCTTTGTTGTACAAATAAATCTGGTATTAAAATGCATTGCAGGAATATGGGGATTTTGCATGTGCATAACTATTGAAATTCCTGATGCCCAAAATCTAGGATCTTTACTTGCGCCTGGTATATTCTTTTGAAATTGCTTAGGAAATTTTCCATAAACTTTTGAAAAATTTACTCCTACTTTT
Source organism: uncultured Pelagibacteraceae bacterium (assembly GCA_902595885.1). GTDB lineage: Bacteria > Pseudomonadota > Alphaproteobacteria > Pelagibacterales > Pelagibacteraceae > Pelagibacter. The sequence continues at coordinate 156,320 of CACJRQ010000001.1, forward strand.
TCAAAAATTTTTCCATTTTTAAGAATTCTATATTCACCACCACCCTCATCTTTTTTATTGTTTCTTTTCCAAGAAGTTGATTCAAAATTTACTTTATTTTTTTCAATTTTTAAAATGTCGTCGCATATTGCATTTTGCAATAGCTTAAACCAGTTATTTGCTAGGTCTTTTTTGATTGAAATATCCATTTTATATTAATTCTATTTGACGCAAACTTTCTGCCAAAACAATGGCAACTGACGATGCAATATTAAGAGATCTTACTTGGTTATTCATTGGTATTTTTAAACGATTTTTAATTATTTTATGAACCTCTTCGGGTACTCCAGCACTTTCTCTTCCAAACAAAATAGTATCATCAGGCTTAAATTTAAATTTAGTATAATTTATTGAACCCTTAGTTGTCATTAATACTATTCTCTGTTTTTTCTTTGCCTCAAAAAATTTTTCCGAACTTTGATAAAACTCTATTTGACTATAGTCCATATAGTCCATAACCACTCTTTTAAAGCGTTTGTCTGATAATAGAAAGCCACATGGTTCAATTATTTCTAGTTTAGCACCCAAACAAGCACAGGTTCTAATAATTGCAGCAGTATTCTGAGGTATATCAGGCTCATACAAAGCTATTTTGGGTCCTAAAATTGTTGAATTCTGTGTCATTCTTTCAGTAGTAAAATAATTATTTTATATTATATGAATTCGTATATTAACTATTTTAAATCAAAAAGAGATAATAATAAAAGCTACTAAAAGTGTCTGAAAAAAAAACAAAAAGAAGAGATTTTTTATTTACAGCTACCACAGCTGTAGGTGCTGTTGGTGCCGCAGCAGTAGTGTGGCCAATGATAGATCAAATGAATCCAGATGCTTCCGTTAAAGCATTGGCTAGTACAGAGGTTGATGTAAGTTCATTAACACCTGGAAATACATTGACTGTTTTATGGAGAGGTAAACCAGTATTTATAAGAAGAAGAACTCAAGAAGAAATTGATGAGGCAAGAAAAGTTAAAATGGAAGATTTAATTCATCCAGAAAAAGATGAAGATAGAGCAAAAAACCCCGAGTGGCTTGTTATGTTAGGTGTATGCACCCATCTTGGATGTGTACCTCTAAATGATAAAGGTGATTATAATGGTTGGTTCTGTCCATGTCATGGATCTCATTACGATACTTCTGGAAGAATAAGAAAAGGACCGGCACCTTGGAATATGGAAGTGCCTAAATATGAATTCGTTGATGCAAACACAATTAAAATTGGATAAAGAAAAATGAGTGACCATGATTACAGACCAAAATCGAAGGTAGGACAATGGTTTAATGATCGATTGCCACTATTAACTCTTGCAAATCATTTAACAGATTATCCAACTCCTAAAAATTTAAATTATTGGTGGACATTTGGTGGAATTTTAACTTTTTGCTTAATCACTCAAATTGTTACCGGATTAACTCTTGCAATGCATTACATTGCTCATGCAGATATGGCTTTTGAAAGTGTTGAGCACATCATGCGTGATGTTAATTATGGTTGGTTAATTAGATACATTCATGCAAACGGCGCTTCAATGTTTTTTTTAGCTGTTTATATTCATATATTTAGATCATTATTCTACGGGTCTTATAAATCTCCAAGAGAAATAATATGGATTTTAGGAATAATAATATATTTATTAATGATGGCTGCAGCCTTTATGGGTTATGTCTTGCCATGGGGTCAAATGAGTTTTTGGGGAGCAACAGTTATTACAAATTTATTTAGCGCTATTCCTCTGGTAGGAGAGGGAATAGTTACTTGGTTATGGGGTGGTTATTCAGTTGACAACCCTACGTTAACTAGATTTTTTACTTTGCATTATTTAATTCCATTTTTAATTTTAGGATTAGTTGTTTTACATATATGGGCTTTACATGTTCCTGGTAATAACAATCCAGTTGGAATAGATATAAAAAAACCATCTAAAGACACAGTACCTTTCCATCCCTACATTGTAATTAAAGATGGTTTTGCTTTATTAATGTTCATGATTGTGTTTGCTTTCTTTGTATTTTACGCACCAAATATTTTAGGACATGCAGACAATTATATAGAGGCCAACCCAATGGTAACACCTGCACACATTGTTCCTGAATGGTATCTGTTACCGTTTTATGCAATATTGAGATCTGTTCCTGATAAATTGCTAGGAGTTGTGGCTATGTTATCTGCAATATTAATATTAGCAGTTTTACCTTGGTTAGATACTTCAAAAATAAGATCAGCAGTATTTAGACCTTTATACAAACAATTTTACTGGATATTAGTTGCAGATGTTTTGATACTTGGTTATGTGGGTGCGATGCCAGCTGAAGGACTTTACTTGTTGATAGCACGAGTTGCAACAGCGTATTATTTTTTACATTTTTTAGTTATTCTTCCTGTTTTAGGGTTTAAAGAAAAAACTTTACCAGTGCCTTTGAGTATTACTGAACCCGTTCTAGGTGGTTCACCAAATTTAGCTGCCGCCAGAAATAAAGAAAGTAAAATAGAATAAGGTGAAAAGTTTATTTAAATTATTTTCTATAATAATCATAATTATTGCTTCAAATTCATATTCTTCTGCTGCTGAAAAAGTAGAATATTTAAAAACTGATTGGAGCTTTAAAGGTCTATTTGGAAAATTTGATAGAGCTTCTCTTCAAAGAGGTTATCAAGTTTATACTGAAGTATGTGCTTCATGTCATTCGATGAAGTATTTAAGTTATAGAAATTTAGCAGAGCCAGGTGGGCCAGAATTCTCTGAAGTTCAAGCCAAAGCTATAGCAGCCTCATTTGAAGTAACCGATGGCCCAAATTCTGATGGGGAAATGTTTACAAGGCCAGGTAAATTATCTGATAAATTTGTAATGCCGTACGATAATGTAAAAGCAGCTCAAGCTGCAAATGGTGGTGCGTATCCTCCTGATATGTCTGTTTTGGTAAAAGCAAGAGGAGGTGGTGTTGACTATATCTATTCTTTATTACAAGGATATGATGAAGCCCCTAGTAACGTATCTTTAGATGATGGAGTTTATTACAACAAATATATGTATGGTAATAAAATCAGAATGGCTGCTCCATTATCAGATGGATTAGTAGAGTATGGTGATGGAACTAAAGCTACTGTTGAACAAATGTCAAAAGATGTAACGACTTTTTTAATGTGGTCTGCTGAACCTCATTTAGAAGCTCGACATCAAATGGGCTTTAAAGCAATTGTGTATTTGATTATTCTGACAATATTAGTTTACTTCAGCATGAAAAAGTTATGGTCACGTATTGAATCTGAAGTTTAATACATCTCCATCTTTCACAATATAATCTTTACCTTCTAATCTCATTTTTCCGTTAGCTTTAGAATTTACCCATCCATCATTAGCTATGAAATCTTCATAAGATATAGTTTCAGCTCTAATAAAACCTTTTTCAAAATCAGTATGAATTTCTCCTGCTGCTTTAGGGGCAGTACAATTTTTTTGTATAGTCCAAGCCCTTGTTTCTTCAGGTCCAGATGTAAAATACGTATCAAGTTCTAATATTTTATAACCCTTTTGAATTAACATACTCAGACCTGTTTCTTTTAAACCAATCATATCCATATAATTTTTTTTTTCGTCTTCTCCCAACTCATTTATTTGGTTTTCTATGTCTGCAGAAACTATCAGAGTGTTATCTTTTTCAAATTTTTCGATGAAGTTTTTAGTATAATTGTTTCCATTTTGGATACTTTGTTCATCTACATTGCAAACAAAAATTTTTGGTTTAATTGATAACAAGCCACTTTGATTAAGTTGCTTTTTATCAAATTCAGATTTTAATATTGATATATCTTTATCATTATTAATGCAGTCTAATGCAATCTCCAAAATCTTAAGTTGATTTTCGTCTACATTTTTTTTATTATTTTTTTCAAGTCTTTTTTGGATAGACTCTAGGTCAGCCAACATCATCTCAGTTTCAATGATCTCAAGATCTCTTATAGGATCAACGTCTGGATTAACGTTTTGAATATCGTCTGAGTCAAAGCATCTAATCATATGAATAACTGCATCAACTTCTCTTATATGGGATAAAAATTTATTTCCTAAGCCTTCGCCTTTAGATGCCCCTTTCACAAGACCAGCTATATCTACAAATGAAATAGTTGTATTAATTGTTTTTTTTGATTTTGAAACTTTTGATAATTTGTTTAATCTTTCATCTGGAACAGGAACTACTCCAACATTAGGATCTATTGTACAAAAGGGAAAATTTGCAGCTTGAGCTTTGCTTGAGTTTGTAAGAGCGTTGAATAGGGTAGATTTACCCACATTAGGCAAACCAACAATACCGCATTTAAAACTCATTATTTATTGTTTACAGTGCTAGAGAATAAATCTAATTTTTTATCCATTAGAATTGAAATAGAGTCTGTAATGTTGTTTGTAATTTTTTCTAAACTAGGTATTTCATCTTCATCAAAATTTTGTAGAACAAAATCACTAACTTCCATATTATCTTTAGGTTTGCCAATTCCTATTCGTACTCTTGAATAATCTTTACCAATAAATTTATCTATAGATGCAATACCATTATGACCTGCACTAGATCCACTAAATTTTGTTTTTATTTTCCCAAACTCTACATCTAGATCATCATGAAAAACAATTACGTTTTCTGCGTCTATTTTAAAATATTCAATTAATTCTCTTATACAAATTCCAGAATTATTCATAAAAGTTAAAGGTTTTATTGCATAAACTTTTTGGTCACCAATATTTCCAGTCGTAAGAAGTCCTTTAAATTTTGGTTTTTGTTTTGAAAGACCAAACTTTTTATTTATTGCGTCGATAATTTTGAAACCAATATTATGTCTATTGTTTTCACTGTCTGGGGTTGGATTACCTAATCCTACAAGTAGAAGCATAAAATATTAATATTGGAGGATAAAATTCAAATTTAAATAACTTATTTTTTCTCTTCAGCAGGTTTTTTATCTTCACCTTCTTTCTTATCACCTTCAGCTGCTGGTTTATCTCCACCTTCCGCTGCGGTTGCTTCAGTACCTTCAGCACCTTCTTCACCTTCAGCTCCTTCAGCTTCAGCAGGTTTTTCAGGTTCTTTCATAACAGTTGGAGCTGCTAGTGTTGCAATTACAAAGTCTCTTCCTTGAATAGTGGGTGTAACTTCGCTATCAAGATTTATAGAAGAAATTTTAAAACTTTCTCCAATATCAACACCTTCAAGATCTATCACTAGATTTTCAGGAATTTTTTCACTTGGACATTTTAGTTCAACTTTTCTTCTTACTATATTTAAAACTCCACCTCTTTTTAAACCAGGAGATTTCTCGTGATTTAAAAATTTTACTGGTACTTCAATTCTGACTTTTATTCCTGCAACAATTCTTAAAAAGTCTACATGAATTGGATCATCTGAAATAATGTCATATTTTATTTCTCTTGGAAGAACTTTTTGAGTTTTACCATCAATATTTAAAGTTATGATGCTTGATAAAAAGTTTTCGTTCTCAATTAAAGATTTAAGTATTTTTTTTGATATAGAAATCTTTTCGTTTTGAGCCTCACCTCCATAAATAATAGCAGGCACGCTGCCATTATCCCTAAGTAAATTCAGCTCACCCTTAGTCTTAGTATTTCTGATATTAGCATCTAATGAATTCATAAAAACAAGGGTTTTTAGCTTAAGTTCCTTAATAACTCAAGGTTTTTATTTAAATAAATCTGATACTGAGGTTGAATTAGATATTCTTTTAATTGCCTCACCCATAAGTCCCGAAATAGAGAGAACCTCAATGTTTTTAACACCTTTAACTCTGCTTATATTATCAATTGTATCAGTGATAACTAAATTTTTAATTACAGATTTTTTAATTTTTTTTACCGCTTCTCCACTAAGAACACCGTGAGTAATATATACATAAACTTCTTTAGCACCTCTATCTTTAAGAGCTTTAGCTGCGTTTACTATTGTTCCACCTGAATCGATTATATCATCAACAATAATACAAGTTTTTCCTTTTACATCTCCAACAATATTCATTACTTGAGATTGACCTTGTTTAGGTCTTCTTTTATCTACAATTGCTAATCCAACATTCAAAATTTTTCCAAGTGCTCTAGCTCGCTCAGTGCCACCTACATCTGGAGCAACACAAATAAGATTTTTACTTTTTATCTTTTTTTTTGCGTGCCTTGCAAAAATGGGAGTTGCAAACAGGTTGTCTACTGGGATATCAAAAAATCCTTGAATTTGACCAGCATGCAAATCAACAGTTACAACTCTATCTGCTCCTGCTTTCGTAATTAGATTTGAGACTAGCTTGGCCGATATTGATGTTCTTGGTGCAACTTTTCTATCCTGCCTCGCATAACCAAAGTAAGGGATAACGGCAGTAATATTTTTCGCAGACGACCTTTTAAGTGCATCAATACACAACAATAATTCCATTAAGTTATCATTTGCTGGAGATGAAATAGATTGAATTAGAAAAATACTATTTCCTCTGATATTTTCATTAATTTCAACGTAGATCTCTCCGTCAGAAAAATTTCTAATGCTAGAGTTAACTAATTTAGATTTTAAATATTTAGCAATACTCTTGCTCAAAGGTTTATTGCTATTTCCGGATAATAATTTCATTAAAAAAACCTAATTAAGCATAATTATTGAAATATTTCTACCATAATCATCATGATTTAATCTTAATGCTCTTCTCGCACTAAAAAAATTATTTTTAACATCAAATGTATCAATATTTAAAGATTCAATATTTTTTATTTTATTATTTAAAAGGCATGATTTCACATACCTAGGCAAATCAAAATAAAGCTTTTTGTACTTAATTTTAAAAAATTTAATATTTTTTTTATCTTTTTTAATAAATTTTCTTTTAAAATCTTCTTTTACTTCATAATTTTTAGATGAGATCGCAGGTCCGATAGCTGCGGTAATATTTTTTGGATTGGATCCTTTCTTGATCATAAATTGGATTACTTTGCTAATTATATCTTTGTATGCGCCTTTCCACCCCGCATGAACTGCTGCGACTAATTTTGTTTTTTCATCACATATTAAAATTGGCACACAGTCAGCGGTTAAAACACCAATAGGAATGTTTTTTTGGTTTGTAATTACTGCGTCTGCTCTTCGTTTTGAATTAAATGTATTTCTTTTATTAATATAAACAAACTTATTACTATGTATTTGGTGGAGCAAAAAAATACTTTTAGCGGTGCTTTTTATTTTTTTTTTAACTATTTGTAAATTTTTTTTAACATCGGACGGATTATCTTTAGAACCAGGACCACAGTTTAAACTTTTATAAATTTTTTTTGATTTACCACCAGTTCTGTTAAAAAACCCATGCTTTAATATTTTAATTTTTAGGAGTTTTTTTGATTTTATCAATTTTGAAAACCTGTTCTAAAATTATTTTTCTTATTTTTTATAAGCATGACTTTGAATAATTCACCCATTTGCTTTTCATCTATCAAACGTCTTACCCTATAAAATAAATCTGCTTTTTTGGAAAATGCTATATTTTTGCTGATAATTTCTGCTCTTTGAAGAATACCCATACTTGTTAAAAATTTTTTTTGATTTGTAAAAATTGAATTAATTTCTTTAAACTGATTTATAAATTTCTCAAAAAAATGAAAGTTTATGTTGTAAGTAATATCAGAGTCTCCAATATTTTCTAAAATGTTAGAATATTTATGATTATTAACTGCCTGAAGAGTTTCATGCATTTTGCTGTCTGCATAACCATAATCAATAACTAGCATTCCTCCATCATTTTTTTGTAATAAATCACAAATTGTTCTTAAATATTTAAATGAATCTGGTGAATATTCTATAACGCTCTGATTTTTTGATATTTCGAAATTTAGATGTTTTTCAATTTTTTCTATATCAATTTTTTCTTCTTTAAATTCAGCTTTTTTTGGATCATTCAAATTTACGAATCTTTCAAACCAACTGTCTTTTTTTTTAAAAAATTGTTTGATTGGTATGGCATCAAAGAATTCATTAGCTAAAAAAATTGTCGGGTTTGAATTTAATTTTTCAATATCATTTAACCATGAAAATTTTTTAGAATTTAAATTTTTTTTTTGTTCATTTATTAAAAAATCACTTTTTTCATGAATTACAAAACTACAGGCATTATAACAATCTGGAAAATTTATAAGTGTCTCATCTATGACTTTCATCATTTCACCATTTCCAGCTCCCAGTTCTAGCAAATTAAATTTTTTCGGAGAGCCTATACTTTTCCAAAAAGTAATTGTCCAAATTGCAATTATTTCTGAAAATAATCTTGTGATATTAGGTGCGGTAATAAAGTCTCCATCTTTACCAAAAGGACTCCTCTTCATATAATAACCTTTGTCTTTATCGTAAAGAGCTAAATTTATAAATTGATCTAATGATAAATTATTTGTCTTTGTGACTTTCATATTTTAAATAAAATAAGATTACCCCTGATAGTATAAATATTAAACTTACTACTTGCCCCATCGTTAGGTTTAAAAATAGATAACCTAGCTGTTCATCTGGAACTCTATAAAATTCAACAATAAATCTAAAGATTGAGTAAATTATTAAAAATAATCCTGAAATTACACCAGCTTTGTTTGAAAATTTACTTCTAAAATAAATTAACAATAAGAATAGAAACAAACCTTCTAATAGTGCTTGATATAATTGTGAGGGATGTCTAGGAAGATTATCTACTTGAATAAATGTTACTGCCCAGGGTACATTAGTTACTGTCCCGTATAACTCTGAATTTATAAAGTTTGCTATTCGTCCAAAAAATATTCCAATTGGAGCAACCAAGGCCACAATATCCATATATAAAAATGAGTTTTGATTATTTTTTTTAGCAAAAATTATACTTGCAAAAATAACTCCGATTAAACCACCATGGAAAGACATTCCACCTTGCCAAATTTTAAATATATCTAAAGGATTATTTATATAAAAACTTAAATTATAAATGAAAACATAACCAAGTCTACCTCCTACAATTATCCCTATAATTAAATATGTTAAATAATCATCAAATTTATTTTTAATTTCTATGTTTTGGATAAATAAATTTTTAGCAAGTATCCAGCCTAATAAAATACCAAATATATAAGCTAGAGAATACCATCTGACTTCTAAAGAAAATATTTGTAAAGCTACTGGGTCAAAATTATTAATGAACATTTATTATAATACTTATAAAGTATATCTTAAATATGAAAAATTCTAAATTTATAATTGATAAGTTTGCTAAGTTGTTAGAGCAAGGTATAATATCTTCAAAGGATTTAACCACTGAACTTTTCACTATTTTCAAATCTAAAAGAGATGAATTTGTTTTTAAAATGAAACTTACCAGTAAGGACGAATTTGAAGTACTATCCAAACGTGTTGACAACCTTGAAATTAAAATAAATAAGCTTGAAAAAAAAAAAATTAAAAAAGTTAAACAGGTAAGAAAATCTTAACTCTTAATCCGTTCATTTTTGATTTTTCAAGCATTATATTTCCTCCGTGAGATTTAATAATATCAGAGGCAATTGATAGCCCCAAACCTACACTGGATTTTGAGTCTGCACGACCTTTATCTATTTTATAAAAAGGTTTAAATACATTTTCATATTCTTTTTTTTCAATTCCAGGCCCATCATCATCAATATTAATAAATAAATTTGTCTTTTTTTTATTTAAACTTACATCAACTCTGTTTGCATATTTAAGTGCATTATCAATTAAATTATTTAAACATCTATTTATTAAATTTTTTCTACCACTAAAGTAAATTCTTGGTATTAAATTGTGTGAAATCTTTTCATTATTATATTTCTCAATAACATCTGAAATCAATTCAGATAAATTAAACATTTCATCGTTTTCAACATATGATGAGCTGGTGAATTGTAAATATTCATTTAACATTTTTTCCATTTCATCAATATCCTCAGTCAATTTTTTTATTGTATCTTTATCCTTTATAAAAGCTATTTGAAGTTTCATTCTTGTTAAAGGTGTTCTTAGATCATGACTAATGCCTGACAACATTTCTGTTCTTTGATTAATGTGCCTTTCAATTCTTTTTCTCATTTTATCAAATTCGTGACCTGCTTGTCTTATTTCAAGCGCACCTGACGGTTTAAACTCATCTATCTCTTCTCCTTTACCGAAACGTTCTGCAGCACGAGCTAAGTTAGTAATAGGTCTAGTTTGATTTTTTAGAAATATTAGAGAAATAATTACCATTATAATTGCAGGAACTGTTATCCAGAGTGCAAATATTCTCGCTGACGAACTTGTTACACGATCTTTAGGTACTAGAAATTTAAAATATCCTTTTTCATATTTAATTCTTAAATCAATTAACTCTTTATAACTTGTAGTATCAAACCAATAGTTTTTTAATCCAAATTTTGGTTTTAATTCTCTCCTTAAGGTTCTATCTATTGGACTAAACCATCTTTCGGTATCTGTGTTTTTTAATTTTTCGTCTTTAACTAATTCAATATTTAAATCTAAAAATAGAGAGAAAAGATCTATAAGTTCTTGTTTTTTAGATTGTTCATTCTCATAAGCTTCAACAAATGTGCTAATTTCATTTACTAAAGTTCGAGTCATTCCTTTATTTGTTTTAATCCAGAGACTATCAAAAAAAACTATAGTTATTACTAGTTGTAAAACTAATACTGGTATAGCAACGATTAATAGCGCTCTATAAAATAATCTTTTTGGTAATATTTTTTTTAAAAAATTAGTTAATCCATAAAACATAACCCACACCTCTAATTGTTTGTAAAAATTTTGGATTTTTTGGATCAACTTCAATTTTTTTCCTTAATCTTGTAATAATTACATCTATTGACCTTTCTTTATTTAAATTAATTAATTGACCAATATCCTCTCTTGAAAAAGTTTTTCCTGGATTATTTATCATTTTTTCTAAAATTGTTTTTTCTGTTCCGTTAATTTTAAACTCTTTATTATTTTTAATAATTAAAAGTTTATTTAAATCTATTTTAGCATTTTCAAATTCTATAATTCTTTTTTGTTCCTTTTTGATCGTTTTATTTAAAATGTTTTGCATTCTTAAAATTAACTCTTTTGGCTCGAAAGGTTTGGGTAAATAATCATCTGCTCCAGTTTCAAGACCTTCAATTCTTTCATTTGGTTCACCTTTAGCTGTCAGAAGAATTATTGGGGTTTCTAATTTTTTTTTGTTTTCTTTTATAAACTCAAGTCCATTTTTACCTGGCATCATGATATCCAATACTATAAGATCGAATTTAATTAATTTTATTTTTTCAACAGCATTTTCTGAACTATCTGCAGTTGTAACTAAGTAATTATTTTCATTTAAGAATTTTTTTACAAGTGATCTAATTCCATCATCATCATCAACTACAAGAATATGTGCAATAAATTTATCCATTTATAATTTTACTTAATACATTATCAAAATTAATAACTTCTTCAGAACTAGAATTTAATAGGGCATTATAGATTCTTTTCTTTTGTAAATTAAAAATTTCACTAAATATTCTTTTTCCTTTATCGTTCAGATAAACATGTTTAATTCTTGTATCTTGTTCATCTTTTTTAAATTTAATAATTTCAAGTTTGATTAAATCTTTTAGAACTCTGTTTAAGCTTTGCTTTGTTACTTTTAGTCTTTTTAGAAGCTCAGAAATTGAAATTCCCTCGTACATTGATAATAAATGAATTACTTTGTGATGTGCTAATCCTATTGAATATCTATCTAGTATTTTTTTTGAATCGGAAAATGTTTCCCTGTAACTTACAAATAGTTTTTCAATTAGGTCTTTAAGCTGGTCATCTTTTAAATATAAAAGTTCTTTCATTATAGGTAAGTTATATTGACATATTAAAGATACAAAGATATTTTTCAGTAATAAATAAAAAAATTTTCACACATGATACCTTACGATAAGAGATCTGGAAAAATATGGTACAACAACGAGTTAGTTGAATGGGCTGACGTTAAGCTTCATGTTTTAAGCCATGGGATGCACTATGCTAGTTGTGTATTTGAAGGTGAGAGAGTTTACGATGGTTCAATTTTCAAATTAGAAGAGCACACGGCTAGATTTTTTCATTCTGCTAAAAGAATGGGTTTTGAAATTCCATATACGGAAGAAGAAATCAATAATGCATCAAATAAAATTGTAGCAACCCAAAAAGTGGAAAATGGTTATGTTAGACCAGTTGCATGGAGAGGAAGTGAGATGATGGCTATTTCTGCGCAACAAACAAAAATACATGTTGCGATTGCAACATGGGAATGGGGATCATATTTTGACCCCAAACTCAAAGTAGAAGGAATTAGATTAAATATCTCAAATTGGAGGAGACCAGCGCCTAATACAATCCCATGGGATACGAAGGCTTCAGGTCTTTACATGATTTGTACTCTCTCAAAACATGAGGCAGAAAAGCAAGGATATACAGATTCTTTAATGCTTGATCACGAAGGGAATATTGCTGAAGCAACTGGAGCCAACATATTTTTCAAAGATAAAAATGGAGAAATTCATACCCCAATACCAGATTCTTTTTTAGATGGTATTACAAGAAGAACTGTAATTGGAATTGCAAAATCAAAAAATATAAAAGTATATGAAAGAAAGATTAGTCCAACGGAACTACCAAATTTTGTTGGATGTTTTTTAACAGGAACAGCAGCAGAAGTAACTCCAGTATCTTGTATTGCTGAAAATCAATTTAAAGTTTGTGATACTATTATTGATTTAAATGAAAGTTATCAGGCATTAGTTAGAAAGAAAAAAGCAGCTTAATCTTTATTATCTTCAGACATAGCATGATCAATACCTTTTCGCATATAATCATAACCCGTAAAAAGCGTTAAAGCAGCAGACAACCATAGAAGAATTATACCAATTGTTTGAGCATTATAATCTTGAAAATTAATTATTTTATTTCCTGTATCTCCAGATAATAAAAGGGCTATAGATACCATTTGCAAAACTGTTTTAAGTTTTGCAAGATTTGAAACAGGAAGTTTTATTTTCCCTTTTGCTAAAAATTCTCTTAAACCTGAAATTAAAATTTCTCTTGTAAGTATAATAATTGCTGCAATTACCTCATAATTTCTGATTGTTCCATCCATTACTAAAAGTATAAGTGCTGTTGCAACAATAATTTTATCAGCAATAGGATCTAATAATTCACCCAGCTTTGACTCTACTCCAAACATTCTTGCTAACATACCATCTAGAAAGTCTGTAAATGATGCAACAATAAACAATATTAAGGCAGTAAGATCACCATAAAATCCCGGAAGATAAAAAGCCAAAACAAAAAAGGGAACAATTATTATTCGACCAATGGTTAATATATTTGGAATTTTTTTAAGCATAATTATTCGTGAAAAAAGTTATATATCTTTTTGGCTACTTTTTCTTCAACACCTTCAACAGATTTAATTTCATCTAGGCTAGCTGACTCAACTGATCTTGCCGATCCAAAATGGTTTAATAAAGCCCTTTTTCTTATGGTTCCAATTCCTTCTATTTGATCTAATAAAGATTTGCTAATACCTTTCTTTCTTTTAGCTCTGTGAGCGCTTATAGCAAATCTATGTGATTCATCTCTAATTCTTTGAAGAAAAAATAGGGTAGGGTCGTTTCTTGTAAATTTGTATTCTTTGCCATTATGAAAAAAGGTTTCATTACCACTATTTCTAAATTTACCTTTTGCTATCGCAATAATTGGAATGTCGTGAAGTCCTAGTTCGTTAAGGCTTTCTCTAGCAACAGAATATTGACCTTTTCCTCCATCTACTACAACCAAATCTGGAAAAGCAAGGTAGTTGTCTTTTTCTTGAACTGCTCTTTTAAACCTTCTATTCAACACTTCTCTCATCATTCCATAGTCATCTTGCTCATTTTTTTTGTGTTTAATATTAAATTTTCTATATCTTTTTTTAATAAATCCTTCATCACCGTATGCTATTAAGGCTCCTACACTATTCGTACCTTGAATATGACTATTATCGTAAACCTCAATTAAATTTATATTGTTTTCTAAATTAAATTTTTGAGCTACTGCATCGAACAATTGTTTATTATTCTGACTTTCATAAAGTTTTCTATTAAGACTATCTTTTGCATTTTTTATTGCTTGATTAATAACCTTGAGTTTTGATCCTTTTTTTGCAACTGAAATATTTATCTGTTTACCTTCTTTTTGTGTCAGCGTTTTTTCAATCAATGCTTTTTCTTTTATTTCCTCTGAAAGAATAATTGATGAAGGAACACTTTTATTTTCATAAAATTGAGAGACAAATGAATTTAGGATTTCACTAAATTTTTCATCTGGATCATGTTTTGGAAAAAAAGCTTGATTACCCCAATTTTGTTTTGATCTATAAAAAAACACTTGAATACAAGTTTTTCCAGATTCTTTATACCCAGCAATAACATCTGCCTCAACTAAATTTGCTTCATTAATTCTCTGTGAAGATTGAATTATGTTTAACGCTTTAATTCTATCTCTTAGTATTACGGCTTTTTCAAAATCAAGATCATCACTTGCTTTTTCCATCTGATTAGAAAGATTTTTTTGAATTTTCCTAGATTTACCTGAAACAAATTCAATAGCATCTTCTACTGTTTGATTATAATCCTCTTTTTTTACGTACCCTACACAAGGCCCAGAACATCTTTTTATTTGATATAAGATACACGGTCTTTCTCTATTCTTGAAGACGGTATCATCACAAACTCTTAAATGAAAAATCTTTTGGATCATTTTGATTGTCCAATTAGCAGAACCAGCAGAAGCAAAAGGTCCAAAGTAAAAACCTTCTTTTGTTTTTTTCCCTCTATGTCTTTTTATTTGAGGCCATTTATCTTTATTACCAATAAATATAAACGGAAATGACTTATCATCACGCAATAGGATATTAAATTTTGGCTTATGCTTTTTAATTAAATTTGCTTCTAGAAGCAATGCTTCACTTTCATTAGATGTTGTTGTTATCTCTAATTTTCTTGTTTGAGACAACATTCGTTCAGTTCTAATTATATGATTTTTTTCTGCAACATAACTCTTTAATCTATTAGGTAAGTTTTTGGCTTTACCTACATAAAGAATTTCATTCTTTTCATTAAGCATCCTATATACGCCTGGAAGTTTTGGTACTAGAGGTAGCTCTTTTTTAATTACTTCTTTTCCTATTTCAGAGCTTATCATGACTTCTCTTTTTGGTAATTTGAATACCAACAGATGAACACTGTTTTAAGATTTCTAATTTTTCAATTTTCAACATTATTTTAGCAATCCTTTTGTCTTTAAATAATTCGTCAAAAACAGCTTCTGCTAAAGTTTCTAGGAAATTATAATGTGTCTTTTTTACAAGTTTTGTTATTAATTTCACAATAGTTCCATAATTAACAATGGATTTTATATCTTTATCGCTTGAAGGTTTTTTGTCCTCATAATCTATCTCAAGACTAAATTTAACTTTCTGTTGTTTTTCTTTTTCAAAATCGTAATAACCAAGTTTTAAATCTAAAATTAATTCATTAATTAGGATTTTTTTCTCATAATTAAATAGGCTTTTATTTTTATCTATTTTGACAATTTTCAAATTATTTTTTTTCATTCCTTGCCCATTACATCTGGTGTTTGCCAGTTAAGATTTTGACCACTATCAATAGCCAAAACTTGACCAGTAATAGATATATTTTTAATAAAAAAGTCAACAGCATTACATATTTGCTCCACATCAACTTGTCTTTTCAGTGGTGTTGCTAAATATTGCTTTTTGAAATGTTTTTCAGATTGTCTTTGATTTTTTATAGTGGGTCCAGGTGCAATAGCGTTTACTCTTACACTTGGAGCTAAGCTCATAGCACTAGTTTTAGTTAAAGTATACAAACCTGTTTTACTTATTGTATAAGAAAAAAAATATGGAGTTAATTTAAAAACTCTTTGATCGATAATATTAATTATATTGTTATTTCCTTTCTTAACATTTTTTGCAAATTCTTTGGATAATAATGCTGGTGTTCTTAAATTAGTTCTAAGATGTTGTCCCCAGCTATCAGTTGTAAAATTATCTAATTTGTCATTTTCAAATAAAGAAGCATTATTAATTAAACAATCAAAATATTTAAGTTTAGATTTTGCAAATTTTATAATTTTATTAACTTCATTTTCTTTACTTAAGTCACCTTTAACTAAGTAAACTTTAGTGCCTTTGTTAGATAATTCTTTTTTTAATTTTTCTGCTTTTAATTTTGATTTGTTATAATGGATTAAAATTTCTATATTTGGGCCAGATAATTTTCTTGCAATTGAAGCACCCATTCGAGTTGCTCCACCAGTAATAATTATTTTCCGTGCTTCCATTTTTTATCTCTTTTTTTTGTAACTTTAGTTCCTGGCATACCCATAGTCGATCTACCTTTTGGATAAAGCTTATTTTTTACATCATACTGCCTTATTTTTGGATTTAATGTAATTTCTAATTCAGTACTTTCTAATTTTCTTATTTCATCTCGTATTTTAGCTGCTTCCTCAAACTCTAAATTAGATGCAGCCTCTTTCATTTTTTTATCCAAGCCTTTGAGATGTTTTTTAAGATTTCCACCAATATTTGAACCCTCGCTTATTTTGACGTAATCTTTCTCATAGACACTTTCTAGAATATCGCTGATATCTTTTTTGACCGACTTTGCATCTATTTTGTGTTTCTTGTTATAAGCTAATTGAATTTTTCTTCTTCTATCAGTTTCAGCAATTGCTTTTTTTATACTTTTTGTCTCTTTGTCAGCATATAAAATTACTTTGCCATCAACGTTTCGTGCTGCTCTTCCTATTGTCTGTATTAAAGAAGTTTCAGATCTCAAAAAACCTTCCTTATCAGCATCTAAAATTCCAACTAATGCACATTCAGGAATATCCAATCCTTCTCTCAATAAATTAATACCAACCAAAACATCAAATACACCCATTCTTAAATCTCTCATGATTTCAATTCTTTCTAGTGTATCAATATCTGAGTGCAGGTATCTTACTTTGACTCCATTCTCATGAAGATATTCAGTTAAATCCTCAGCCATTTTTTTAGTTAGTGTGGTTACTAATACTCTATGATTATTTTCTATAACTCGTTTACATTCATGCATTAAATCATCCACTTGATTTTTTGCAGGTCTTATTTCTACAGGAGGATCAATTAATCCTGTTGGTCTAATTACCTGATCTATAAAATTACCTTTTGTTTGTTCCAACTCCCATGGTCCAGGAGTTGCTGAAACAAATACTGTTTGGGTTCTCATTAAGTCCCATTCTTCAAATTTTAATGGTCTGTTATCCATACACGAAGGAAGTCTAAATCCATATTCTGCTAGAGTACTTTTTCTTGATCTATCTCCTTTATACATTCCATTAAGTTGAGGAACTGTAACGTGGCACTCATCTACAAATATTAAAGTATTATCAGGAAAGTATTCAAAAAGAGTAGGAGGGGGTTCGCCTGGTTTTCTTCCTGACAAAAATCTTGAATAGTTTTCAATACCAGCACATGAACCAGTTGCTTCAATCATTTCAAGATCAAATTTAGTTCTTTCTTCTAATCTTTGTGCCTCTAATAATTTATTTTCAGCACGGTGTTTTTTTAAAGTAACTTCTAATTCTTTTTTTATATTAATTACTGCTTGCTCAATCGTAGGTTTTGGAGTGATGTAGTGACTATTTGCATAAACTTTTACCAAACTTAATTCTCTTACTTTATCACCTGTTAAAGGATCAAATTCTTCTATCTGTTCAAGTTTATCTCCAAACAAACACAATCTCCACGCTCTATCCTCTAAGTGTGATGGAAAAATTTCTAAGTATTCTCCTCTTGCTCTAAATGTACCTCTATAAAAATTTTGATCATTACGTTTGTATTGGAGAGCGACTAAAGACTTAATTATTTCTTCTCTATTATAATCATAATTTTTTTGGAGTGTTAAAGTCATTTTGCTATATGCCTCAACAGATCCAAGACCATAAATACAAGAAACGCTCGCAACAATTAATACATCATCTCTTTCTAATAGAGATCTTGTTGCAGAGTGTCTCATTCTATCAATTTGTTCATTAATTGAGGCCTCTTTCTCAATATATGTGTCAGATCTTGGTACATAAGCCTCAGGAGTGTAATAGTCATAGTATGAAACGAAATATTCAACAGCATTGTCAGGAAAAAAGGTTTTCATTTCCCCATAAAGTTGAGCAGCAAGTGTTTTATTTGGAGCCAATATCAAGGCAGGTCTATTAGTAGCTTCAATAACTTTAGCCATAGTAAAAGTTTTTCCAGATCCTGTTACACCAAGTAATACTTGATTAAATTGATCTTTGTTAGCACCATTAACTAATTTTTTAATTGCTTCAGGCTGGTCACCAGCAGGTTTAAAATCAGATTTAATTTTGAATTTTTTTCCACCTTCAAGTTTTCCACCTATTTTTGGATTTTTACTCTGTATATCTGTAATTAAATCTTGATAAGTATTTTCCATATATTAAACAACGTAGTAGAATTTATTTATATTTCAATGAGCATAATATCAGACAGTTTAAAGAAGATTAAACCATCACCTACTATTGCTGTTACTCAAAAAGCAAGAGAATTAAAAGCAGCTGGAAAAGATGTTATTGGACTTGGTGCAGGTGAGCCAGATTTTGATACCCCAGACAATATTAAACAAGCAGCTATAAAAGCTATTAATGATGGTGATACCAAATACACTGCAGTAGATGGAACTCCAGCACTGAAAAAAGCAATCGTTGAAAAATTTAAAAAAGAAAATAATTTAGTTTATACAACTGATCAAATTACAGTTGGTGCAGGAGGAAAGCACGTTATCTATAATGCTATGATGGCAACACTAAACGATGGAGATGAGGTAATAATTCCAGCTCCTTATTGGGTGTCTTATCCAGATATAGTTTTATTGGCTGGTGGAAAACCAGTTGTAATGGAATGTGACGAGAAACAAGGCTTTAAAATAAATCCATCAGACTTAGAAAAATTTATCACTCCAAAAACAAAATGGATAATTTTAAATTCTCCATCTAATCCAACTGGAGCTTGTTATTCCGAAAATGATATAAAAGCAATTGCTGCTGTTTTAGAAAAACACAAGCATATTTACATTTTAAGTGATGATATTTATGAACACGTCACCTACGAAGGGTTTAAATTTTTTACCATTGCGCAAATAGAAAGTTTAAAAGAAAGGGTTCTTACAATGAATGGTGTAAGTAAAGCTTACTCAATGACAGGTTGGAGGATAGGGTATGCAGCTGGTCCAAAAGATATTGTTAAAGCTATTGCAAAAATTCAATCACAATCAACAACTAATCCTTCGTCAATTAGTCAAGCAGCATCAGTTGAAGCACTAAGTGGGACACAAGAATTTATTAAAAAAAGAGCTGACTCTTTTCAAGAAAGACGAGATTTTGTTGTTAATGCTTTAAATGCGATAGATGGAATTGAATGTCTGATACCAGATGGAGCGTTCTATGTTTTTCCAAGTTGCAAAGGTTTAATGGGTAAAAAAGATTCAAATGGAAATGAAATTAAATCTGATACTGATTTTGTTCAATCATTATTAGAGAATAGTGGAATTGCTGTAGTCCAGGGTTCTGCATTTGGTTTAGAAGGTTTTTTCAGAATTTCTTATGCAACATCAATGGATAATCTTAAGAAAGCAATGGATAAAATATCTAGTTTTTGTAAATCCTTAAGTTAATGAAAACAGCCCTAGTGTTTGGTTCATCAGGTTTAGTTGGGGGGCATCTTGTTAATCAACTTATCCTGAATTCAAATTATTCAAAAATAAAGATTTTTGTTCGTTCAAAAATAGAACTTATTAATCCAAAAATTGAAATTATTGAAATTGATTTTAATGATTTAGAAAAGTATAGAAATTATATTACAGGTGAAGACTGTTTTTTTTGTATTGGTACAACAAGAAAAAATTCACCTAATAAAAATGAATATGAAAGAATTGAACTGAATATTCCTAGACAGATTGCTCAAATCGCTAAATCAAATTCAATTAAATCATTTTTTTTTGTTTCATCTGGGTATGCAGACCCAAAAAGTTCAGGTGATTATTTAAAATTCAAAGGATTAGTTGAGCAAGAAATTAAAAATCAAAATTTTGATAAAATTGGGATCATGAGACCATCTTTCTTATTGGGAAACAGAAAAGAAAAAAGAGTAGGTGAAAAAATTGGTATAATATTATTTAAATTTTTAACTCCAATATTAGTTGGACCTTTAAGAAAAATGAGACCAATTAGGGCAGAAATAGTCGCCAAAGCAATGGTAAAGCTGGCAAATGAAAATATTAATCAAAGTATATTTGAATCAAATGAGATTGCTGAATTAGTGAGATAGGAATTTTTCAGCCTCTAATGCTGCCATACATCCCATACCTGCAGCGGTCACAGCTTGTCTAAATGTTTTGTCTTTTACATCTCCAGCTGCATAAACACCAGGAACATTAGTTTCTGTTGAGTCAGGTTTGGTAATTAAATATCCCTCATTATCCATTTTTAATTGATCTTTAAAAAGTTGAGTAGCTGGATCATGACCAATAGCAATGAATACGCCATCAAGTTTCAATTCTTGTATTTTATTTGTTTTAACATTTTTAATCTTTATTCCTTTGACATTTTTAGGATCTTTATCACCTAACACATCTTCAACTACAGAGTCCCAAATTATTTCTATTTTTTTATTTTCCATTAATTTTTTTTGAAGCATTTTTTCAGCTCTTAAACTATCTCTTCTGTGGATTAATTTTACTTTAGATGCAAACTTTGTAAGGAACATTGCTTCCTCAACCGCTGCATTACCCCCTCCAACTACAGCAACTTCTTTATTTTTAAAAAAGAAACCGTCACAAGTTGCACAAGCAGAAACTCCAAATCCTCTAAATTCCTGTTCTGATTTTATATTTAACCATCTTGCTTGAGCTCCAGTAGAAATAATAATGCTATCAGCAGTATATTTCTGACCACTATCACCAATTGCTTCAAATGGTGAACTTTTTAAATTTACAGATCCAATATGGTCTTCAATCATTTCAGTTCCAACTGCTTTTGCTTGTTCTTTCATTTGATCCATTAACCATGGCCCTTGAATAACTTCAGAAAATCCTGGATAATTTTCAACATCAGTTGTCGTTGTTAATTGTCCTCCTGGCTCAGATCCATAAACTAAAATTGGATTTAACATTGCACGAGCAGCATAAACTGCTGCAGTGTATCCAGCTGGACCTGATCCAATTATTAACACTTTTGTGTGTTTAGTTGGATTTTGACTCATATGAAAGCTATATAGTGATTAATGACTAAATTAAAAGGTATTTTATTAACTCAAGGTATGCACGGCATGATAAGCCAGGTAGAAGGTTTAGCTAAAGCTTTAGATTTGGATTTTGCACACCATAAGGTTGAACTAAATAATTTTTGGAAAATTGTTCCTCCAAAATTAACTCCAATATCACAAAATGTTTATCAAAAAATAAACGAGTATGATTTTGATGTAATTATTTCATGTGGAAGAAAAAGTGTGATTCCATCAATCCACTTAAAAAGTATCTCAAAAAAAAAAGTTTCAAATATTCATATTCAAGATCCAAAGGTAGATTTTAATCATTTTGATTTTATTGTTGCTCCCGAACATGATGGGATAAGCGGTAGAAATATAATTAAAACAAAAGGTGCAATTCATTATTTAACGGAAAATGAAATTGAAGAAAATAGAAGTTATTTAAATTCATATATCAAACAGGATAATAGAAAAGTTTGGTGTTTGATAATGGGTGGTCCTACAAAATATTATGACTACTCAACAAAAAATATGAAGCATATATTTTCAATTTTTTACAAACTATTGAAAAAACATGATTTTCAACTTGTGGTGATACCTTCAATGAGAACACCATTAAATACTATACATTATGCAAAAGAGTTTTTTGGAGAAAATCACACTGTGATTATGAATGTTGACAAAAAAGCTTATCTTTCAGCTTTAGCAATTTCGGAAAATATAGTTGTTACCTGTGACTCTAGCTCAATGATATCTGAAGCTGCTTTAACTGGAAAACCAATTTATGTTGCGAATATTTTACCAAAAAAAAAAGACGTGAGATTTCAAAATTTTAGAAATTTATTCAGAGAATTAAATATTACTAGAAACTTAGGTGAAGAAATTGAAAATTGGAACTATCAAAAATTAGATGAAACGAATAGAGTAGCAAAAATTATTAAAGAAAAAATTCAATTATAATGTCATTTTTAAATTCAATTAAAAATAATTCGAAGCAACACAATTTCCCTTTCGATCACTGGGAGTATAGCGATGCCTTGTCAGAAGATGCTATTGATGAAATAGTCAAAGCAGATATTCCTGATGTCAGTAAACATAATCTTAATTATGATGGAACAAGAGCAATAGATGGTGGAGCTGCAGAATTTAGAAAAGGTATAGCTTCAGGTGGACAAGCAATAAAGTTTAGATGTTTTATTAATAAAGAAAACTCATCTCAATTTCCAAATTTAGTAAAATTTATAAATGAACTTCAGTCTAAAGAAACATATGAAACAATTTCTAAAATGATAAATAAAGATTTATCAAATTCCTACGTTAGGGTTGAGGTTATATGTGACCGAGAAGGTTTTTGGTTAAAACCTCATTGCGATATAAAAGAAAAACTTATGTCAGGCTTAATATTTGTTAATAAAACAAATGAATCAGAAGATTTAGGAACTGATTTTTATAATGAAAAATTAGAAAAGGTTAAGACTCTTCCTTACAAACATAATTATGGTTATCTTTTTACTAGCGGACCAAACACATGGCATGGTATGGAAAAGAAAAAGATCGTTAAAGAAAGACGATGTATTCAAGTAAATTATGTTACCTTTGAAACTGATTGGAAAGTAAATTCCTAAATTTCCTGAAGAGAAGTCACTTCTAATTTTTTTGTTTTTAGTGATCTAATTGCCTCTAAACATGCTTGAGCAGTAGACATATTAGTACAATAAGGAACTTTATTTTTAAGTGCTGCTCTTCTAATAGCGATAGCATCACTGACTCTATACTCTCTTTTCCCACCGCCCGTATTAATAACGAGTGCAATTTTTTTAGAGTCCAAGACATCAACAATATGAGGAGATCCTGTGCTTACTTTATTTATAATTTTACATTTCATTCCATGTTTTCGAATATATTCAGCAGTTCCTTTTGTTGCACATAATGTAAACTTTAGTTTAATAAGTTCTTTTGCTAAATCTATTCCTTCATCTTTGTGACTATCTTTGAGAGATATAAAAGCTAATCCTTGTTTTGGTAATGAGTTAGCAGCTGCGATTTGACTTTTGGCAAAAGCCATTCCAAAATTTTTATCAAATCCCATCACTTCCCCTGTCGATTTCATTTCAGGTCCTAACAATAAGTCACTATTTGGAAATTTATTAAATGGGAACACAGCTTCTTTAACTGCATACATACCTTTAGATTTATCTTTTAAATTAAACTTAGATAACTTTTCACCAGCCATTACTCTTGATGCAATTTTAGCTAAAGGAAGACCTTTTGCTTTTGATACAAAAGGAACTGTTCGACTAGCTCTTGGATTAACTTCAATCACGTAAATTTCATCTTTTTTTATTGCAAACTGTATGTTCATGAAACCTTTTACGTTCAAAGCTATCGCTAATTTTTTTGTTTGATTTTCAATTTCTTTAAGAAGGTATGGTTTAATTGATACAGGGGGTAGGCTACATGCAGAATCTCCTGAATGAATTCCTGCTTCTTCGATATGTTGCATAATACCTGCTACATGAACCTGTTTTCCATCTGATATGGCATCCACATCCACTTCCATTGCATGATCGATAAATTTATCAATTAAAATTGGATTATCTTCTGCAGCTTTAAAGGCTTCATCAACAAATTTTTTAAGCTGATTTTTTTCATGAACAATTTCCATTGCTCTTCCACCCAAAACATATGAAGGTCTTACCATTAATGGCAACCCTATTTTATCTGCAATTTTAATTGCCTGATTAAATGTCTTTGCAATTCCACTCTCTGCTTGTTTTAGTTTTAATTTATTTAATAAATTTCTAAATCGGTCTCTATCTTCTGCTAAATCGATCGATGTATATTGCGTTCCTAAAATCGGAAGCTTGTTATCATATAAAAATTTAGCAAGCTTAATCGGAGTTTGGCCACCAAACTGAGCAATTACACCTATTAGGTTTCCTTTTTCTTGTTCTTTTTTAATTATGTTGAAAACGTATTCTTCTTTTAAAGGTTCAAAATATAATCGATCACTCGTATCATAGTCTGTTGATACTGTTTCAGGGTTACAATTAACCATTATCGTCTCAAATCCCGCGTCTTTTAATGAAAAACTAGCCTGACAACAGCAATAATCAAACTCAATTCCTTGTCCAATTCTATTTGGCCCTCCTCCAAGAATAATTATTTTTTTCTTATTAGATGGATCAGCTTCACATTCAGAGTTAATTGAAAAATTTCTTTGATAAGTTGAGTACATATATGGAGTAAAAGATTTAAATTCAGCCGCACAAGTATCTACTTTTTTATAAACTGGAAGTATTTTAAGCGCTGATCTTTTTCTTCTAACAACGTCTTCAGAAGTTTTAGTTAATTCCGAAAGTTTTTTATCTGAAAATCCAATTGATTTTATTTTATTAAATTCTACAAAATCTTTAGGAAGTCCCTTGTTTTTGATCAGTGCTTCACAATCAACTATTTCTTTAATTTGTTCTAAAAACCAAGGGTCAATTTTAGATAAATTGTATATTCTCTTTAAGTTTATTTTTTTTCTAATTGCTTCAGCGACTAGCAATAGCTTATTCGGAATAGTTTCTTTAAGTTTCTTTTCAATTTGTTTTTTATTTAAATCAAAAATTCTGTCTAAACCTGAAAAACCTGTCTCCAGAGACACTAAAGCCTTTTGTAGAGATTCTTTAAAGTTTCTTCCTATTGCCATTGCTTCACCTACTGATTTCATAGATGTTCCTAAAGTTGCAGGAGAAGTCGAAAATTTTTCAAAAGTAAATCTTGGAATTTTAGTCACTACATAATCTATACTTGGCTCAAATGATGCAGGTGTAACTTTAGTTATTTCATTTTTTAATTCATCCAGAGTATAACCAACTGCTAATTTTGCAGCAACTTTTGCAATTGGAAATCCAGTTGCTTTTGATGCAAGTGCTGATGATCTTGATACACGTGGATTCATTTCAATGACAACCATTCGTCCATTTTTAGGATTGATAGCAAACTGAACATTTGATCCTCCAGTTTCAACTCCAATTTTTCTTAAACATGCAATAGATGCATTTCTCATTACCTGGTACTCTTTATCAGTAAGAGTGAGAGCGGGCGCAATTGTAACCGAATCACCAGTATGAATTCCCATCGGATCTATATTTTCAATAGAGCAAATTATGATACAATTATCTTTTTTATCTCTTACTACCTCCATTTCAAATTCTTTCCATCCTTCCAAACATTCCTCAACAAGAACTTGGCTTACAGGAGACTCGTGCAATCCGTTTTTAACAATCTTAAAATAATCTTTTTTAGTTTTAGCTATTCCTCCGCCGAGTCCACCAAGTGTAAATGCAGGTCTTATAATTGCAGGTAAACCAATTTTTTTTAATACTTTTGATGCTTGGTTGTTGTTATTAACAATTTCAGATTTTGGTAAATCTAAACCAATATCAATCATATTTTTTCTAAATTTCTTTCTGTCTTCAGCGTTAGAAATTGCTTTTGAATTTGCTCCGATCAATTCTATTTTGTATTTTTTTAAAACTCCTTTTTTCTCAGCTTCCATTGCAAGATTAAGAGCAGTTTGACCACCCATGGTAGGTAGAATTGCGTCTGGCTTTTCCTTTTTGAGTATTTTTTCTAATACGCCTAGTGTAATTGGCTCAATGTAAGTTTTGTCCGCAACATCTGGATCTGTCATAATAGTTGCAGGATTTGAGTTTATTAAAACTACTTTATAACCTTCATCTTTCAGAGCTTTACATGCTTGCGTTCCAGAATAATCAAATTCACATGCTTGCCCTATAATTATTGGACCAGCGCCTACGACTAAAATTTTTTTAATATCTTTTCTTTTTGGCATTTTTTTTCATGTTGTTAATAAATTCTTGAAACAAATAAACACTATCTTGGGGTCCTGGATTAGACTCTGGATGATATTGAACTGAAAATATTGGTTTATTTTTGAGCTTTATTCCTTCAATAGTATTATCAAAAAGAGATTTATGAGTTACTTCAATTTTTTTTGGTAAAGTTTCTTCAACTACTACAAACCCATGATTTTGACTGGTAATTTCAACTTTGTCATGAACTAAATTTTTAACAGGATGGTTTGCGCCTCTATGGCCTAACTTCATTTTTTTTGTTTTGCCACCTAAAGCTAATGCCAAAATCTGATGACCTAAACAAATACCAAATATAGGTAAATTATTTTTTATAAGTTCATTAATTATAGCGATTGAATATTTTCCAGTTGCAGCTGGATCTCCTGGTCCATTGGATAAAAAAATTCCATTTGGTTTCAAACCTAGTATTTTTTGTGCATTTGTTTTACAAGAAACAACAGTAACCTTGCAGTTGAAGTCGGAGAAATATCTTAATATATTTTTTTTTATTCCATAATCAACCGCAACTACATGAAATAAATTTTTATTATTCTTTTTATATCCTGTCTCTTTTTTCCAGGTTTGAAGACCTCTCCAAGTATAATTTTTCTTAGTTGAAACTACTTCTGCAAGATCTAAATTTTTTAATCCACTCCATTTAATTGTGTTATTAGTTAGTTTATTAATATTAAACTTTCCATTTTTTGAATAAGATATTGTTCCCTTAGGTGCCCCTTTATCTCTTATAAAGTTTGTAAGGCTTCTTGTGTCTAAGCCAGTAATTCCAACAATTTTATTTTTCTTTAGCCAAGCATCTAAATGTAGAAAAGATCTATAGTTTGAGGGTGACGTTATTTCTGAGTTAATTATTACTCCTTTTGCCCATATTTTATCAGACTCATGATCTTCTTTATTGGTTCCAACATTTCCTATATGAGGAAAGGTAAAGTTGATAATTTGACCCGCATATGAAGGATCAGAAATGATTTCCTGATACCCTGTTAATGATGTATTAAAGCAAACTTCGCCTGTAGCCTCTCCTTGGTATCCAATTCCAATTCCTTTAAATACCTTTTTATTTTCAAGAACTAAAACGCCTGTATTGATTTGTGATTTTGTATTTGAGTTAGTTTTTTTTGCTTTTTTCTTCAATTACAACTCATGAGTTAAAGGTTAATACAATAATTGCTTTATTATCGCAACAGAGATGTAATATAAAATTGTAAAAAAACAATTTTTCTTTTGAAGAATTTTTTCTTTAAAGTAGATTTAAAAATTATGTCATTAAAACAAACTATCGAAAACGAATATAAAAACGCTCTAAAATCTAAAGATAAAAATAAAATATCAACCTATAGGTTAATATTATCTTCTATTAAGGATTTGGACATTGTTAATAGATCGGGCCCCAATAAAAAAGAAACAGATGATGAGGATATTAAGAAACTTTTAAAAAAAATGGTTAAACAGAGGGCCGAATCGATCGATATTTATAAAAAAAACAATAGAACAGATCTTTTAGAGGTTGAGCAAAATGAATATGATATTTTAACAAGTTTTTTACCAAAGCAGCTTAGTGAAGAGGAAACCAAGAAAATTTGTGCAGATGTTATCTCAAAAATTGGAGCAAATTCATTAAAAGATATGGGAAAAGTTATGGGTGAACTCAAAAAAACTCATGCAGACGAAATTGATTTTTCCAAAGCAGGATCAATGATCAAAGAATTGTTGAACAAATAATGAAATACCCAAAAGAATACCTTGATGAAATCAAAAATAGGTTGAAAGTTTCAACGGTAGTATCAAAAACTGTTTCCTTAAAAAAAAGAGGTAAAGAATTTGTGGGTCTATCACCTTTTAAAAATGAAAAAACACCTTCATTTACAGTGAATGATGAAAAAGAATTTTATCATTGTTTTGCAACTTCTGAACACGGTAATATTTTTGATTTTGTCATGAAAACTCAAAATTTAAAATTTGGCGAAGCAATCAAATATTTAGCTCAGTTAGCAGGTATGCAGCCATATATGTTTTCAAAACAAGATGAGGAAAGAGAGAAAAAATGGAATGAGTATAAATCTATTTTTAATAATTACGTAGATTTTTATCACAATGAACTTTTAAAAAATGAAGATTATTCAATTGCTAGAGTTTATTTAAAAAAAAGATCACTAGGTAAGGATGAGGTAAAAAAATTTAAAATTGGATACATAGAAAAAAATCCAAATTTTTTTGAAAAATTAAAAAAAGACCATAGCGAACAAACTTTAGTAGAAACTGGTTTATTTTATTTAGACGAGAAAAAAAAAATATATGTTGAAAGATTTAGAGGTAGATTAATATTTCCAATCAATAATATTTCAGGCCAACCAATAGCTTTGGGTGGAAGAATAATTGAAAATTTAGATTACTTAGCTAAATATATAAATTCACCTGAAACAAATTTTTTTAAAAAAGGATCTAATTTATACAATTTAGACTTAGCAAGGAAACTATCTAATAAAATTGATCATATTTATCTGGTTGAAGGATATATGGATGTTGTAGGTCTCAGCAAAAATGGAATCGATAATGTAGTAGCAAATCTTGGTACGTCTTTAACTGAAAAGCAAATTTTAACTTTAAATCAATTTTTTGATGATATCATAATATGTTTTGATGGTGATGAAAGTGGATATAAAGCTGCTGTTAGAGCTGCTGAAAATTCAATAAAGGAATTGAAACCTGAAAAACAAATTTCATTTTTGTTTCTACCAGATAAAGAAGATCCAGATAGTTATGTAAATAAAAATGGTAAGGCTAATTTTGTAGATTTTACAAAGCAGAGCAAACTATCAATTCATCAATTTATTTTTAGTCATTATAAAAAGCAAACTAAAAATAATCCTTCATCGATGGCTATTTTTGAAAAAAAACTAAGAGAAATTGCAAATACAATAAAAGATGATTTTATAAAAAAATATGTTTTAGAATATTTTTTAGAAAAAATTGCTGAGTTAACACCACATTCCAATCAAAATAATAAAAGATTTTATTCAAAGAAAACAAAATCTTTAGAAAGCACAAAAAAATATTTTAAAGAAAGTCAGTCTTTGACTGGAGTAGAATTAAAGGAGTTTTCTTTATTATACTTGGTGATAAATAATCTTGATTTGTTGCAAGCAAATATTCATTTGATTGAAAATATTAAATTATTTACTGAGTTTAATAAAAAAATATTTGAAATGATTGTTGAAAAATTAAAATCTGGTTCTAAAATTACAATTGAAGATCTTAATTTGGATATTCAATTAACAGAAAAAATAAATAAATTTGCTCCAATCAAACATATTCTAAAAAATCAGTCTAATGATGATCAAAAAATAATAGAATTATTAGAGGATATCTCTAGGGATTTAATGAATTATGATCTCGAGTTCAGAATTCAGGAATTAGAATCGAAGTTTTCAGTGGACATGAGTGAGTCTACATTTAATGAGTTAAAAGAGCTCAAAAAAAAGCAGAATCTCAATTAAACTGACCAAATTAGTAATAGATTTTTATATATTTGACATTATATAAGATCTCTAAATCAAATTATCGTGGAAAGAATTATTACAAAATCATTTGCTAGACTAATGGGTCGAGGAACTCATAGAGGCTTTATAACTTATGAAGAATTAAGCAAGTCATTAGGTAAAAGAAATTTGTCAGATGAAAATTTAGCTCAAGCTTTTATTCATATATTAGATGAAAACATTTCATTAGTTCAGAAAAAATCTGATTTTAAGGTTTTAAGAAAAAAAGAGAACTCAAATAAAGAAGAGGGTAAAACAATTGAAAAAAGTGATGACCCTATAAGAATGTATTTGCGTGAAATGGGTGGTGTAGAACTTCTTTCAAGAGAAGGTGAGATAGCAATAGCAAAAAGGATTGAAGCTGGAAAAGATGTAATGCTAATAGCTCTTTCTCAAAGTCCAATTACTGCACAACAGTTTTTTGAATGGAATAATCAACTCCAAAAAGACGAAATCTTGGTTAGAGAAATAATTGATATTGATACAAATTATATGGAAGATGAAAGTACAGGACCAAGTGCAAAACAGAAAAATTCTGGTGAACTAGAAAAAGATGAGGGTCAAACGGAGGAAGATGAAGATTTTAATCCTACCCTTGCGGCAATGGAGTCCGAGATAAAACCAAAAGTTTTAAAAACAATCAATACACTAACTAAAGAATATTCAAAACTAATAAAGTACCAGAAGGAAAAACTAGAATGTATTTTAAATAGTCAAACATTTTCAACAGCTAAAGAAAAAGGGTATGAAAAAGTAGTTAATGATATCCTGGAGAATATAAAATCACTACAATTATCTCCCTCAGTTCTAGAAGAGTTAGTTCAAAAACATTATATTGAAAACAAAAAAATAATTTCACTTGAGGGAAATCTTTTAAGACTTGCAATGGATCAAAAAATCTCAAGAAATGAGTTTATTAAATTTTATGTTGGAAATGAAATAAATCCAAATTTAAAAAAATTTTTAGATACCAATGTTGTCTGGAAACAATTTTTCAATAAGAATAAAGAAGAATTTAAAAATATAAGAGAAAGGTTAATTGAAATTAGTTATAAACTTGGAATATCTGTAACTGATTTCAAGAAATTAGTAAGCAGAATTCAAAAGGGAGAAAAGGAATCAAGAATAGCAAAAAAAGAAATGGTAGAAGCCAATTTAAGATTGGTAATTTCTATTGCAAAAAAATATACAAATAGAGGATTGCAATTTTTAGATTTAATTCAAGAGGGAAATATTGGTTTAATGAAAGCTGTAGATAAATTTGAATACAGAAGAGGTTATAAATTTTCTACATATGCAACGTGGTGGATTAGACAAGCGATAACTAGATCAATTGCCGATCAAGCTAGAACTATACGTATTCCTGTTCATATGATTGAAACAATAAATAAAATTGTGCGAACTCAAAGATTAATATTAAGTGAATTTGGTAGAGAAGCTACCCCTGAAGAATTAGCAAAAAAACTGAGAATGCCTTTAGATAAAGTTAGAAAGGTACTAAAAATATCTAAAGAACCTGTTTCTTTAGAAAAACCTGTAGGAGATGAAGAAGATAGTAGCTTGGGGGACTTTATTGAAGATACAAAAGCTTTGGC
The DNA here is from genome assembly GCA_902595885.1 of uncultured Pelagibacteraceae bacterium. Lineage (GTDB taxonomy): Bacteria > Pseudomonadota > Alphaproteobacteria > Pelagibacterales > Pelagibacteraceae > Pelagibacter. Next base: position 187,762 of record CACJRQ010000001.1, read on the forward strand.
TCCTCTTGAACAGGCAATAAAATCAAATCTAGGCGAAGCAACAACAAAAATACTTTCCACATTAACTCCAAGGGAAGAAAGAGTTTTGAGAATGAGATTTGGAGTAGGAATGAACACCGATCATACCTTAGAGGAAGTTGGATTACAATTTTCTGTAACGAGGGAAAGGATTAGACAGATTGAAGCTAAAGCACTTAGAAAATTAAAACATCCTAGTAGATCTAAACAATTAAAAAGTTTTTTAGAAAGCTAATCACGGGCCGTTAGCTCAATAGTAGAGTACTGCATTGACATTGCAGGGGTAGTTGGAGCGTAACCAACACGGCCCACCAAATTTATTTTATCTTCAATTGATTACTTTTTAAATATAGTATAACTAGTTCAAAGTATTGGGCCTGTAGCTCAGTTGGTTAGAGCAGTACACTCATAATGTATTGGTCCCAGGTTCGAGTCCTGGCGGGCCCACCAAAAGTTATTTTTTTGAAAATTCTTTAAGAGTTTTGAATAGCGCATTTATATCCCCATCATTTGAATTTAGAATAGATGCAAATTCTTCTTTTTGTGTTCTCGCCAAACTAAGTCCCTCTATTATTAAATCTCTTATTAGTGGGGTATCAGGATTTTTTGTGTAAACTCTCCAGTCAATCTTTACCTCTGGCCTTTCAGATGTTGCTATTAACAAACTATTAACAATTGTATAATTTTCATTTAGAGTTTTTTTTCCCTGAACTTCAATTTTAGGGTTAGTATATTCAGATAATCTACTAGAAAAACTTTTTAAAAAATAATTTTCAAATAAAATTAAATATTCTTTTTTTTGATCAATATCTAAATTTTTTCGGGCTGACCCGAGAGAATAATACCCTACACCTCTTATATCTACTGTTTCTTTTGCGACTAATTTTAGTTGATTTATTTTTTCATCTTTTGAGATATCTTTTGAGAGAATTTCTGAAGCTCTATTTACTGTAGACTGAACAAAAACATCTGGCTCAATAGAAAAAGCATTAAAAGATATAATGTTAAATAAAAATAAAATTATAAATATTTTTTTCATACTTTTTAATTAAATTTAAAAATTATTTATTATCTATTTCTTCCCAGTCTTCCTCATCTTTATATAAAACTTCGATGTTTCCTCTTTGATTATTTTTAATTTTATTTTCTCTATCTTGTAGATATAAACTTTTTAAAGAAGCATAAAAGTCTATTGAGTTTTTTTCAAGATTATCGAATGACTCCAAATTATCTGCTCTAAAATCTATACCACTTAGAGCTTTTGAGGTTATGTAAAGACCTTCACTTAAAAATTCATTATTACCATGAACTGAAGCATTGTACCAAGGATCACCCCCCAATACATTTGCAAAAGAGCCTGCAGTGTCTCTTATTGTTGAAGGTCCTAGAACAGGAAGAACTAAATAACAACCGGGCCCCACACCCCATTTCCCTAAAGTTTGCCCATAGTCTTCTTTTTCATATTTTGGAAAACCCATTTTGTTAGCTACATCAACAGTACCCAGTAATCCAATTGTAGAATTTACAACGAGTCTACCAGTATTTATAAAGGCATTCTTTATATCTCCTTGTAAAATATTATTAGGTATTGTTATTAGATTAGATAAGTTTTTAACTGCATTGCTTGTGCCTCTTTGTACTGGATCAGGTAATTTTCTATAACCTTTAGCAATCGGTTTAATAATTGCTTTATCAAGACCTTGATTAAATTTAAAGGTTGCTCTATTTAATTTTTCAAAACAGTCTTTTATTTCTTCAGGTTTGTCTTTTTTAATAACTAATTCTCCATCAGATCCGGCATAAGCATTAAATGCTATTAAAAAAATAGAAATGAATATTATTACTAGTTTTCTCAACATGATTAATTATATAATATATAGGCGCACATTGTAAATTAACATTTAATTTTAAAAAATGTCTACAAAGTGTTTATAAATAGTCTAAAATTCAACCTAATATGAGTATAAACACAACTATGAATTATTCTCCAAACTTTGACTTAAAAAAAAGAAAAAATAAAGAAATTAAATTTATTATTTTTCATTACACTGGAATGAAAAAAGAAATTGATTCCATTAATAAATTAACAAATTACACGTCAAAAGTGAGTAGTCATTTCTTTATAAAAAAAAATGGAGAAATATTAACATTGGTCCCTGAACCTTATATCGCTTGGCATGCTGGAGTTTCTAATTGGAAAAATTTTAAATCTTTAAATAAATATTCTATTGGAATTGAAATAAGTAATTCTGGACATGATTATAAATATACAAAATTCACTTCTCAACAAATCAAATCAGTTTTGAAGCTTAGCAAATATTTAATGAAGAAATATAAAATCAAATATAATTTTATTCTTGGTCATTCAGATATTGCCCCAGAAAGAAAAATAGACCCTGGAGAAAAATTTCCATGGCAATATTTATCTAAAAAAAATATTGGTTATTGGCATACAGTAAATAAAAAAATTCTTTTAAAACTCAGGAACCAAAAAGTTTCTCAATTAGATAAAATTAACTTTTTAAGAAATTTAAGAAAAATTGGTTATACAAAAAATCTGACAAAAAAACATAATAAATTAATTAATATGCTTACAAGTGCATTTCAAAGAAGATTTAGGCAAGAGCTGATTAATGGTATTATTGATAAAGAATGCCTAATAATAAGCAAAAATCTTGCAAATAAATTTAAATAATTGCTCTTGAAAATTTAAAGTAAAGTAATAAATTCAACTCGCCAGATAAATGACTTATCGCTTTAATTTATTTTAAAGAGGAAAGTCCGGGCTCTACAAGGACACAGTGCCAGGTAATACCTGGCGGGGGAAACCCCAGGGATAGTGCCACAGAAAATAAACCGCCATAACATGGCAAGGGTGAAAAGGTGTGGTAAGAGCACACCGGTTCTATTGGTAACAATGAACGCTGGAAAACCCCACTGAGAGCAAGACTAAGTAGAGATGACATTGTTGAAAAACTAAAAGCCGTCCTTGGCTAGTCATCAGGGTTAGTTGCTTGAGCTTAAGAGTGATCTTAAGCCTAGACAAATGATAGGTTTAAATGACAGAACCCGGCTTATAGTTTATCTGGCGCTTAAAAAATTAATACACGAAATAATATAATTTAATTAAAATATTATTGAGGTTAAAAGCATAAATTTAAACGCGTCGTGAATAATCATCCCCATTACTTAACTTAAGTTACGAAATAGATTAAGAACTATTCATATCCAATAATAATATCAGGTTTTGCTTTATAAAAAGACTTAAATTTAGCTCAGAATCAATGTTTGACTATCATTTTAAATACCCATATATTCCCATATATTCCCAATTATGGAATTTATGAATTTTAAAATATATGTTTTTATCTACTTACGAGAACAAATTAGACAAAAAAGGGAGAGTATCTGTGCCAGCTAGTTTCAGGTCACATTTATCAAACTTAGGTTACAATGGTGTTATTTGTTATCCATCATTTAACAATTCTTCAATTGAAGCATGCTCTCAAGATAGAATTGAAAAAATTTCATCAGCAATAGATTCTCTAAATCCTTTTGAAGAAAAAAGAGATTATTTTGCAACATCAATATTAGCTGAAAGTACGAATTTACAATTTGATAGTGAGGGCAGAATTTCACTGTCATCAAAATTATTAAAACATGCAAAAATAAAAAATAGCATGTTGTTTGTTGGTCAAGGCCAAACTTTTCAGATTTGGGAGCCAACAGCATTTGAAAAATTTAAGACATCAGCAAGAAAAAAAGCCAATTTAAATCGAGCAAGTCTTAAATGGGAAAAACACCTAAACAACAACGAGGGGAAATAAGATGACAATTAACTTTAAAGCACCAGAAATTAAGGAGTTACAACCACGACTATTAGTATTAGGAGTTGGCGGAGCAGGCGGAAATGCAATTAATGAAATGATTGAAAACAACATGCAAGGAGTTGAGTTTATTGCAGTGAATACCGATGCTCAAGATTTAAAATTAAGTAAAGCAAAAACAAGAATTCAAATTGGTTTGAATTTAACAAAAGGTTTAGGAGCAGGTGCAAAGCTTGATATCGGTCAAGCAGCTGCTGATGAATCTTTAAATGAAATTGTAAACACACTTCAAGGCGCAAACATGGTTTTTATTGCAGCTGGTATGGGTGGTGGAACGGGCACTGGTGCTGCTCATGTCATCGCCAGAGCTGCTAAAGAATTAAATATCTTAACTGTAGGTGTTGTGACTCTTCCATTTTTATATGAAGGCCCCTCTAGAATGAGAAGAGCACAACAAGGCTTGGAAGAGTTGAGAAAGCATGTTGATACAATAATTGTTATACCAAATCAAAACTTATTTAAAATAGCTAATGAACAAACAACATTTGAAGAGTCTTTTAATCTTTCTAACAATGTTTTGAGGCATGGTGTTCAAAGTGTTACGGATTTAATGGTAAGACCTGGAATAATTAATTTAGATTTTGCTGACGTTGAAACAGTAATGGCATCAATGGGTAAAGCTATGATGGGAACTGGAGAAGCAGAAGGTGAAGGTCGTGCAATGCAAGCTGCAGAGATGGCAATTAGCAATCCTTTAATTGACGACTACACTTTGAAAGGTGCTAAAGGACTATTAGTAAATATTACTGGTGGTAAAGATCTTAAGCTTTTTGAAGTAGATGAAGTAGTCAATAAAATACGATCTGAAGTAGATGCAGAGGCGGAGGTAATTATTGGAGCTATAACCGATGTTGAGCTTGATGGTAAAATTAGAGTTTCAATCGTTGCAACTTCTCTTGATGGTCAACAACCTGAATCAAAATCAGTTGTAAATATGGTTCATAGAATTCACAATCGTAACCCTGGTTATTCTGATTTTTCAAATATTGGATCGCCTCAATCTTTCAATTTTTCAAATACAACAACATCAAATCCAATATCACATGGTGCTAATGCTTTAAAACTTGAAAATGAGGTTATCCAAGAGCAACAAACTGAAAGTTCTCACAATCAAATGATGAATGATGATGTTGTCCATAGTACTAGCATAGAAAGCGAAAGTATAGTCGAGGATAATTCGGTTAATGAAATGGAAAAATCTTTTGCACAAGAAGCAACGGAAACAACACATGAGGAAAGACTAGAGACTAATGTTGAAGAAGAAGCTTCTAATGATCTAAAGGAATTTGGAGTTGATTCAGACTCACCAGATTTATTTAGCTCAGAAAACGAAAATTCAAGTCCCGAAGATTTATTGTCTTCAAATGAAGAAGAAGATGATGATCTTGAGATACCAGCATTCTTAAGAAGACAAAAAAATTAATGGTCTTCCAAGAAATAAATGGACGCCACCATAGTACCGAAAATGCAAAAGCATTATCCGGTACTGCTAAAAGAAATTATTAGCGTTATTTCCCCTCAACATGGTGGCACATTTATTGATTGCACGTTTGGTCAAGGTGGTTATACCAAAAAAATTTTAGACTTCGAAAATACAAACGTAATAGCTCTAGATAGAGATATAGAGAGTGAAAAAATTGCTAATCAATTAAAAGAAAATTTTGAAGATAGATTTATTTTTAAAAATATTAAATTTAGTCAATTAAATAATTTAAAGCTTAAAAACGAAAATATAAGAGGAGTAATTTTTGATCTCGGTTATTCTTATACTCAGATAAAAGATTCAAAAAAAGGACTTTCATTTGAAGCAAATGGTAAATTAAATATGCAGTTAGGTTTAAATAACTATTCTGCAGAAGATGCAATAAATAAACTTGATGAAAAAGAATTAGAAAAGATTTTTAAATTTTTTGGTGACGAAAAAGAAGCAAAATACATTGCACGAAATATCAATAAAGAAAGATCTAAAAATGAAATTGATACTAAATCTTTAGTTGAAATTATTGACAAATCAAAAAAAAGAAAAAATTTTAAAATTCATAATGCAACCAAAGTTTTTCAAGCACTTAGAATTTTTGTAAATAAAGAAATAAGCGAATTAATTTATGGGCTTATTAATGCCACTAAAGTTTTAAAAAAAGGAGGCATTCTAGGGGTAGTTACTTTCCATTCTTTAGAGGATAAAATAGTAAAATATTTTTTTAAAAGCCTTTCTGAAAATAAAAGTATTTCACGATATAGCCCTCTTGTAAAACAAGCTGATACATTATTTAATTTAATTCAAAAAAAACCAATAACTCCCTCAGAAGAAGAGTTAAGTGAAAATCCACCGTCTAGATCTGCTAAATTTAGATATGCAATAAAAAAAACTGATTTTTATAATTTCGATACCGATATAGAGGAGAAATTCAGAAATTATATTGAAATCGAAAAATATGGAGACAAACTGTGAAAAAGTTTGTTTTAGCATTAGTGATTTTTGTTTTAGTCTTATCAACTGCAATAATAAAAAATTCGACTAAACAGATTGAAGATGAAATATTTACAGCAAAAGAGAGTATTCGAGTTTTAAAGTCTGAATTTGAAAATGTATCTTTAGAGTATGATTATTTAAGTTCTGCAGAAAGATTACTTGAATATCAATCACAGTATTTTGAGGATGAGTTAATTCAAAAAAATATAAATGACTTAAAAATTTATAATATTTCAGACGATATAAATAAGATCCAAAATTTTAAAATTATAAAAGAGTAATGGTTGATAATAAATCGAAATTAACTATAGAAGACTACAAAAATGATTTTATATTTAAGAAAAAAGAGAATGGATTAAATATTCAATTTAATCGTGTAGCTTTTATTTTTTTCATTTTTTTTATTATCTATTTAATTTACACAATTCACTTAATTCATCTAGGCTCACGAAAAGATAATTTAGAACAAAGAAGCAATTTATCTGTGACTTCAAATAAACTCTATAGAGCAGACATTACAGATATAAATGGAAATTATTTAGCTAAGACAGTTAAATCTATCGATATTGGTCTAAAAACTTCAGATATAATTAATGAAAAAAAATTACTTCTAAGTTTAAATATTATTTTTCCTGATAAAAATTTTAATGAAATTAAAAAAAAAATAAAAACTAAGAAATTTTTTTATTTAGAGAAGAAAATTTCAGAGGAAAATTATGAAAAAATAATGAAATTAGGGGATAAATCTTTAGTCCCAGAAGAAAGAGTTTTAAGAATGTACCCACAAAAAAATCTTTTTAGTCATGTTTTGGGTCAGATAGATGATGACAATAACGGTATTTCTGGATTGGAAAAATCATTGAATGACGAACTTAGACAATCAAAAAAACCCATAAGACTTACTCTAGATAAGGATATTCAGTTTTTAATAAGAAAAGAATTAATTAAATATCAGGAAATTTTTAAAAGCAAAGGTAGTGCCGCCATTTTAATGGATGTTAATAATGGTAATATTTTATCACTAGTTTCTTTGCCAGATTTTAATCCAAATGAAAGACAAAATATTACAGATGTAAATTATATTAACAGGGTAACTAAAGGAACATATGAACTTGGCTCTGTATTTAAAGCATTTACTTTTGCTAGCGCCTTAAATGAAAAGGTAATTAAACCAGAGACTGAATTTTTAGATTTACCCAAATCAATTAAATGTGACAAATACAGAATAGGTGAGTATGACAATGAAATACCGTCAGATTTAACTGCAGAGCAAATTTTAGTTAGATCTGGAAATATAGGATCTGTCAGAATTGCTCAAAAAATTGGCCCAGAAAAATTTAAATTATTTTTAGAAAAAGTAGGCGTGTTAAGTGATATTGATTTTGATATTGAAGAAGTTGCTCCTCAAAAAAATTATGAATTTGGGAAATGCAGATTAGCTACAGCTTCTTTTGGACATGGAGTAGCGACTACAATTCTTCAATTGGCAAAAGGTTATGCAGTTTTATCAAATGGTGGTTATGAAATTAAGCCAACATTAATTTTTAAAGAAAATAATTTTAAGCAAAAAAATGAGAGAATATTAAACAGAGGTATTTCGGAACAAGTTGTTAAGGCTTTAAGAAAAATTGTAAATACTGAGGAAGGCACAGCTAAATTTGCAGATGTTCAAAATTATGAAGTTGCTGGAAAAACAGGAACTGCTGATCAACCTGAGGGAGGAGCATACTCTGAAGCAAAAATAAATACTTTTGCCTCCATTTTTCCCACTTCAAATCCACAATTTGTTTTTGTCGTAATGTTAGATACTCCAAAAAAATCTAAAGATTATTATTATAAGTATAGACACCGAAAAGGAGGCTGGAAGGGTACACTTTATAATACTGCTGGCTGGACTTCAGTAGAGGTAGCTGGAAAAGTCATAGATAAAATCGGGCCTATTTTAGCCACAAAATATATAGAGGTTAATTAATTATGCTTCTAGGGAACTACTTTAATAACATAAATAAAAATTATAGGAATTTTTCCTTTTCAGGAATTTCATTTAATACGAAGAGTATTAAAAAAAATAATATTTTTTTTGCAATCAAAGGAAATTCTATTGATGGTAATAAATTTATTACTAAAGCAATTAAAAAAGGATCAAAAATTATTGTTACTGAAAGAAAAACAAATCAATTCCAAAATGGAATTTTGTATATTCATACAAAGAATGTAAGAAAATTATTAGCTGAAACTGCTTTTAAAATTTATAATAAAAAACCAAAAAATTTAATTGCAGTTACTGGTACTAACGGAAAATCATCGGTTGCAGATTTTTATTATCAAATATTAAAATTAAATAATAAAAAAGGTGCTTCAATTGGTACATTAGGTGTTAAATCAAAAAGTATTAATTTGAATTTATCTAATACAACAATGGATCCAATCAAATTAGCTAAAATATTAAGCAAGTTGAAAAATCAAAAAATAGAGAATGTAATTATGGAAGCCTCAAGCCATGGTTTAAAGCAAAATAGATTAGATGGTTTAAAGTTTAATTCAGGTATATTTACTAATCTATCCCAGGATCATCTTGATTATCATAAAAATTTAAAAAACTATTTAAATGCAAAACTTTATTTATTTGAAAACCTAATCTCAAAAAGAGGAAATGTAATTACAGATCAATTAATACCTGAGTTTAAAAACATAAGAAAAATTGCAATTAATAAGAAATTAAAATTGCATACACTTAATGATGGGAAAAATAATCTAGAGCTTTTATCTCATAATTTTAAAGGAGAGGTTCAATTTCTTAAAATTAAATTAAATAGCTCAATAAGGAATATAAATTTAAATTTAATTGGAAAAATACAATTAAAAAATGTTTTGATGGCAATAATTGCAGCAAAATATAGCGGTATTAGTATAAATAAAATTTTAAATACAATTCCAAAATTAAAAACTGTTGAGGGAAGGTTTGAAAAAATTGGTAAAATTAAAAATCAATCAAAAGTAATTCTTGATTACGCTCATACGCCTGATGCTCTAAAAACTTGTCTTTTAAACCTTAGAGAACAATTTCCTAATAAAACAATCACAGTGTTATTCGGTTGTGGGGGAAATAGGGATCAAAATAAAAGATCAAAAATGGGGAAAGTAGCTAGTGATTTTGCAGATAGTATCATTCTTACAAATGATAATCCTAGATTTGAAAATCCTCAAAAAATAAGAAGAGATATAAAAAAGGGAATTAAAAAAAAGAGAATTATTGAAATATCTAATAGAGCAATAGCAATAACACAAGCTATTCATAATTTGAACTCAGGGGATATTTTGTTGGTTGCTGGGAAAGGCCATGAGAAAACACAAGATATTGGAAATAAGAAAATTTTCTTTTCAGACAGAAAGGTAATTCTCAATGCTATTAAGCATAAAAATAATAATTTATCAGATAATTTAAAATTAAATGTTGTTAAAGAGGCAGCTAAAATTAAAAAATTATCTGCTTCCATATCTTTAAAAACAGCAAGAATTAATTCTCAAGAAGTTACTAAAAATGATATTTTTTTTGCTATTAAGGGAAAAAAAAATGACGGTAATAAATTTGTTTCACAATCATTCAAAAAAAAAGCATCATTAGCTGTAGTGAATAAAATTCAAAAAAAATTTAATATAAATCGACAGATTAAAGTAAAAAATACTCTGAATTGCTTAATAAGTATTTCAAAAAATTTTAGAAAAAGTATTGATACAAATATTATAGCTATCACAGGCAGTTGTGGCAAAACTACACTTAAAGAATTGTTGGGTAATGTATTAAGTAAAATTTCAAAAGTAAGTATTTCTCCAAAATCTTATAACAATAAATTTGGGGTTCCTTTAAGTCTTTTTAATTTAAAACAAAATGATGAATTTGGAATTTTAGAAATTGGAATGGATAAAAAAGGAGAAATTGACTATTTGTCTAAAATTATAAAACCAGATGTTGGTGTGATAACAAATATAAATTATGCACATGCTAAAAATTTTAAAAATATTAAACAAATTGCTTTGGCAAAATCTGAAATTATTAACAACATTAAGCCTAATGGTTATGCTGTATTAAATGCAGATGACAGTTTTTTTCAATTACATAAAAAAATTGCCAAAAAAAAGAAAATTAAAGTAGTTTCTTTTGGTATTAAAAGTCAGAAATCAGACATTAAATTAAATAATATACAGCCCTTCGGAAAAAATTTTAGAATTAATATTAGATTAAATAATAAAAAAAAGTATTTTGTATTATCTAACGATTTTCAAAACAATATATCGAACACACTTTCTGCTTTAGCAGTTATCAGTATTTATAAAAATATATTTAAACTTAATGAAAATATTTTTCTCAATTTTAAAATTCCTGCAGGAAGAGGAGACCATTCTGTAGTAAAAATTGATAATAAAAAAATTAATTTAATTGATCAAAGTTATAATTCAAATCCTCTATCATTAAAATCAGCAATAAAAAATTTTGATAAAATAAGCTCAAAAAAATCAAATAAATATCTACTAATTGGTGACATGTTAGAGCTCGGTAGACATTCTAAAAAACTTCATCAATCTATTGCTCCAATAATTAATAAAACTAAGATAGATAAGGTATTTGTTAAAGGTAAAATGGCATCTATAATATTTGCAGGCATCTCAAAAGCCAAAAAAGGCAGGATTTTATTTAACAAATCTCAAATTATTGAATTGATTAGAAAAGACTTAAATAATAATGATTATTTAATGATTAAGGCCTCACTTGCGACAGGATTTAACGACATAGTAAAAGATCTGAAAGGATTTAATTAAATGCTTTATCAATTTTTATTAAATTTTGTTGATACTTTTAGTTTTTTAAATGTATTTAAATATTTAACGTTTAGAACAGGTTTATCCTTTTTCACTTCATTAGTTATTGTACTAATTATCGGAGGTCCTTTTATTAAATTTTTTTCAAAACAAAAAATTTTAAATCCAATTCGGGACGATGGACCTGAAGATCATATAGTTAAAAAAATTGGTACACCAACAATGGGAGGTTTGATAATTTTATTTGGCTTATTGGTATCAGTAATATTTTGGGCAGATTTATCAAATATTAATATTTTATTTTGTATCTATATAGCAATTACTTTTGGTTTATTGGGAGCATATGATGACTTTAAGAAGATTAAATATAGCAACTCATCAGGAATATCTTCTAAGTTTAAAATAACTTCACAAATAATATTAGCAATTATTGGTGTAAGTTTTTTTGTTTATTTAAACGAATATCAAGATTTAAATAATTTATATTTTCCATTCTTTAAAAATTTAATGATAAACCTTGGATGGTTTTTTATACCATTTGCAATATTCGTAATTATCGGTTCGTCAAATGCTGTTAACCTTACGGATGGATTAGATGGTCTAGCAACTGTGCCTGTAATACTAGTTGCAGCATGTTTTGCTTTTATAAGTTATGTTACTGGAAACATAGTATTTTCGAATTATTTACAAATTCCCTACATAGAAGGAACTGGTGAAGTATCAATTTTTTGTGGTGCAATTATTGGCTCTTGTTTAGGTTTCCTATGGTTTAATGCTCCACCTGCTAAAATTTTTATGGGTGATACAGGATCATTATCTTTAGGAGGATCTTTAGGCGCTGTAGGAATTATTACAAAGCATGAAATTGTTTTGGCAATTACAGGCGGACTTTTTGTATTAGAGGCAGTTTCAGTAATGGTTCAAGTAATATCTTTTAAACTTACAGGAAAAAGAATTTTTAAAATGGCACCTATTCACCATCATTTTGAGAAAAAAGGATGGCCAGAGTCTACAGTTGTAATTAGGTTTTGGATTATCTCTATCATCCTGGCAATGATTGGTTTAGCTACCTTAAAATTAAGATAATGAAATTATTTAATAATATTTTTTTAGAAAAAAAAATATTAATTTATGGTTTAGGAAAGAGTGGCATTTCATCTTATAAGTTTTTAAAAAATAAGTCTGATGTATATTTGTTTGACGACAATCAAAAGATTAAATTAAAACTTAAAAAAAAAATAATTAAGTTCGAGCAAATTCAAAAAATAAATTTTGATAGAATTATTATTAGTCCCGGAATTGATATTTCAAATTGTAAATTATCGAATTTTTTAAAGAAAAATTCTAAAAAAATTCATACCGACCTTGATGTTTTGTTTTCATTTTATAACAATGAAAGTATTACGATTACCGGAACTAACGGTAAATCTACAACTGCTAAAATTTTACATGATTCTTTAATCGATCAAAGAAGAGACTCAAGACTTATTGGGAATATTGGTAATCCAGCATTATCAGAAAAGAATATTACAAAAAAAACAATCTTTGTAATAGAGGCTTCTTCTTATCAACTAGATTACAGTAGCGTATTTAGATCAAAATATGCTGTAATTTTAAACATAACTGCAGACCACATAGAGAGACATAAAAGTTTAAAAAATTATGTAAATGCAAAATTTAAATTATTAAAATCTCAAATAAGAGGATCTCTTGCATACGTAAAAAAAGAGGATGAACTAATAACTAAAAAATTAACTAAAAATAAATATAGTTCAAAAATCTACAGAGTACAGACTTCAAGTATAGATAAAAAGTTTAATAAAATTACCAATAAATATTTTTTATCTGATGGCAATAAAGAAAATTTATCATTTATATTTAAAATTGCTCCAAAATTAAAACTTAATTACAAAAAATTAATTCAAACTATTAATAAATTTAAAGGTCTAGATTTCAGACAACAAATTATATTTGATAAAAAAAATCTCACAATAATTAACGATTCTAAATCTACAAGCTTTGCTTCCTCGGAAAATATATTAAAAAATTTAAATGATACATATTGGATTTTAGGTGGAGTTCCAAAAAAAGGAGATAAATTTAAACTATCAAAAATAAAGAATAAAAATATCAAAGCTTATATTTTTGGATCACATCATAGAAAATTTATAAGAATTTTAAAGAATAGATTAAAAATTAAAAATTTTAAAAATTTACAAGAAACTCTTAAAGTTATTTTTTCAGAAATTAATATTCAACAATCTAAAAAAAATATTATTTTTTTCAGTCCAGCTGGAGCTTCATTTGATAGTTTCAAAAATTTTGAAGATAGAGGGCATTATTTTAATCAGATAATTAAAAAGTATATAAATGCAAAGCGATAGTATTGTTTACAAATTTTATTATCTGTGGTGGAAAAATATAGATAAATCTATTTTTTTACTAATAAGTTTATTATTTATTATTGGATTATTTTTTTCTTTAGTTTCAACTTCTCTGATAGCTTCTGATAAGTTAGATACCAACAGTTATTTCTTCTTTTTTAAACATTTGATTTATGTGTTGATTGGAATATTTCTTATTTATATATTTTCCTTATTAAATTCAGATCAATTATATAAATACTCTATTATTCTTTTTTTTATTTCACTTATTGCTTTATTTTTAGTTCCATTCATTGGTGTTGAAGTTAAAGGTTCTAAAAGATGGATAGACTTATTTTTCTTACCAAGATTTCAGCCCATAGAAGTCCTAAAACCATTTTTGATAATAATTTTAGCAACTATTCTATGTGACATTAAATCAAATATTTTATTTAAGTATTTGATATCTATTTTTGTGATATCTGTCATTTCTTTACTGTTAATCGCTCAACCAGATATCGGCCAAACTTTATTAGTGGTATTTTGTTGGTCAGTTCTAATTTTCACATCAGGAATTAATATATATATTCTTTTAGCAATATTTATTGCTGGTGCGTCTTTGCTTACTTATCTTATTATTTATGTTCCAAAGTTTGATTATATCCAGGGACGTATTTTTTCATTTTTTAATAGAGAAATAGGTACTCATAACTTCCAATCTGATAAAGCAATAGAGTCAATTACAAGTGGAGGTTTTTTTGGAAAGGGCATAGGTGAAGGAGTTCTTAAAAATAGAGTTCCTGAAGCCCATACTGACTATATTATTTCAGTGATTTCTGAAGAGTTTGGTGTTGTTGCCATAATGTTAATATTATTATTGTTTTTGGTCTTAATTTATATGGTTTTTAAAAAAATAAGTTTTGAAACAAATGATAAAGCCAAACTTATTTTAATTGGATCTGTTAGTTTGATTTTAATGCAAGCTACTATTCATATTGGAGTGAATATAAGATTATTTCCAACCACTGGAATGACTTTACCTTTTTTAAGTTATGGAGGCTCATCAATAATAAGCACATCAATATTAGCCGGGGTAATTTTAAATTTAACAAAAAGAAAAATAAGCTAAGTATGACAAAAAAAGTTTTAATATCCACTGGTGGTTCTGGAGGTCATGTGATACCAGCAATTACAATTTATAATCATTTAAAAAATACTCATGAAATTTTGATTTCTACTGATGTAAGGGGCCTTGCTTATTTAGATAAGAAATATAACACAGTCGTTATCAATACACCAAAATTAAATAATTTATTTTTATTTCCTTTTTCATTTATAAAAATTTTATTTTTAACCATTAAATCTTTTTTTATTTTAAAAGAAAAAAGTATTTCAATTTTAATTTCTACTGGTGGTTATATGTCTTTACCATTATGTTTAGCAGCAAAAATATTAGGCATTAAAATTTTTTTAATTGAACCAAATATGGTTCTTGGAAGAGCAAATAAATTTTTTTTAAATTTTTCAATAAAATTACTATGTTATTCAAAGAATTTAATTAATCTACCGCCAGGAATAAATCACAAATTAACTAGTATTAAACCTTTGATACGAAAAGAATATTATGAAACGAGTGCGCATCAAAAACAGGATAATTTATTCACAATTTTAATCATAGGAGGTAGCCAGGGTGCAAAAATCTTTGATAAGCTTTTAAATAAAGTTTTTTTGAGTGTAGCAAAACAAGTATCTATAAAAATTATTCATCAAACAAGCGAGAAAAATGTAAATTTTTTAAAAGATTTTTATTTTAAAAATAATATTGAAAGTAGAGTTTTTAGTTTTGATCATAATCTTAATGAAGTTTTAAAACAAGGAGACTTATGTATAACAAGAGCGGGAGCATCTAGTTTAGCCGAACTATCGTTTTTAAATATTCCATTTATAGCAATACCACTACCATCATCAAAAGATAATCATCAATATGAAAATGCAAAATATTATGAGGAACAGGATTGTTGTTGGATAATTGATCAAAAAAATTTTGATGATCAAAAATTTGAGAAATTTTTGCTAAAATTGACAAATAAAAGTCAGGATTACATTACAAAAAAAAATAATTTACTGAAATTAAATTATCAAAATACTTGGAATAATGTTAATCAAAAAATATTAAAAATTATTAATGAAAATTAAATTAGCAAAATCTGAACTGATACATTTCGTTGGAATAGGTGGAATAGGTATGAGCGGTCTAGCATTAATAATGAAGGGCAAAGGTTTTAAAGTTCAAGGAAGCGATATTTCAAATAATAAAAATATTGAAAGATTAAGAAAAGAAAAAATAAAAGTTTTTATTGGACATAAGAAACAAAACATAGAAAAGGGAACTATCCTGGTCATATCTTCAGCTATTAAAAAAAATAATCCCGAGCTAGCTGCGGCTAAACAAAAACAATTGCCCATTTATAAAAGAGGAGAGATGCTCGCTAATATTGTTTCTTTAACAAAAAATATTGTGGTAGTTGGATCACACGGTAAAACCACTACAACATCTTTAATAGCATCAATATTTCAAGAAACAAAGATTGATCCAACAATAATCAATGGCGGAGTAATAAATTCAATTAATAACTCTGCAAAGCTAGGCAAAAGCGATTGGTCTATATTAGAGGCTGATGAGTCAGATGGAAGTTTTGTTTTCATACCTCCAACATATTCAATCATCACTAATATAGATCGAGAGCATATGGATTATTATGGCACTATGGAAAAATTAAATAAGTATTTTGAAAATTTTGTAAATAAGGTTCCTTCATTTGGAAAATCATTTATTTGTTTAGACGATAAAAATAACAAAAATTTAATTAAAAATATCAAAAACAAAAACTTTTATACATATGGCCTAGATACAAAATCAAATTTTTGTATTAAAAATATAAAACAATTTAAAGAGTATTCTGAGTTTGACTTGAACATAAAATTACCTAATAAAAAAAATCAAGTAATTAAAAAATTTAAAATTCCTTTATTAGGAACACATAATATCAAGAATTCTGTAGCTGCAGCAGCACTAACGTTAACAGTAGGTCTTCCAATTAAAAATATTAAAAAAGGACTTAAAAATTTTAAAGGAGTTCAAAGAAGATTTAATAAAATTTTCAATTTTAATAATGTAGATTTTTATGATGATTATGCCCACCATCCTACAGAAATAAAAGAAGTTCTGGATGGTGTAAAAAAAGTTTATAAAGACTATGAAAAAATATGTGTTTTTCAACCACACAGAATATCAAGATTAAAAGATTTAAAAAAAGAATTTAGTTTTGCTTTTAAAAATGCAAACAAAGTAATTTTGTTTCCAATTTATACTGCAGGAGAAAAATTAAAGCTTGGATTTAGTTATACAAATTTTGCAAAAGAAATAATTAAAAATTCAAAAGTCCAACTATTTTTGGTAGATGACAAATTTCAATTAGCAAAATTTATTAAAGCAAATATATATGGAAAAAAAATTGTTATAGGAATGGGTGCAGGCACTATCTCAAGTTGGATGCGAGAATTACCTAAATTATTGTCATGAAAACTGATCTAAAAGACTTAATTCCAGAATTTAGTAAAAATTTGAAGTTAAATTATGATTTAAAAAAAAAAAATTGGTTTAATATAGGTGGAAAAACAAAAGCTTTTTATAAAGCAGATAGTTTAAAAGAATTAATTAAATTCCTCAAAAAAATTCAAAATAAAGAAAAGATATTTGTATTAGGAGCTGGCTCAAATACATTAATTACCGACAAACAATTTAACGGGGTTGTCATCAAACTCACCAATAATTTTAATAATATTTCATTATTAAGTGAAGATATAGTTATAGCAGGTAGCGCAGTTACAGATAAATCATTATCAGAATTTACAATGGAAAATAGTTTAGGAGGCTTTGAATTTCTTTCATGTATTCCTGGTACAATAGGTGGTGGAATTAAAATGAATGCTGGTTGTTTTAAAAGAGAGTTCAAAGATATTTTAATTTCTATCCAAGCACTGAATAAATCAGGACAAGTAATTACAATACCTTCTAAAGATATAAATTTTAGATATAGAGATAGCGGGTTACCAGACGACCTTATTTTCTTAAGTGCATCATTTAAAGGATTTAAAAAAGATAGAGATGTCATTAAAAATGAGATTAATTTACTTAAAGAGAAAAAAGACCAAGCACAACCAACAAAAATTAAGACTAGCGGTAGTACTTTTAAAAATCCAATAGACCAGACAGACAAAAAAGTTTGGCAATTAATCAAAGAGTCTGTTTCACTGGAAAAATCATTTGGAGACGCATGTATCTCTGAAAAACACTGTAATTTTTTTGTAAATAAAGGTAATGCTAAGTTTGAAGATATGAAAAATTTAATAGAATTTGTATCAGAGAGTGTTTTTAAAAAAACAGGAATTAGACTAGAAAAAGAAATCAAAATTTTGGAATAAATTGAAAAAAAAAGTACTTATATTATCTGGAGGAATTTCTAAAGAGAGATTAATTAGTCTAGATACAGGTCTTCAAGTAGCTAAAGAATTAAAAAAAAATGGTTATAAAATTAAAATATCTGAACCAGATAATAATTTAGCAAAAAATATTAAAAACTTTAAACCGAGTGTAATTTTTAATGCATTACATGGTCAATTTGGAGAGGATGGCTATATTCAAACTATCCTTGAAAGATTTAATATTCCTTATACTCACTCAGGTGTAATTCCATCATCTATAGCAATGGATAAAGAAATCTCAAAAAAAATATTTATTAAAAATAAAATAAATACTCCAGATTTTTTTTCTTATTCGTATAATTTGAATAATTCAGATTTAATTAATAAAATTAATAAAAGATTAAAGTTTCCTGTCGTAGTAAAACCCTTTAACGAAGGATCAAGTGTAAACGTCCATATTTGTAACAAAAAGAATATAATTAAAATTTTAAAATCTTTAAAAACTTACAAAAAAGTGATGATTGAGAAATTTATAGGTGGAAGAGAAATTCAAGTTGCCATTATGGGAAATAAAAAATTAGGTGCAATTGAGCTTAAGCCAAAAAGAAAATTTTATGATTATGAAGCAAAATATAATACTAAAGCAAAAACTCAGCATCTAATACCAGTTGATTTACCAAAAAAAAAATTAGAACAAGTTTTGAAAATGGCTTATAAAGCTCATAAGGTAATTGGTTGTAATGGTGTTACCAGATCAGATTTTAAATTTTTCAAAGGTAAATTTTATTTATTAGAAATTAATACTCAGCCTGGGATGACTAAACTCTCACTTGTTCCAGAAATAGCTGCATTTCAAAAAATTAATTTTTTACAGTTAATTAAGTGGATTTTAAAAGATGCATCAAAGAAAAAGTAAAAAAATAATATTATACTTTTTTTTACTATTTTTACTTGGTTCAATAAACAATATTGGTCTAAATAAAATACAATTTTATGGATTGGATAAAATTAATATAAAAGGTTTAAAAGATATTGATAAAAAATTACTTTTAGACAATATAAAAAGTTTGGGTTCAGAAAATCTTTTTTTAATTAATGGTAATAAAATTATAGAAATAATGGATTCAAATTCACTAATTGAAAATTACATTATTTTTAAAAAATATCCTTCAACATTAAATATTAAAATCAAACAAACAGATTTTTTAGCCAAGATAAATCTACAGAATCATGAATATCTAATTGGTTCTAATGGTAAATTATCAAAAATAAATCATTCAAATGAAAACTTACCTTATATTTTTGGAAAGCCAGAAATTGAAGAATTTTTAAAATTTAAAAAAATTATTGATTTTTCAAAGATTTCATACAAAGAAATTAAATCATTTTATTATTTTAAATCAGGGAGATGGGATATAGAGCTCAAAAATAATATCCTAATAAAATTATCAAAAGAATACACAAAAAAATCTTTAGATAATGTTTTTATTTTTTTGAGTCAAAATATTTTAAGCAAAAGTATGATAATTGATGCGAGAGTTAGTAATCAAATAATTTTAAATGATTGAAGATCAAGAAGTAGAAACTTATATAAGTATTTCTCAATTTCAAATTGGAATTTATTTATTTGATATTAAAAACTTAAAAAATTTATATACTAAAGAATCAAAATATAACACTAAAGATGAAAAGATTGATTTAAATATTTTAAATAAATTCCTCGAGGAAAATATTTTTAAAATAGAAAAGTTATTAGGAAAATTTATAAAAAATATATCTTTGATAATTCAGGACTCTAAAAATAATAATATTTGTTTTGGAGTAAAAAAAAAAATTTATAATGAGAAAATAGATAAAAAATATTTAGAAAATTTACTTACAGATGCAAAAGATTTATTTAAAGAAAATTATCAAAATCAAAAAATTATGCATATGATAATTGATAAATATATAGTTGATGATGTTATTCACTCTTCATTTAAAGATAATATAATGGCAGAAAATTTTAGTTTTGAGTTACAATTTAGATCAATATCAAATTCTTTTGTCAATGAAGTTGAAAAAATTTTAGAAAAATATCAAATAAAAATAAGTAATTATATTGATGGTGATTACGTAAAAAATTTATTTACTAAAGAAGATTTAGATTTGCCTATCATGGCTTATAAAGTTCAAAATGGTTTTAATAAAAATGAGGTTCAATTAATTTCAAAAAACTTAGGAAAAAAGGGTTTTTTTGAAAAATTTTTTCAACTATTTAGTTAAAATTGTTTTTTATCGTAACATTAGTTGTTTTTAAATTAAAAGAAATTCGCTCTAAAAGTCATGAGTGTCTTATTTAACTCAAAAAACTATAAATAATAACGTCACATTTAGTGGTGTTGCTCTTCATAGCGGTCTGAATGTTAATGTTTGTATTAAACCCGCTGAGCCAAATTTTGGAATTGTATTTAAAAGAGTTGATTTAAAAAATAATAATTTGGTTTATCCAAATTTTATGAATGTAAGTAATACTTCATTAAATACTACTATTGAAAATAATTTTGGAGCTAGAGTTTCCACTATAGAGCACTTAATGGGAGCATTGTTTGGGCTAGGTATAGATAATGCATTAATTGAAATTGATAATGAAGAGGTGCCAATTTTGGATGGTTCTGCAAAAAAATTTATTGAAAAAATTATTGATGCCGGTCTTAAAGTAAGTGAGTATCCAATTAAAATAATTAAAATTAAAAAACAAGTTAAATTTACTGATGGTGAAAGATATATTTTAATCAAGCCATCAACATTAAGCCTAGATATTGATTTTCAGCTTAAGTATAGAAATGAAATTATAAAAAATCAAAGAAACAAGGTAAAAGTATACGAAGATGATTTAACCGATATATTTAATTCTAGAACATTTTGTCTTTTTGAGGATATAGAAATGATTAAAAAAAATGGTTTAGCAAAAGGTGGAAGCTTAGAGAATGCTATAGTTATAAAAAATAAAGAAATTTTAAATCCTGGTGGTCTAAGAAATGAAAAAGAATTTGTAAATCATAAAATATTGGATTGTATTGGAGATTTGTATACATCTGGTTACAGAATTGTGGCCAGCATCATTTGTTCTCAAGGTGGCCATTATTTGACAAATCAATTGTTAAGAAAAGTCTTTCAAAATAAAGAAAATTTTTCAATTTTAGAGATAAAGGAAAAGAATCTTCCCCATAATTTAATAAATAAAGATCTTTTAAAATCAATTGCTTAATTAGAAAGATAACTTTTAAATTTCAGTTTAAGTAAGTATAAATTTAATATGAGAATAAAAGATATTATTGTTATAGTATTTTTGGCAACTCTATTGTTCTCATGTTCAAAAAAAGAAATCAAAAAAACAGAAATTGTTGAAAAAAGTCTGGAATTACAAGTTCTAGAAGCATACGAGGAAGGAATGAAAGCATTAAATCAAAATGATGTTCTATACGCTGCTAAAAAATTTAATGAAGCAGAAATTTTATTTCCACAGTCGATTTGGGCACCAAAATCTGCCCTGATGGCAGCTTATTCCTATTATAAACAAGATTACTATGTAGATGCTATTGCGGAACTTAAAAGATTTTTAAAAATATATCCAAAACATAAAAATATCTCTTATGCATATTATTTATTAGGTATATGCTATTACGAACAAATTGTAGATGAAAAAAAAGATTTACAATCAATTAAAAATGCAAAACAGACTTTTGAAATTTTAATAGATAGATTTCCTAACAATGAATACTCTTTGGATGCAGCTTTTAAGATTGATTTGATAAATGATATTCTTGCTTCAAAAGAAATGTACCTTGGTAGATACTATGTTGAGAGAAAAAAATGGATAGCAGCAATTAATAGATTTAGGACTGTTGTAGATGAATATGATCAAACAATTTATACACAAGAAGCACTACATAGATTAGTAGAAATTTATTATATAATTGGACTAGAACAAGAAGGAAAAAAATATGCTAATTTATTAGGATATAATTACCAATCATCAATATGGTACGAAAAGTCTTATAGTATTTTTAATGAAATGTATGAATCAAATAAAAAAGAAAAATTAAAAAATACAAAAAAAAGCAATATTATTATGAGAAAATTTAAATCTCTATTTGAATGAGATGCAAAATAAAATAATTAAGAAATTATATAATTCAAAAATAGAATTAATAAAAAAATATAACAAAAGTTATTTTAACAAAAATAAATCTATTGTTTCTGATCAAGAATATGATGATATTAAAAATGAAATTTTAGTTTTAGAAGCTAAGTATGATTTTTTAGAATCAAAATATTCACCGTCTAAGAGTGTAGGTTTTAAACCATCTAAAAATTTTAAAAAGGCCAATCATAGAGTTCCTATGCTTTCTTTATCTAATGCTTTTAGTGAAGAAGATTTATTAAATTTTGAAAAGAAAATATTAAATTTCCTTTCCCAAGATAAAAATACAAGTATTTATTATTCTGCTGAACCAAAAATTGATGGAATATCAGCATCTTTAACGTATAAACAGGGTAAATTCGTAAAAGGTTTATCAAGAGGGGATGGAAGAGCAGGTGAAGATATAACTTTAAATCTTTTTACAATAAATGATATTCCTAAGATAATTTTATCAAAAGATTTTCCAGACGAAATTGATATAAGAGGTGAGGTATTTATTCAAAATAGTGATTTTGAGAATTTAAAAGAAAAGTTTGCAAATCCTAGAAATGCTGCTTCTGGTTCTTTAAGGCAAAAAAATCCTGAAGATACAAAAAAAATTCCCTTGAATTTTATAGCCTACACTTTTGGTTTTGAGAAAGGTTTAAACCAAAAAAAACAATCTGATTTTTTGAAAAAATTAAATGAATGGGGCTTTAAAACCAATCCACTTAATAAAACTATTTCTGGAATAAAAAATTTAATTAATAATTACAATGAAATTGAAAAACAAAGATCTAGCCTAGATTTTGATATAGATGGAATTGTATATAAAGTTAATGATTTTGCTCTTCAGCAGAGATTGGGCAATGTAGCTAATGCCCCAAGATGGGCAATAGCTCATAAATTTTCATCAAATAAAGCAACATCATCTATTTTAGATATAGAAATTCAAATTGGTAGAACTGGAGCTTTGACGCCAGTTGCTAAAATCAAGCCAATTAATATTGGAGGTGTTGTAGTTTCAAATGCTACATTGCATAATGAAGATGAAATAAATAGGAAAGATATAAGAATTGGCGATACAGTTACTGTGGAAAGGGCTGGAGATGTAATACCACATATTCTTTCGGTAGATTTAAAAAAAAGACCAAAAAAAAGTTTAAAATTTAATTTTCCTAAAATTTGTCCATCATGTGGATCAAAAACAATAAAAGAATTAAACAAGATTACAAAAAAAATTGATGCAGTAAGAAGATGCTCAAGTGAAGGTTATTATTGTGATAAAATATCAATTGAAAAATTAAAACATTTTGTTTCAAAAGAAGCTTTTAATATAGATGGATTTGGGAAAAAAATAGTTGAAAATTTTTGGAAATTAAAAATTATTAAATATCCTCAAGATATTTTTAATTTAGATTTTTCAAAAATTGAAAATTTAGATGGTTGGGGAGAACTTTCTGTTCAAAATTTAAAGTATTCAATCAATCAAAAAAAAACTATTTCATTAGAGAGATTTATATATTCTTTAGGTATAAGACATATAGGTTTAGAAAATGCAAAATTGTTATCTAAACATTTTGTTTCATTTTCAAAATTTAAAAATTTATCTAAACAAACTGATTATGAAGATATGCTAAACATTGATGGAATTGGTGATACACAAGTAAGTTCAATTAAGAGTTTTTTTTCAAATGAAGCTAACATAAAAGTTTTGAATGAACTGGAAAAAGTTTTGTTAATTAAAGATGCTATTCTTCATTCAGATGATGGTTTATTAAATAATAAGACTTTTTTAGTTACCGGGAAATTAAATGGGATTAGTAGGGCTGAGGTTAAATCTCTGATTGAGGAAAATTCTGGAAAAACAATTAGCAGTGTATCAAAAAAACTAAATTTCTTAATCATTGGTGAAAAACCAACTAAAAAAAAATTAGATTACGCCAAACAATTAAAAATAAAAGTCATTGACCAAGCTGAATTCTTGAAAATGCTAAATAAAACTAGCTAACCATTTTCTTTCATTTGGATTCAAATATTTAGATAACCTTAAATAAACTTCTAAATGATATTTAAACAGATAGTTTTTTTCATTAATTGTTAATAAATCAAAATTAATTAAATCTTTTTCTATGGGTACCAAGGTTAGATTTTCGAAAAATAAATTTTTCTTTATTTTTTTAACATAAACTAAATTTTCAATCCTAATTCCATATTTATTGGTTTTATAATACCCAGGTTCATTACTTAAAATCATGCCTTCTCTTATTTTTACTGTATTTATTT
Source organism: uncultured Pelagibacteraceae bacterium (assembly GCA_902595885.1). GTDB lineage: Bacteria > Pseudomonadota > Alphaproteobacteria > Pelagibacterales > Pelagibacteraceae > Pelagibacter. The sequence continues at coordinate 212,257 of CACJRQ010000001.1, forward strand.
TTGAAATTGATTGAGGTCCTTCATGAACATTAAGAAAAAAACCAACTCCGTGTCCTGTACCATGTGCATAGTCTAGATTACTTTTTTTTAAAAATTTTCTCGCTCGTTCGTCAATTTTTTTACCAGTATCATATTTAATTATATCAGTCGTAGCTACAGCAATATGACCTTTTAAAACTTTGGTGAAAATATTTTTGATATTTTGTTTCTGCTTTGAAAAACATATTGTTCTTGTCACATCCGTTGTCCCATATTTGTATTGCCCACCTGAGTCACACAGTAAAATATCATTTTTATTAATAGTTCTACAATTTTCCTTTTTTGCACGGTAATGAACAATGGCACCATTTTTGCCAGAGCCTGCTATTGTATCAAAACTAGGATAGAGAAAGTTTTTATTTAATTTTCTAAAATTTTCTAATTTCTTAGCTGCTTCTACTTCTGTAATTTTTTTTTTATTTATATTTTTTATCCAATATAAAAATTTTGTTAATGCTAGTCCATCAAAGATGTGAGCATTAATCATATTCTTAATTTCAGTTTTATTTTTAATTGCTTTTAAAAAATAAATAGGATCTTCTCTATTTATAATTTTGAATTTTGAATTAATAAGATTCTCAAAAAAAATTGAACAAGATTTGTCATCTACAATAAAATTTTTTCCTTTAAGTTTTAATATCTTTTTTGGTAAATCATTTGTATCTAAAAATTCATCTTTTTTAATAACTTGATTTTTTAACAATTGGTTACATTTTTTTTGATCAGATATTAGTAGTATTTTTTTTGATTTACTTACTATTAACCTTGAATTTGGAATTGGGCTATTTGGGCCATCTCCACCTCTTATATTCAAAGTCCAAGCAACATTCTCCGGAGCACTTATAAAAATATAATCAGATTTATTTTTTTTTAAATAATTAGTTATTTTATTTAATTTAGAATTTACACTTTCACCAACAATATTTTTGTCTAAAGAAAAAAATGGAATTGAGGTATTTTTTTTCTGTTTTTTAATTTCATCAATTAGATTATTTTCAATATGTTTAATTTTGTTATATTTTAAAAAGTAATTTTTAATTTGAGTATTTGTAAATAAATTTGGATCTATACCCAGTGTAAGATTTTTAAATAAACTACAATTTATTAATTTTTCAAATCCATAAATTCTAAATTTTTTTCCACTCTCAATTTTACTTTGAATTGTATATCTTCCATCAGTAAATAAATAATTTTTATTTTTAAGAATTATAGCTAGGCCAGCGGACCCACTAAAATTTGAAATAGCTTCTAATCGATTTAATTTTGAATACTCTGTAAAAAAATCATCATTTTTTGGAATTACGTAACCATCAATTCCATATTTTTTAAACTTACTTCTTAATATTTTTATATGATTTTTCATTTAATTCTCTTTTGATATCTTATCCACCCAGGACTTCTTGTACCTTCTTCAATTTCAAAATCTTGATTAAAATCAAAATCATCTTCATTGTTAATTTCTTCATCAAAGAAAGAATTTTTTTCCAGATGTTTTTCTGGCAATTCATCAATGAATCGCGAAGCCATACTGTCTATCCAATCCCCTTGGTAAAATCTATTCATTGAAAAAGAAATTATAGCTTTTTTCTTCGCTCTAGTAATCCCCACATAAGCTAAACGTCTTTCCTCTTCCAAACCGCTTTGTCCTTTTTCCTCAATAGACTTTTGATGTGGAAACAATCCTTCTTCCCAACCTGGAAGAAATACAACATCAAACTCTAATCCTTTTGCAGCGTGCATAGTCATCATATTAATTTTTTCACCATCCCAATCTTGATCTACTGAGGTTGCTAAAGATACATGTTCTAAAAAACCTTCTAAATTATCAAATTCTTTCATAGCACTTAATAATTCTTTAATATTTTCTAATCTATTTTCGTTATCAACATCTTTTTTATTTTTTAACATTGCAGAATATCCAGACTCATCTAATACGATTTGTAATAATTTTATGTGATTTGTTTTTTTTAATTTTAAATCATGTCTCCATTTTGTTAATGAGTTTATAAATAAATTTAAACCAATTTTAGCTTTTGGTTTAATTAAATTTTGTTCAAGCATTTTAATTGATGCTCTTTCTAAATTTAAATTATTTTCCTTAGCAAATTCATGTATATTTTTTAAAGTGCTATCTCCTATAGATCTTTTTGGGTTATTTACAATTCTCTCAAAAGCAAGATCATCTTTTTCTTGGTAAATTAATCTTAAATAAGCAACACAATCTTTTATTTCTGCTCTTTCATAAAATTTTGTTCCACCTAAAATTCTGTATGGCATTCCAATTTTTAAGAAGCGCTCCTCAAATTCTCGTGTTTGGAAAATTGCCCTAACTAGGATTGCAATATTATTGTATGAAAAATTTTTTTTTATATTTTTCTCAATTTCATCTGAAATTCCAACTGCCTCATCTTTACCATTTTTAAAACAGTTTAATTTAACCAAATCACCTTCATCCATAGTGGTAACCAATGTTTTACCTACTCTATTTTGATTATTAGAGATAAGATTTGAAGCTACAGACAAAATATTTTGAGAAGATCTATAATTTTGCTCTAATCTTATTACTTTTGTATTTTCATAAACCTGATCAAATTCTAAAAAATTTTTTATTTCAGCTCCCCTCCAACTATAAATGGATTGATCGTCATCTCCAACACAGCAAATATTTTTATTCTTTTCTGATAAAAGATTAAGCCATTTACTTTGTATAAAATTTGTATCTTGATACTCATCAACTAGAATGTATTTAAAATTTTTTGAATATATTTCCCTGATATCCGAATTAAATTCTAAAATTTTTACAGCATGCAAGATAAGGTCGCCAAAGTCACAAGAGTTTAAGTCAGTTAATTTTTGTTGGTAGATTTTATAAAGTGGAAGTATCGTTTTTTCGTATAAATCTTTTTTATTTATTATAACTTCATTAGGATAATATCCTTTATTTTTCCAACGATCTATTATTGCTAATATAAATCTTGGTGACAGTTGTTTGATATCAATATTTTCAGCTTTACAAATATTTTTGATAAGTCTGATCTGATCATCTGTATCTACGATTGTGAAATTAGAATTAAGTTTTGCTGCAGATGAGTGTTTTCTAAGTAATTTTGCACAAATAGAGTGAAACGTGCCAAGCCAAGAAAGACCGACAGCAGCAGAACCAAGTATTTTGCTAACTCTATTTTGCATTTCTTTAGCAGCTTTGTTAGTAAACGTGACTGCTAAGATCTGATTTGGAAAAGCCTTTTTTTCTTTGATAATATTAGCAATTCTAGAGGTTAAAACTTTTGTTTTTCCGGATCCAGCTCCTGCAACAATTAATAATGGACCATCTAGATGCAGAACGGCTTCTTTTTGTGCCTCATTTAAATTTTCTAAATAATCTTTGTTTATCATTTAAAATAATACTTTATAAGCTTTTCTTGTCGCCATGAGTAAAACAATTTTTTTTGTAAAATATTTAAAAAACATAAGTAATTTTATTAATAGTCTTTTAGAAAAAAATTTAAACAAGTTAAATTTTAAAAATTTTAGCAATTTATTAAAAAATAATAAAATTATTTTAACTTTTGTCGCAGTTTTAGTTATATTTTTATCTTATTTACTATTACCTACTTTTTATAAACAATTTGATATTTCAAAAAAACTTGAAACAGAGCTTGAAACAAAATTCGATTTAAATTTCAAATTTTCTCAAAGTATTAAA
>CACJRQ010000002.1 GCA_902595885.1 uncultured Pelagibacteraceae bacterium
AAAAATTATTTACAATACTTTTGAACATCCAATTTATAAGCAAAATAATAATAATCAAAAAACTTTTATTAAAAATTTAAGTATAATTGACCTACTCATGAATGAAGAAAATCCTCAGAAATATTTTAAAATATAATTTATGAAAATTTTCTTATTTATACTTTCTGTTTATTTATCTATGGAAATATTGATACTTATCTTTTTTCCTAAATGGCTTAAAATAAATCAATTTGAAGATTCAAAAGTAATAACAAATGATAAGGATTTAGGCTGGAAACAAAGGCCAAACATTAGTTTTAGATACCATCATAGATATAATAAATTCATCACATCAAATTGCAAATTTAATAATTTTGGAATTTTAGATAATAAAAATTATTTTAAAAAAAAGAAAAAAAAAATTAGAATTGCTTTATTTGGTGATACATATTTTGCTGGATATGATTATGGTTATAAAATCTCAATCCAAAATAAGCTTAAAACAGAAATACAAAAATATAATTCAAATGTTGAATTAATCTTTTGTTTTCAAAAAAACTATAATACTTATCAATTATTTAAGTTTTATAAAAAGTTTTTTAACAATTTTAAAATAGATCATTTGATATATATTTATAATGCTAATCATGCCAGACGAAACATAACTTTACACGAAGCTAGAAAAAGTAAAAAAATTACCTATCCTTATTACAATTTTAGTAATTTAAAAAAAATTAAAAGTTTTAAAATAAAAAATAAAAACGATTTTGCGTATTTAAATGAAGAAAATAAAATTGTTTATAAACAGTTTAAAAATTCAATTTATTATATAGTTTCTAATTTTCTTTATAATTATTTTTATATCTATTCCTATATTTCTGATCAATTTATTGGAAAAAAAAGATTACGTACCATTAAAAATATTGATGATATTAATATTATTAAAATTGATCAAACAAATAAAATAAATTTAAAAAATTACCCTTATCATTGGAAAGTAACCAAAAAAATTTTATCGGAATGGAAAAAATGTCTTAATAAAAAAAAGACAAAATTTCATGTAATTAGAAACTTGGTAAATTACCAATATGATTTAAATTTAACTAAACATGAGCTATCTTTTCACAAAAATCAAATACCAGATAAAAAATATTTAAAAGATATTTCAAAAAAAATTGGAATAAATTATCTTGAAAAAAATCAAAAATTTTACACAAGAGGTTTTTATTATATTCATCCTAGATATGGTTATTATAACACCTTTGGAATAAAATATTATTCAAAAATTTTGTTAAATAATATATTAGATGTTATTTCGAAATAAAATGACTATTAATTATTAAGCCATCTAAATTGGTTGTTTTAAAAACTTCTATTGCATCATCTATTGTTTCAACAATCGTTTTTTTATGAATATTAAATGAGGTATTTAAAATTGCACCTACACCCGTTCTATCCTTAACTGAATTTATTAAATTATAGTATTCGGGGTTATTCTCATATGTTACAACTTGCGGTCTTCCTGTTCTATCTGCTTGATGAACAACATTTTGAAATTGTGTTAAATTAATTTTATCTTTTAGTTTATAGCAAGTAGTCATGAAAAAAGGATCTATACTTTTATTTTTTGTGAAATACTTTTGAAAATCATCATCAATAATTGATAGTGCAAATGGCATCCAAAAATCTCTAGATTTAATTTTTCTGTTAATTTTTTCAACAATCCCTGGGTAATTTATACTTGCTAAGATAGATCTATTGCCTAAAGCTCTTTGTCCAAATTCTGATCTACCATGATAACGGCCAATTACATTTCCGCTTTGAATCTTTTCGCTAACAATTTTAGGAGAATATTTATTAATTTTAAATTTTGTTAATTTGTTAAAATGAAAATTTTTAATTTTATACTCATTCCCTAAATAGATATTTTTTAAAGGTTCGATTTTATTTAAAGATATTTTTTTTTTTAAAGAAAATTTTTCCATCAAATAATAATTACCGCCAAAAACGTTTGTTTCATCTGCTGGAGATATAGGTACAAAAAAATTAATTTTATTTTTTAAGTTTTTTGATAAATGTAAATTTGCTTTAACATTCATCGCAACACCACCTCCATAAAAAATATTTTTTGGCTTAAATTTTTTCTCTAAATTGTTAAACAATTTTAACAACAAATCCTCTAAAAACTTTTGAATAATTGATGCTACTTTGTCAAATCTAGTATTATTAATTTCTTCTTTAAATGAAAAGTATAAATCTTTTAAATTGTTTTTTGTCTCAATTAATCCAGTCCTTTTATTAAGATAAAAATATTTTAAAAAACTTTTATAAAGTTTATGATTAATATCTGGTTTAGAGTATGGAGCTAAACCCATAACTTTATATTCATCATGATAAGGCAACATATTTAAGTTTAAAGTTGTCCACTGGTATAACCTACCTAAATTAAAATTGTTAGTTCCTTTAATTAAACTTATACCTTTTGATTTTGTAAATTTTGATATTGCATGATTGTAAAGACCACCATCCCCCTCGCAATGAACTATAATGTTTTTGTCATTAAAATTTTTATTTATACATGAATAAAAGGCATGATAATGATGAAGTAAATAATGTGGTAAAAAATGAATATTTTTTTTTTTAAAACCTATTTTCTTATAGACTTCCAATCTATTTTCTAAAAACTCTTTTTTTAAATACTTAAAATTTTTTTTATCTTTATAAAAATTCGTATTAAAATGATGATCTTTTTGTATCCTTGAATTGCCACCCATAACAGAAAAAAAAGAATCTACTTTTTTATTTTGAATCAATTTTTTATACCAAAATAAATCGTTCTCCTTTTTCCAATCTTCTACAGAGTATCTTGACTGTCTTTTAAATAAAAAGTTTAATATAGAGTTCTTGGATTTGAAGCTATTTGTGTCGTTTACGATACCAATTAAATCAACATTCTCAGCTTTAATTTTCAAATAGTTTAAACAAGCTTTAATAGAATTAAGCGGTATTCCAACCTCGTTTTTACGTTTCACAAATCTGTCTTCTTGAAATGCAGCAACTATTTTATTACCCTTTGAAATTGAAGCTGATGAATTATGATATTCATAAATTGATAGGGTTACTAGATCTTTCATAAATTTTTACTTAATATATTAAATTTATTTAAATCTAAAAGTTATTTATAAATTTTTTTGATTTAACAAATTTATACAAATTTTTTTTCTTGAAAAAGAATCCTTTAATACCGCTTTTTTCAGCAAACTGCATATCGGTTTTCTGATCACCTATCATAAAAGATTTATTTTTATCAACTTTCCAAATTTTATTTACTATTTTGAACATTCCAATTTCTGGTTTTCTTAATTTACTAAACTTTTTATATTTAGTAATTTTTCCATCTATATGAAATGGACAAAAAAGAATTTTATCTATCTGAGTATTATTTTTTTTTAATATTTTTTTTAGATAATTATGAAGTTTGTATATGTCTCTAATTTTAAAATATCCTCTAGCTACACCAGATTGATTACTTACAATAACAACTTTGTAATTTAGTGATTTTAAATATTTTATAGTTTTAATAGAGCCTGGAATAAATTTAAAATGTTTAATTTTACATATATATCCATTCTGAATATTTGATTTATTAATAACACCGTCTCTATCTAAAAATGCAATTTTATAAATCATCTAAATTTTAAACAATTTTTAATTATATATTTTTATAATAATCGTTATGTTTTAAAAGAAGTTTGCCAAATTTAAATAGAAAAACTGAATATGGATAATGATGTAATGGAGCTATATTTAGATAAATTAAAGATGTTAAAATAATAACTTTATTTAAGTCATAATTATTTAATTCTAACCATTTTATATAAATATTCATAATTTTTTTAGATTTAGCACTCATGTTAAGGGTAATATTACTATTTTTTTCTTTCTGTTTATAATTGTATTTATTCTTAATTACTTTTTCATGGGAAACTAAAATACCATGCATAATTTTTGATAAATCATAATAAATATCTCCTACCTCTAATTCTCCACTAAAATCTTGCCTCCAGTCTAAAAAAATAAATTTATTTTTTGACATAAGAATGTTTTCAAAGTGAAGATCACCATGAAAATTTACTGGTTTACCTTGAGATAATCTAATCCAATCAATTTCATTTAATAAGTTGAATGTCAAGTCGACTTTTTTTCCATTAATTAATTCATCATTATCAAATTTTTTATATTTTTTCCTAAATAATTTTACTCTTTCATAAGTCTTGTTTTTATAGAAATTTAGGCATTTATAATTAAATTTTTTTTGATCTACTTTTTTATTTTTCCAAAAATATTTTAAATGATTTAAAAGTCTTAAAAATGAATTTGGGGTAATTACTTTTGAAAAAACTTTCCCATTAATTTTTTTATAAGCATAAAAGTGCTTATTATAACCTATTATTTTTGGTGTATATTTTTTAAGTATTTTTTGTCTTAAGATTCTTGATTTTATAAAATTTGAATCTTTTGAATACTTTATTACTATATTATTTTTTAAGAACCAAATTGCTTCACCTTCTTTTTCTAAAATATTAAAATCTGTGTTTTTAATTTTTTTTCTAGCTAAATTTAAAGACTCATGATTACCTGTATCGTACCATTTAAACTTATAACATTTAATTCCAAATTTTAAAATTTTACTTAATCCATATACCTCTCCATCTTGGATACTTTTCTTTTTATTTTTTTCCATATAATACCAAAACTGCTCATAATTTTTTATCCCAGCTAAACCGATATAATTATTTTGAATTCTTGTTTTTTTGCTTTTTTTCTGATGAAACATTTCAACATTTTTATTTTTAATAGATATTTTTCGATATGAATTACTCAACTTAGAAGTATCATAACCCACCCAATTATTTTTTAAATCAGGTATATTCCCCAAAAATATAGTATCGCATGAAACAAAAACAAAAGGTTTTTGAAGATATTTTTTACATTTCAACATTGTAAGTCCAAGTCCAGATCCAGGACCTCTAAATTTTTTAATTTTTACAAAAAAAAATTTTTTCTTAGGATAGGCTAAACTCAAATATTCTTTGACTTTTTTACCATCAAAACCTAAAGGAATTACAAACTCTGTATTCTCTTTAAATTTATCTATTATATGAGAAATAACAGGTTTATCATTTAAAGTAATTAAGGATTTATTTAAATTCTTTGTTAAATTGTTAAGTCTTTTTCCTAAACCTGCTGTTGGAATAACTACTCTTAAACTCATTTTACTCTTTTATAATCATCTTCAATCCTAACAACATCATATAATTCTGGAGTACTAGCTTCTAAGTATGTACAATTTGTTATTGCTTTCATTCTATGAATTGTTTTAGGAGAAATTAAAATATTTTCTCCTTTTTTAAGAATTTTATAAATATTTTTTTTCTTTTTTTTTATAGTAATTTGAAGTTTACCAGAGATAACATAAACTAATTCTTTTTTGACATTATGGTATTGGAGGCTACATCGATTATTTTTTTTCATAAATAATTTTTTAAACATAAATTTTTTGTTTACTTCCAAGATCTCTTCATAACCCCAGGGTTTATTTATTTTTTTGAACATTTATAATTTTGAATAATAATTATTATTTTTATATTTTAAATATATTTAAATATATTAACTTAAAAATTTGCAAAAGATATACCCCAGATAGTTTGAATTTTGAAAAAATATTTTGATTCCAAGTTGATGTCCCATATTTTCTTTTATCATATTTATATTTTAATCTCTCAACCTTATATTTATTTTTCTTTGCCAAAAAAAATAAATATAGATCAATTGAAAAATCATAAGGTAAATAATTTTTATAATCTATAAATAATTTCTTAGAAAATAATGTAGGATATGCTGAAATTTCCCATAATTTTGTAATTAAAAAAAAACTTGAGAGAGAATTAAATCCATAAGAAAATATAGTATCCATCAAAGGTCTATTACCCTGCCTATAACCTTTTAAAAAAAAATTTTTTTTATCAAAATTATTATTTAATATCGCAGATATTTTTTTTGAAAAATTTAAGTCATCACCATGCGTCCACCCAATAACATCACCATTTCCACTTCTTAATCCTTTGATCACTCCAAATCCATATCCAATATTTTTTTTAATAAATACTTTTTTCAAATTTTTGGAGATTGGCATTTTTTCTAGTACTTTGCCTGTGTTATCTGTAGAGCCATTATCTACAAATATTATTTGTAAATTTTTATACTTTTTTATTAATTTTTTACTTTGTTTTATTAAAATTTTAATATTTTTGTGTTCATTAAAACACAATATAGATATTGAAATTTTCATTTATCTTAAAAGGTCAAATTTTTCTAGATATCTTGATATTGAACTTTTTACAGATGCGTACATAATTTTATCGATGTCGATATTTTTTTTTACTAAATAGTTTTGAGCTTCATTTTTAATTTTTTTAAATTCTTTATTAGAAAAAATATAATGACCACTTAATTCAGAACATTTATACTTTGTAATTTTCCTTTTATTTATAACCCATTTTTCCCATTTTTTTGATGAATATGATAAATCTAAAAACTCATCAAGAAGCTCATTTAAATTATTTGATTTTAAAATATTAATAAAAGATCTTGTTTCAGTAACTCCAAATTCAGGGGCTATATTAATCGCACCTACTTTGCACATTTTCAAAAAAGATAAATGTTTATTACTCAAATAATCTACATTATGAATTTTGGTAAATATATTGTGTTTTCTTAAATATTTTATTATTTTTAGAAATTCTCTATTGTTTTTTTTTAAATCTTTAAAATTTTTAATCTTATTAAAATTGCCTATATTCTTATCCTCCATTACTTTTGTACCAAATTGAACTACAAAAAATATTGGATTAGGTATTTTATTAATTTTAAAAAATCTATTTAATTTTGAAAGTGCATATTCATAGCTTTCAAAAGACTCTAGTAAACCATTTTGTTCTTCAGTGCCTATTTCAAATAATATTTTCTTTTTCTTTCTTTTTGCATAGCTCCAACAGTGTTCCACAAGCTCACATACTCTATCCAATATAATATCTATATTTAGAGTATTATTTATATCTATACTTGGGTCTACATGTAAGATCTTAAAGTTTGAATTTATATCTGTTTCAAAAGATCTTTTTGCACTTTGCATTGCATTATAAATGTTTAATTTATTTTCAACTTCAAAATTATTTTGCCAGGGTCCTCCATGATCTCTGCATAAAATTATATTCTTTTTGTTTTTTACTAAACTTGAAAATTTTTTTGAATTTAAATTTCCAACATAACCTTCATTTCTGTCAATTTGTCTTCGGCTTGGAATTAACATTAAAGGAGATTTACAAATTTTTGCAAGATCAACAGACGCATTAATCGAATTTAGGCTCATAGGTCCGACCCCAACTAAAGTATTTTTTTTTAAATATTTATTTAATTGAATTTTCATTTTTATTTGAACTTAATATTAACATATACGCAAAAGGTAAATACGAAAGATACCATGCTACATAACAAAGATGCATATGAACAAAGGAATAATTTTTAGCCAATAAAAACCATGATGCCGAAGAGAAAAAAGCTCCAACAATTAAAACTTTTTCAGCAATATCTCCATTTTTAAAAATTTTTCTGAATGTAAAAATTGTTATAAAAATAAAGAAAATAGTTTGAATAAAAACTGAGATTATTGGAAAAAAACTTTTTATTTTTACTTTTTCATTTATATTTTTTATCATAAAATATTTTCTCTCCCAAAATATTTCCTTTAAATAGCTTTTAATGTCATTATCTAAAAATTTTTCTAAGCTACCAAAATAAGGTAATAAATTTCTAAAAATAAAATATCTACCTAAGACTTCAAATCTACTTATTTTATTTAAGCCTTCATAATATTTAATCCAGCCTTTTCCTATATCTTTATTATAACAATTATCAATTTTATTTTGATCTATTAAATTATCCATCAAACAAGGATAGTTCTCCATTTTTTTTTTGTCTATTAATCCAATATTAATTGAAATTCTATTTTTAATATTTTCAAATTGAGTCATATTTTCATAAATTTTAATATTATTGTGAAATAAAAATGAAGTTAAAAAAGCAAATACTGAAATAAAACCTAATAAAGTTGATAAAATAAATATTTTTTTTAAATCAAATTTTAATTTTAGCAGTATAAATAAAAAATAAAAATAAGTTATAGACATAATTGTAGATAAATATTCATATCCAAAAAGACATCTAAACAATATTAAGAGATAAACTATTACAAACCAAATTAATATGGACTTTAATTTTTTTAAATCAAAATAATAATTTATTGCGATTAAACTAAATAGTGGTAAATACCAAGACCATGTTATCCATCTTATATCTTTCGCATGTGAAATAACCCAAGGCGAAGTTGCAATAGCTAGCGCAAATATAATAGATTGACGCAAAGTAAAATTTTTTTGAAGATATATTGCAAATAATGCTACGATAGATGAGAATATTAAAGCATTAATTGTGTGTAAACTTCTTAATTTTAAATCAAACTTTTCAACTAAATTACCAAATATTTTTACCTGAAGTCCAAAAGATGTTACGTATTTTCTGAAATTGTCACCGTAAACTCTATCTTCGAAAAAATTTTTATACCTATAAACATCTTGCCAATCCTTAAAATTGGTTCTGTCATATCGACCTAATAAATAATGTCCAGACTTTAATCCATAAAGTATTCCATCTGTTGACTCCACTTCACCGTTAGTTGCGGGCATATTATAAAAGTCATTTGTTCCTGAGACATTAAGAAAATTATAGTTAAAATTGACAAAACTCAAAAAAAATAAAAAAATAAAAACTACCACATTAATTTTTTTTGTGTTCATAGAAAATATTTTAAAATTATACTATATTTACGTTTTTATTAATTGCTGATAATTGTTTTTGTATCTCTTGGTTATAACTCCCTGCTCTCAAAATGACACATGGCTTAAATATTTTTTTTAATGCTAATGGGTTATATATCTTAAGATCAGTACCGTATAGAAATTTGTTAGCTTTTTTCATGTCGTTGTCTAAAACACCTATAATATTTTTTTTATTTAAACCATTAAATATCATCATTTGTGAAAATATATGTGCTCCAAAAATAAAAACATTCTCATATTTCTTTTTTAATTTATTTATTTTTCTTATATCTTTTTTCCAAAAGTTGAACATGTTCTCAAAAAGTTTAAGATTTTTTTTATACTCAGAATAATTCTTTGATTTGGATTTTTTGACACTATTTAAAGAGTTTTCTATCTTAGTTACATACATTATAGAATGATCTTTTTTAAAAAATTGTTTTTTAATAATTTTGAAATTATTTTTAAACAATAAACAATCAACTAATTTTTCATCATAATAAAAAGGATGTTCAAAATTCATTGCATTAGCATACCCTTTTTTAATCATTGGTTTCATATTGGGCATCGTAAAAATATGTTTTCCATTTTTAGATAAGATAGATTTTGCGTCTTTTAAGAACTGATTCGGATCATACAGATGCTCAAAAGTATGGGAATGAATAATTAAATCTATTGATTTATTCTTACTGTTTTTTATAAAATCTTTATTAAAAAATTTTGTAATTTTTTTTATTTTTTTATTTTTTTTTTTCAATTTAAGATTTTTGTCAAAACAATAAAACTTTTTAATTTTTGAGAAATTTTTAATCTTATTTAATATTGAATTTTGTCCACCACCAATTTCACAAATATTGCCAATCAAATGTTTGTTTACCAACTTAAAAAATAAATCATGATGATCTTTCCATGTTTTGCCAACCGTACCAGATCCATGTGATTTAAAATATAATTTATCTAATGAAACTTTTGGATATATTTGAATATTTCCACTTTTTTTGTTTATCCACCAATTAAGATTTTCAAACTCAAAGTTGTTTGTTTTATTAGAAACTCCCATAAATATTGGGAATTTTTTGATAGAAAATATTTTTTTAAAGTTTCTAGAGTAACTAATTGGACAATAAAAGTTTTTCATCTAATAAATTAAAATAAAGAGTATAAATATTCAATAAGGTAATTTTTTAAAAAATTTATGATTATTCTTAATTTAAATCTTTAAAATTAATCTATATTAAAATTTTTTTCAGTGCATAAATCAAGCCAATTGAGCTATTAGTACTGGTCAGCTGCACGCATTGCTGCGCTTCCACATCCAGCCTATCAACGTGGTGGTCTACCACGGCTCTATAGGAAGAACTAGTTTTGAGGTGAGTTTCCCGCTTAGATGCTTTCAGCAGTTATCTCGTCCATACTTAGCTACCCGGCACTGCAGCTGGCGCTACAACCGGTCCACCAGTGGTATGTTCAACCCGGTCCTCTCGTACTAGGGTCAACTCCTCTCAATTCTTCTACACGCATAGCAGATAGGGACCGAACTGTCTCACGACGTTCTGAACCCAGCTCACGTACCACTTTAATTGGCGAACAGCCAAACCCTTGGGACCTGCTCCAGCCCCAGGATGTGATGAGCCGACATCGAGGTGCCAAACACTGCCGTCGATATGAGCTCTTGGGCAGTATCAGCCTGTTATCCCCGGCGTACCTTTTATCCGTTGAGCGATGGCCCTTCCACTCAGAACCACCGGATCACTATGACCGACTTTCGTCTCTGCTCGACTTGTCAGTCTCACAGTCAGGCAGGCTTATGCCATTGCACTCTACGAACGATTTCTGACCGTTCTGAGCCTACCTTCGCACGCCTCCGTTACTATTTGGGAGGCGACCGCCCCAGTCAAACTACCCACCATACAATGTCTTGATGCCGGATAACGGCAATCAGTTAGATACCAAGAAAAACAAAAGAGGTATTTCACTGGTGACTCCACAAAAGCTGACGCCTTTGCTTCAATGTCTCCCTCCTATACTAAATATGTTTTTCCTAATACCAATGTAAAGTTGCAGTAAAGGTGCACGGGGTCTTTCCGTCTAACTACGCGAACTCCGCATCTTCACGGAGAATTCAATTTCACTGAGTTGATGTTGGAGACAGCGGAGAAATCGTTACGCCATTCATGCAGGTCGGAACTTACCCGACAAGGAATTTCGCTACCTTAGGACCGTTATAGTTACGGCCGCCGTTTACTGGGGCTTCAGAAGTTAGCTTGCACCAACCGCATTAACCTTCCAGCACCGGGCAGGCGTCAGACCCTATACATCCACTTACGTGTTAGCAGAGCCCTGTGTTTTTGATAAACAGTCGCTTCTCCCTGGCTTGTGCCACCCTCCTATAGTTGCCTATAAGAAGGTCTTCCTTATCCCGAAGTTACGGAAGTATTTTGCCGAGTTCCTTCAACATCATTCTCTCAAGCGCCTAAATATACTCTATTAATCCACCTGTGTCGGTTTAGGGTACGGTCTAATGATGGAGCTATTTCTTGGAACCTTTTCGCGGCAAGCTCAATCCATTAAGAACTCACAACTTACAAGATCCGTCACTACCATCTGGTTAAGGAATATTAACCTTATTTCCATCGACTACGGCTTTCGCCCTCGCCTTAGGTGCCGACTAACTCTGCGCGGATTAACCTTGCGCAGAAACCCTTGGATTTTCGGCGAAGAAGTTTTTCACTTCTTTTATCGTTACTTATGTCAGCATTCGCACTTCTGATACCTCCAGGATCCCTCACGGGTATCCCTTCACAGGCTTACAGAACGTTCCGCTACCAGTTATAATTTTTATAAAAAAAATTATAAATCCACAGATTCGGTATATGATTTTAGCCCCGTTACATCTTCGGCGCAGAAACTCTATTAGACCGGTGAGCTGTTACGCT
The DNA here is from genome assembly GCA_902595885.1 of uncultured Pelagibacteraceae bacterium. Lineage (GTDB taxonomy): Bacteria > Pseudomonadota > Alphaproteobacteria > Pelagibacterales > Pelagibacteraceae > Pelagibacter. The sequence continues at coordinate 11,852 of CACJRQ010000002.1, forward strand.
ATCTTTAAAGGATGGCTGCTTCTAAGCCAACCTCCCGGCTGTTAAGGAATTTCCACATCCTTTCACACTTAATCATAATTTGGGGACCTTATCTGGTGGTCTGGGCTCTTTCCCTCTCGACCATGGACCTTAGCACCCACAGTCTGTCTGCTGAAGAACAACATTTAGCATTCGGAGTTTTATTAGGTTTGGTAAGAATCTCTTCCCCCTAGCCCATTTAGTGCTCTACCTCTAAATGTCTATTTATTCAACGCACTACCTAAATAGTTTTCGCGGAAAACCAGCTATCTACGAATTTGGTTGGCCTTTCACCCCTTACCACAAGTCATCCAAAGACTTTTCAACGTCAACTGGTTCGGTCCTCCGGTTGGTGTTACCCAACTTTCAACCTGCTCATGGTAAGCTCATTCGTTTTCGGGTCTAATTCATTAAACTAATCGCCCTATTAAGACTTGCTTTCGCTGCGCCTACACCTAGATGGCTTAAGCTTGCTTAATAAATTAAGTCACTGACCCATTATACAAAAGGTACGCCGTCACTCTAAAAAGAGCTTCGACTGATTGTAGGCATGCGGTTTCAGGTTCTATTTCACTCCCCTAATAGGGGTTCTTTTCACCTTTCCCTCACGGTACTAGTTCACTATCGGTCACTGAAGAGTATTTAGGCTTAGAGGGTGGTCCCCCTATATTCGAGCAGGATTTCACGTGTCCCGCTTTACTCAAGAATTTTGTTAAACATTACTCATACGGGACTATCACCCTCTATGGTTAGCATTTCCAAACTATTCAAATTTTTTTAACAAAACTACTGGCCTAGTCCGCGTTCGCTCGCCACTACTAACGGAATCTCAATTGATTTCTTTTCCTCTGGTTACTTAGATGTTTCAGTTCTCCAGGTTGTCTCTTTAAACCTATGTATTCAGTTTAAAGTACCACATAAAGTGGTGGGTTTCCCCATTCGGAAATTTTCGGATCAAAACTTACATACAGCTCCCCGAAACTTATCGCAGTATATCACGTCCTTCATCGGCTTTCAGTGCCAAGGCATCCACTACACGCCCTTAAACGCTTGATTTATGCACAGAAAAAAATTCTGTGTTGAATCAAATTTTTTTTTGAACATTAGCTAATAACATTACTAATGTTCGGATATAGATATTGATATTAATTATTATTTCTTTACGATTTTTTATAACTAAGTGTTTGGTGGAGGATAGCGGGATCGAACCGCTGACCTCCTGAATGCAAATCAGGCGCTCTCCCAGCTGAGCTAATCCCCCATGATCTTAAATTGGTGGGCCGAGAAAGACTCGAACTTTCGACCCCACCCTTATCAAGGGTGTGCTCTAACCAACTGAGCTACCGGCCCCCATGCAAGAGAAACACTGCTTTAAGAAGAGAAATGAGGACGGTCAACATTATCCTGTATATTATTTAGAATGAAATTTTACTTTCATTCATCCTTAGAAAGGAGGTAATCCAGCCGCAGGTTCCCCTACGGCTACCTTGTTACGACTTCACCCCAGTCGCTGACTATACCGTGGTCAAGGGTTTTAAACCTTGCCTTAAGGTAGAACCAACTCCCATGGTGTGACGGGCGGTGTGTACAAGACCCGGGAACGCATTCACCGTGGCACGCTGATCCACGATTACTAGTAATTCCAGCTTCATGCACTCGAGTTGCAGAGTGCAATCCGAACTGAGGTATCTTTTAAGGATTTGCTTAACGTCGCCGTTTTGCTTCCTGTTGTAGATACCATTGTAGCACGTGTGTAGCCCAACACGTAAGGGCCATGAGGACTTGACGTCATCCCCACCTTCCTCCAGCTTATCACTGGCAGTTCTTTCAGAGTGCCCAACTTAATGATGGCAACTAAAAGTGAGGGTTGCGCTCGTTGCGGGACTTAACCCAACATCTCACGACACGAGCTGACGACAGCCATGCAGCACCTGTGTTTCGTCCGGCCGAACCGAAAACTTTAATCTCTTAAAGTCGCGACGAACATGTCAAGTGTTGGTAAGGTTCTGCGCGTATCTTCGAATTAAACCACATGCTCCACTACTTGTGCGGGTCCCCGTCAATTCATTTGAGTTTTAACCTTGCGGTCGTACTCCCCAGGCGGTGTGTTTATCGCTTTCGCTGCGACACTGAAAATAAATTTCCAACGTCTAACACACATCGTTTACGGCATGGACTACGAGGGTATCTAATCCTCTTCGCTACCCATGCTTTCGTTCCTCAGTGTCAGTAATGATCCAGAAAGCTGCCTTCGCAATTGGTATTCTTTCTAATATCTACGAATTTCACCTCTACACTAGAAATTCTGCTTTCCTCTATCATACTCTAGCTGAAAAGTTTTGATGGCAGTTCCAGAGTTAAGCTCTGGGATTTCACCACCAACTTTTTCAACCACCTACGAACTCTTTAAGCCCAGTAATTCCGAACTACGCTAGGTCCCTTCGTATTACCGCGGCTGCTGGCACGAAGTTAGCCGGACCTTCTTATTCGGGTACAGTCATTTTCTTCCCCGACGAAAGAGCTTTACAACCCAAAGGCCTTCTTCACTCACGCGGCATCGCTGCATCAGAGTTTCCTCCATTGTGCAAGATTCCCCACTGCTGCCTCCCGTAGGAGTTTGGGCCGTGTCTCAGTCCCAATGTGGCTGATCATCCTCTCAAATCAGCTATTGATCACAGTCTTGGTAGGCCATTACCCCACCAACAAACTAATCAAGTGCAGGCTCATCCAATGGTGCATAAAGCTTTCTCCGTAAAGACTTATCCGGTATTAGCACAAGTTTCCTCGTGTTATTCCAGGCCAAAGGGCAGATACCTACATGTTACTCACCCGTCTGCCACTAAGTATTGCTACTTCGTTCGACTTGCATGTGTTAGGCGTGCCGCCAGCGTACGTTCTGAGCCATGATCAAACTCTCAAGTTTAAAAACGGCGCACACTAGCTTCCATATAAATTCTAAGAATAAAATTTATATGATGTTGAAGTGTGTACGACAAATTTTGGTAACCTTAACCGTCCACACTTCTCTTCTTAAATTTTAACTTTTCAAATAGCTAATTGAGCAAAAAAAGCTCAATAATCCTCACAAATTTATTGAATTTCAATATTTTTATTGAGAAAGTTCAGTGCTTATAGGCTAAAATTAAGGGAAATCAAGCATTTAAGAATAAAAAAATAGACAAAAAACATAGATTTTCATGGGTTTTTTTTGATTTTTTTTGGTCCTTAAACTAATAATTGAAACTCATTTAAATTCAAATGTTAAAAAACAAAAAAAACCATTTTGTAAAAAATTTTGAAATCAAAGTATTAATTTCTCTGATTATTTTTGCAGCTATTTCGACGAGTTATTTTAACTATAAAAAAATTAAAGACGAAAATACATATAATAATTTTGTTGATAATATCTACTTAAAAAAAACACTAAACTACATTGTTAATAATTTAGACCCTAAATACAAAAAAATAAAACATAAAGTAAAATCAGGTGAAACTTTTGATAAAATATTAGAAAGTTACTCTATAGAAAAAAGTGAAATTCTTAAAATAAAAAAATCTTTAGAAAAGAAAACTAATCTTAATAAATTAAATACAAAAAATATTATTCAGTTTAGTTTAGACAAAACAGTAAATAAGATTAATGAATTTACTTATCAAATTTCTAACACTCAAAAAATATATCTTAAGAGAAATACTGAAAATGATATTTTTGAGGAAAAACTTTTAATAATAAAATTAGAAAAACAAATTATTTATAAAGAAAATATTATATTAGAGAGTCTTTATCAAGCAGCTGTGGAACAAAAAATACCAGCAAATACTATTATTGAATTTGCGAGAATTTATGGATTTCAAGTAGATTTTCAAAGAGATATTAGAAAACAAGATAAATTTCAAATTATGTATGAAATATTTTTAAATGAAAAAAAAGAAATAGTTGAAACAGGAGAAATTCTTTTTTCAAATTTAAAACTTAGTGGACAAGACAATAGTTTATATTATTTTGATATTGAAGGAAGCGAAGGTCATTATGATAAAAATGGTAAAAGTGTAAAAAAAGCTTTAATGAAAACACCTATTAATGGAGCAAGGCTTTCCTCACCATTTGGAATGAGAAAACATCCAATAGATGGTTATAATAAAATGCATAGAGGTACAGATTTTGCAGCTCCAATGGGAACACCAATAATGGCTTCAGGTGATGGAATTATAAAAAAAGCAGGATGGTGTGGTGGTGGTGGAAATTGTGTAAAAATTAGACATAATTCTTCTTATGAAACTGTATATGCACATATGTCAAAATTTGCCAGGGGAATAAAATCTGGTGTAAGAGTCAAGCAAGGTCAAACAATTGGTTATGTTGGATCAACAGGTAAATCTACTGGACCTCATTTACATTATGAAGTTATTGTTAATGGAAAAAAAGTTAACTCACAAAAACTAAAACTTCCTTCGGGAAAAATACTTAAGGGTCAAGAAAGAAAAATTTTTGAAACAAAAAAAATTAAATTAGATGTTTTAAAATCTGAAAAAATACTTGGAATAAATTAATTTATTTCTGCTTGATTTTTTTCAATTTTTTGAAGCTTATTTTCGTCACCAGATGGTTCAGCTAAATCTTTATTGGAATTTTGGTTAACGTTTTCAACATTTTCTTCAACAACTTCTGAGGTGTTTTCATTTTTATTTTCTGGAAATTTCTCTTTTCTAAAACTTTCTCTTTCATTAAGTATTCTTGTAAAATGATCAGCATGTTGCATATAATTTTCATACAGTATTTTGTCACCATTTGATAAAGCCTCTCTTGCTAAATCATTATATTTTTCAATTAATTTTGGAGCATTATGATTATTTCTTCCAGGTGACTTTCTTTTAAAATTTTCGTTGTTTGAAAAATTAGATCCAAATTTAGATGTTTCACTATTTGATTTAAAATTTCTAGTATTCCTTCTGAAGTTATTTCTTCTGTTATTGTTAGTGTTTCTAAATGTTACCATGTTTAAAATTGATTATATTTTTGTACTGACTATGCACCTATCATTTTTACCAAGGTCTTTTTGAGTACTATTTATATAAAAACCTTTTTTATTTAATAAATTAATAACTTTATTTTTTTGATCAAAACCGATCTCTAAAATAAATTTGCCATTTTTTTTTATCAGTTCAGATGATTTTTTAATTACTTTTCTGATTTCCGATAAACCGTCTAATCCTCCATCTAGTGCTAGTCTTGGCTCAGACTTGGCAACATCTCTTTCCAAATATTTTATTTTACACGTATTAATATAAGGAGGATTAGAAACGATTAAATCATATTTACCTAAATTGAATTTGTCAACATCTGATTTATATAATTTTACTCTAGAACTAACTTTAAGATTAATTGCATTCTTTTTACTTATATTAAGACATTTTTCACTTATATCTATACCAGTACCAAAAAAATCTTCTCTTTCTTTAAGAATTGAAAGAAGAATACAGCCTGAACCAACACCTATATCCAAAATATTTAATTTATTTCTTTGTTTTGTTAACTTTAATACATTTTCAACAACGAGCTCTGTATCTGGTCTTGGAATTAATGTATCATTTGAAACAATAAATTCTGAATTCCAAAAAGACTTTTTTTTAGTTAAATATGCTACCGGTTTTCCTAAAGATCTCTGTTCAATCAATTTATAGAAATTATTCAAATCATTTTTATTAATAGGATTGCTGTAATTTAGTAAGATATAATTTCTATCTTTATTAATTATTTTAGCCATTAAAATTTCAGAATCTAATAGTGGGTTGGGTATAAATTTACTCTTTAAAATTTTTGAACCCTCATTTATAGCCAAATTAATATTCATATATTATTTTAAGTTACTAAGACTTTCCTCTTGTGCTTGTAGTGTCAAAGATTCAATCATTTCGTCAAATGCTTCTCCTTCTAAAAATTCATCTAACTTATGAAGAGTTAAATTTATTCTATGATCTGTAACTCTTCCTTGAGGAAAGTTGTAAGTTCTTATTCTTTCTGATCTGTCTCCTGTGCCAATTTTTGTCTTACGATCTTGAGATCTTTCTTTGTCAATTCTTGACCTTTCCAATTCATATAAACGTGCTCTCAAAATTTTCATACCTTTAGCTTTATTTTTATGTTGCGATTTTTCATCTTGTTGAGATACACTTAAACCAGTTGGGATGTGAGTAATTCTTACAGCACTATCCGTCGTATTAACAGATTGTCCACCTGGTCCACCTGCTCTAAATACATCTATTCTTAAGTCAGAATCATTTATTTTTAAATCTACCTCTTCTGCTTCAGGTAAAACAGCTACTGTTGCTGCTGATGTATGAACTCTTCCTTGAGTTTCGGTATCTGGAACTCTCTGCACTCTATGAACTCCACTCTCATACTTAAGTGTTGAGTAAATATTAGTACCTTTTATTGAAGCTATAACTTCTTTTAAACCTCCTGCATCACTTCTAGATATTGAGATTAATTCTAAAGACCATTTTTTTTTGTGACTAACTTTTTCATACATTTTAAATAAATCTGATGCAAATAAACTTGCTTCTAATCCGCCTGTCCCTGCTCTAATCTCAATAATCGCATTTTTTTTATCTGCTTCATCTTTTGGTAACAAAAATAATTTTAGTTTTTTTTCATTAGCTTCATATCGATTTTGTAAATCTACCAATTCTATATCTGCCATTTTTTTTAACTCTCCATCAGCAGAGCTATCATTTAATATTTTCTCCAATTCTTCTTTTTCAGTTTGAAAAGAAATGTAATCTTTGGCACTTCCTACTATCTCATTTAAATCTGAGTATTCCTTTGATTTTTCGGCAAATAGTTTGTTATCTAATCCACCAGTGGATAAATCTTTTTCTATGGATGAATGTCTTAATATTAATTCCTCAACTGTTTTTAGGGGTATCATAATTAGTTCTCTAATTCAGATGCTTTTTTCTCAACTTCGCTTACAACCTTATTAATTATGTCATCAGTCATAACTTTTTCATTCTGAACGCCGGATAAATAAAGCATATTATTTCCTTTACCCCCTCCAGTAATTCCTATGTCTGTCATTGCAGCTTCTCCTGGTCCATTAACAACACATCCGATAATTGAGAGTGTTATTGGAGTTTTTATATGGGCTAGTTTCTCTTCTAATATTTTGACAGTATCGATTACCTGAAATGCTTGTCTTGCACAAGAAGGGCAAGAAATGATCTTTACTCCTCTATTTCTCAGATTTAATGATTTTAATATCTCATTACCAATTTTCACCTCTTGAGTTGGGTTGTCAGATAAAGAAATTCTAATAGTATCTCCAATTCCATCCATTAATAAACTACCAAGCCCTATGGATGATTTTATGCTCCCAGATACAAAACTTCCTGCCTCTGTAATTCCAAGGTGTAAAGGATAATCTATAACTTTAGATAGCTGTCTATATGCTGCTATCGAAAGGAATACATCTGATGATTTGACACTTATCTTAAAATTTAAAAAATCTTTATCTTCTAAAATTTTTATATTTCTTAAAGCGCTTTTAACTAATGCCTCTGGACAAGGCTCTTTAAATTCCTCTAAAATATCTTTTTCCAGAGAACCTGCATTTACTCCAATTCTTATTGAACAATTATTATTCTTTGCTGCTTTCAATACCTCGTGTATCTTTGTTTCATCTCCAATATTTCCTGGATTAATTCTTAAACAGCTAGCTCCATTTTCTGCTGCCTCAATAGCCCTTTTATAATGAAAATGTATATCTGCAACTACTGGTATTGATACATGTTTTATTATTTCTTTTAATGCTTTCGAAGAATCCTCATCTGGACAAGACACTCTTACAATATCAGCACCTTCCTCAGCTATATCATTAATTTGTTTTATAGTTGCTTTAACATCCGTAGTTAAAGTGTTCGTCATTGATTGAACAGAGATTGGATTGTCGCCCCCAATCTTTACATTTCCAACATTTATTACTTTTGTTTTTCTTCTTTTAATATCTCTAAATGGTCTTAAACTCATTATAATTAATCTAATTTAAATTCTTTATGTAAAGCAGCTATTGCTCTTTTAACATGCTTAACCGAAACTAGAACTGAAATTTTTATCTCTGAGGTAGAAATAACTAAAATATTAATTTTTTTTGAGGCTAGTGCCTGGAACATTCTATATGTTATACCTGGAGTGGTTATCATACCAACACCGATAATTGAAACTTTAGAAACACCTTTATCAAAAGATAATTTTTTAAAAGATATTTTTTTATTTTGTTTAATTAATTTTTCTGTTTTTTTTAAATCATCAGCTTTTATAGTAAATGTAAGATCTGTCTCTTTTCCATCTAAAGATATATTTTGAACCACCATATCTACATTGATAAGATTTTTCGATAGTGGTTTAAAAATAGAAGCAGCAACGCCAGGTCTATCTTTTACTCCTACAATAGTAATTTTAGCATCATTTTTTGTTGATGAAATTCCAGTAATAATTTGGTCACTAAATGCTTTTTTAGAATTTGTTATTAAGGTACCAGATTTTGATACAAATGAAGATTTTACTTTAACATCAATCTTATTCAGCTTTGCATCCTGAACCGATGTAGGCTGCATTACTTTTGAACCAAGAGATGCCATCTCTAACATTTCGTCATAAAAAATTTTTTTAATTTTTTTTGCTTTTTTATATTGCCTTGGATCAGTAGTATAAACTCCATCTACGTCAGTATATATTATGCATTCATCAGCTTTAATGAATTTTGCAAGCATAATTGCAGTTGCATCAGATCCGCTTCTTCCGATTGTTGTTATTCTTAAATCTTTACTTACACCCTGAAATCCTGTGATTATAGGTATTCCACCTGAATTTATATATCTATTTATTTCTTTGATACCTACTGAATTAATCCTTGCACTTGAATGAGGACCATCTGTTAAAATAGGTAATTGCCATGATGTCCAAGATCTCGATTTAAAACCATTATGTTTTAGTCTACCAGCAATAAGTGCACATGATGTTTGCTCTCCAGTCGAAACTAATGCATCATATTCTGCTCTATCAAAATTGCTACTTATCAGTTTAGATTTATTAACTAACTCATTTGTCACACCACTCATTGCTGATGAAACAACTACTACCTTATTTTTTTTCTTTTTGTAAAAAGCAATAATTTTGCATACCTTTTTAATTCTATCTATAGTTCCTACAGATGTTCCGCCAAATTTTAATATGATAGTTTTCATGCTAGCTTTAATTATTAATATTTAATAAATAATGGATAAAATACATCTAAATTATTATGTCAACTATTTATCACAATGACTAGTGTAAATAAAAAAGAAATAGATAAATTTTCTAAAATGGCTAATGAATGGTGGGATCCAGAGGGTAAATTCAAACCACTTCATAAATTTAATCCAACAAGAATAAAATATATAAAAGAAAATATTATTAATAATTTCAAATTAAAAAATAAATTAAGACCTTTATCAGGAATAAATATTTTAGATATTGGATGTGGTGGAGGGTTACTATCCGAACCAATGTCAAGAATGGGAGCAAATGTTACAGGTATCGATGCATCTGATAAAAATATAAAGATTGCAAAACTCCATTCAAAAAAAAATAAACTAAAAATTAATTATTTATGTTCATCGCCTGAAAAGCTTAAAATTACAAAAAAATTTGATGTAATTTTAAATATGGAAATTGTTGAGCATGTTGAAGATATAGATTTTTTTTTAAAGTCTTGCTCGAAACTTTTAAAAAAAAATGGACTAATGTTTGTTGCAACAATAAACAAAACTTTAAAATCTTATATTTTTGCAATTGTTGGAGCAGAATATGTTTTGAGGTGGCTTCCAATTGGAACACACGAATGGGAAAAATTTGTTAAACCTGAGGACCTAAAAAAAATTTTAATGAAGTATGATTTATCTCTTAATAAATTAGAGGGTATGAATTTTAATATTATTAAAGATGAATGGAGTATTTCTAGAGATTTATCTGTAAACTATATAGCAAAGTTTATTAAAAACTAATTTTCTTTTTCATCTATCCAAGGGATCATTTGAGCATCTATACCTTCTTCTTTTAATTCTTTAAGATCTTCCTTTGATGCACTACCGTAAATACCCTTTGATTTTTTTTTACCATTGTAATGAATTGATCTCGCTTCATAAGCAAAATTATCACCAACATAATTAAAATTATCTTTAATAAATTTTTGATAATCTTTTATAGTTTTTTTTACTTTATTATATTTTTCTAAGTTTAATTTTTCATCAGCTTTTGATTTGTTATTAATTAGCTGAGGAGCCATAATTGTTTTTTCTACCTTAAATGAATTACACTTATGGCAATTCAAAAGTTTTTTTTTTTTTAATCTTTCATATTCATTTGAAGACGCAAACCAGCTATCAAATTTTAAATTACAATTTTTACAAAAAAGTTTATATTTAATCATGATTATTAAATAATTATTCAATTTGATTTTTCAATAATTTAACTTCTATAATCCGCATTAATTTCTACATATTTTTTTGTTAAATCCATTGAATAAGCTGTAAAATTTTTGTTTCCAGTAAAAATTTCAATATTAATTTCAATATTTTCACCTTTCATATAATTCGCGGTTTGTTTTTCATCATAACTTTTATTTAATTTACCACTTTCGACAATTGTCATACTTCCGAACTTAATTAATAATTTTTTTAAATTAATTTTAGGTCCAGCTTTACCAATTGCCATAATAACTCTTCCCCAATTTGGATCTTGTCCTGCAATTGCAGTTTTTACTAAAGGAGAATTCGCAACAGAAAAAGCAATTTTTTTTGCATCTATTTCACTTTTACATTTACTTACATTTATTGTAATAAATTTTGATGCCCCTTCCCCATCTGAAACAACTCTTTTAGCTAAATTTAAAAGAACATTATTAAGAGCAGTGTCAAAATTTTTAATTTTATTTTCATTTATACTTTTTACTTGAGAATTTTTAACTTCATTAGTAGCAAAAAAGGTTACCATATCGTTAGTGCTAGTGTCTCCATCACAAGATATTGCATTAAAAGTATTTGTTATATTTTTTTTTAATAACTTACCTAAAGTATCATTAGACAAAGTTGCATCAGTAAATATGTAAGCTAGAGTTGTAGCCATATTTGGGTAAATCATGCCAGATCCTTTAGCAATTCCATAAATTTTTACTTTTTCGTTTCCTATATGGCATTCTTCCATGGCTAATTTAGGCTTAGTATCTGTAGTCATAATTGCAAGCGCTGCTTTCATCCAAATAAATTTATTTTGTGTATAACGAATTTTTTTTACTAGATTAGGAATGTTGTTAGAAATTTTTTCGTAGGGAAAAATTTCTCCAATAGTACCTGTGCAACCAAAAATTATATTTTTGCTCGTAATTTTTTTAGGATTTTCTTCATCTTCTTCTTGTTTTTTATTTAATTGTTTAGCAGTTAAATCTGCAATTTTTTTTAAACTCTCATAACCTTGCTTACCAGTAAAAGCGTTTGCATTTCTAGTATTTACAATTAGAGAAAAAATTTTTTTTGGTTTTTGGTTAATATTCCATTTGATATTTTCTGATAATATTTTTGACTGAGTATAAACTGAAGCATAATTTGCGCCTTCTCTAAAGTAAAACATGGCTAAATCATCTCTTATATCTTTATACAAATTTGCAGATACGACTGAAATTGAAAGACCATCTAGATGATCAAGGTCTTGAAAATCAATCATTTTGGTATCTTTTGATTTTGAAGATAAAAAATTTGTTAAATTAATTCCCATATTGTTTAAATTATTTATTTAATACATATATTAAACGATATAAGTAAAGAATAAATCAAATAGTCATGTTTAACCCATTAAATTTAATTACTAAATTTATCAAATCTAATAATCAAAAAGAGCTAGATAGAATTGGTAAAATTGTTGAAAAAATTAACTTACATGAGAAAGATTTTAAAGATTTAAATGACACCGACTTTCCAAAAAAAACTAATGAATTTAAAAATCATATAAAAGATGGAAAATCTTTAGACGAGTTACTTCCTGAAGCTTTTGCTTTGGTTAGAGAAGCTGCCAAAAGAACACGAAATGAAAGACACTTTGACGTTCAGCTGATTGGAGGTGTAGCTTTACATCAGGGCAAAATTGCTGAAATGAGAACTGGAGAAGGAAAAACTTTAACTATTACACTTGCTGCTTATTTAAATGCATTAAGTAGCAAAGGTGTTCACATAGTAACTGTTAACGATTATCTTGCAAAAAGAGACTCGATTGAAATGGGACAAATTTATAATTTCCTAGGTCTGTCATCAGGTTTTATTAATAACTATCAAGACGATGCTGAACGTAAGAAAAATTATAATTGTGATATCACTTATGCAACCAATAGTGAATTGGGTTTTGATTACTTAAGAGATAATATGAAATTTTCTGAAGATCAAATGGTTCAGAGAGATCATAATTTCTCAATAGTAGATGAAATAGATTCATGTTTGATTGATGAAGCTAGAACACCTTTGGTAATTTCTGGAGCAGCTGAAGACAAAACTGCCCAATATCTAGCAATTGATAAACTAATTAGAATCTTAAATAATAAAGACTTTGAAATAGATGAAAAAGAAAAAAGTATTTTATTGACAAATGATGGGATTAATAATGTTGAAAAACTTTTTTCTAATGCTGGTATTTTGAAAAATAATAATTTTTATGATCCAGAAAATTTACATTTAGTTCACCATGTTAATCAAGCTTTAAGAGCAAATCATTTATTTGAAAAAGGTAGAGACTATATAGTTAAAGACGGGACACTAAAAATTATAGATGAACTAACTGGAAGAATTTTAGAAGGTAGACGTTTCGGAGACGGTTTACATCAAGCACTAGAGGCCAAAGAAAAAATTCAAGTGCAAGCTGAAAATCAAACCTTAGCTTCAATAACTTACCAAAATTATTTTAAACTTTATAAAAAAATATCTGGTTGTACAGGTACAGCTGCTACAGAGTCCGAAGAATTTTTTGAAATTTATAGCTTACCTGTTGTTGTAATTCCAACAAATAAAGAAATGATCCGAAAAGATTTTAATGATTTAATTTTTAGAACAGAAAAAGAAAAGAATGATGCAATTATAGAAAAAATAATTGAAAGAAACAGATTAGGTCAACCTATTTTAGTATTTACCTCAAGCATCAATAAATCTGAGATTTATTCAAATTTATTAGATCAAAAGAATATTAAACATGTAGTGTTGAATGCAAAAAACCATGAAAATGAGGCTGAGATAATTGCAAATGCAGGAAAGGAAAATTCATTAATTATTACAACAAGTATTTCAGGAAGAGGTGTTGATATTCAACTTGGTGGTAAGAAAGGCTCTATTCCAGAAGATCAACTTAAAATAAATAAAGAGAAAATTAAATCTTTAGGTGGTTTATTTGTTTTAGGTACTGAGAGAATGGAGTCTAGAAGAGTTGATAATCAAGCTCGAGGAAGATCTGGAAGACAAGGAGATGAAGGCAGTTCAGTATTTTACGTTAGTCTAGAGGATGATTTAATGAGAATTTTTGGATCAGATTCCATGAATAGCATGCTTGAAAAACTTGGGCTTAAAGACGGTGAAAGTATAGATCATCCATGGATTAATAAAGCTTTAGAGAGAGCCCAGCAAAAAGTAGAAACAAGAAATTTTGATATAAGAAAAACACTTATAAAATTTGATAATGTTCTTAATGATCAAAGGCATGTTGTATTTTCACAAAGAAAAAATGCGATGAATAGTAAAAATATATTTGATTATTCAGATGAATTTTTAAAAGAAATATCTGATGATTTAATAAAGTTAAAAATTTCAAATTTATCAAATCCTAAAAGTAATGAATTTAGTAATAAAACTAAGCAAATAGTTGGAAAAAGTTTTGAAGAAACTGAGTTAAATGATTTAATTCAGTCAAATGACAACGATTTTAGAGAAAAGATTTGCAATAAATTCAAAGAAACAAGAAACAACCGGATTAAACTTCTAGGTAAAGATCATGCTGAAGAAATTGAAAAAAGAATTTTTCTTCAGTCAATTGATTTAAATTGGAAATCACACATCCAATATTTGGAGCAATTAAGACAAGTTATAGGTTTAAGATCTTATGGTCAAAGAGATCCATTAGTCGAATATAAAAAAGAAGCATTTGAACTTTTTTCTAATCTTTTAGAAAAATTAAAATTAGATTATGTAACAATCTTAATGAATTTAAAAGTTGTACTGGAGTCAAACCAAGAAAAAGAAAATAAAAATAATGATATTTCTAAACAACTTTCAAAAAATAAAAAAATGGGAAGAAATGAACCATGTTTTTGCGGATCAGGAAAAAAATTCAAACATTGTCACGGTGCTTTATAAAATTTAAATTAACAAGAGAGCTAAAGAAATGAAAATTAATCCACCAATAATTGCAAATAAAACTTTTTTAGATTTTAAAATTTTATCAAGGTTGTTTTTCTTAATTGATAGAGTGCTTAAATCTTCAGTGCTACTAATAAAACCATCATTTCTTCCAATTTTAAGAAATTTATTTTTTCTTTCATTCATTATTTCATCTGAACTTAATTCATCAAAATAATTTAAATTTTTTATTAATGCATCTTTTACATTATCTAATGTTATATCTCTATCTCTATGGGCTCCACCTATAGGTTCAACAATTATTTCATCTATTACTCGTAATTTTAATAAATCTTGTGCTGAAAGTTTCATGGCTTTTGCGGCATCAAGCATCTTTTTAGGATCTCTCCAAAGAATAGTTGCACATCCTTCAGGAGATATAACGGAATATATCGCGTTTTCTAGCATCAGTACTTTATTTGAAGAAGCTAATGCTATTGCTCCACCAGAACCGCCCTCTCCTATAATTATTGAAATTGTAGGTACCTTTAGTTCCATACAACACTCAATAGATTTTGCAATCGCTTCCGCCTGTCCTCGTTCCTCGGCTCCTACACCTGGATATGCTCCTGGAGTATCTATAAAAGAGATTATCGGAATATTAAATTTATTAGCTAATTTCATTAATCTTATTGTTTTTCTATAACCTTCGGGTCTCATCATTCCAAAATTTCTCTTAATTCTGCTATCTAAATCTTCTCCTTTTTCTTGACCTATAACTAAAATAGATTTTCCATTAAATTTCGCAAATCCAGTTAAAACCGATTTATCCTCTCCGTAAAATCTATCTCCAGATAGAGAAATGAAATCATCAAATAAGTTATCAATAAAAAATTTTGCTTTTGGTCTATCTTCATGACGAGCAACCATTGTTGTTTGCCATGGATCTAGATTAGAATAAATATTTTTTAACTTTTCATCTATTTCTGTTTGAGTACTTGAAATTTTTTTAGTATCTACTTCTGATAGTCCCTCTTGATTATAAGGATCTTTCAATTTCTCAAGCTCATTTTCTAAATCTTTAATTTCTGTTTCAAAATTTAGGTAATTTTTCATATTTTATTTATAGCGGATGGTTAAAATACAAAAAAGGCAATAAAATGATATTAAATATGGTGTAATTCTTATTAATTGACTTAATTCTTTTAAAAGATACAAATTAATTATCGGGAGAGACTATTTATAGCGCCGAAGGAGCAACCACCCCGGAAACTCTCAGGCAAAAGGACCGATTGAAGCATAACACTCTGGAAAGAGATTAATTTCCGCCGAAGGAGTAAAACTCTCAGGCAAAAATACAGATGGGGTACGAATTTAAGTGCTATGCAAGAAAAATACATTAAAATTAATAACCTACATGTATCCGAAGAGCTATTAAACTTTGTAAATGATGAATTATTAAAGGATACAAATGTATCTTCTGAAATCTTTTGGTTAGGTCTAGAAAAAACTCTTGATGAACTAGCACCAAAAAATAAAGAACTAATTGAATTAAGGAGTGATTTACAAAAGAAAATAGATGATTGGCATATCAAAAATAAAGGTAAAAAATTTAATTCAGATGAGTACAAAAATTTTTTATTAGAAATTGGTTATTTAAAAAATGAAGGACCCGATTTTAAAATAGAAACTAAAAATGTTGATGAAGAAATTGCAAGTATAGCTGGACCTCAGTTGGTTGTACCTGTAATGAATGCAAGATATGCATTAAATGCTGCGAATGCGAGATGGATGAGTTTATATGATAGCCTTTATGGTACTGATGTAATTGAACAGTCTGAAGATAGCGTATCTGAAAGATATGATCCTTTAAGAGGTGAAATGGTTATAAAATACGGAAGAGATTTTTTAGATAAATACTTTCCATTGGCAGGATTAAGCTGGAATAAAATTACAAGTTTTGCTGTAAAATATGGAAAATTAAAAGTTTTGAAAGGTGCTGATATTTTTGATTTAGAAGATGAAAATAAATTTATTGGACACAGGGGTGAGAGTGATAATCCATCAGCAATTATTTTAAAAAATAATAATTTACATATTGAAATTCTAAAAGACTCAAGAGCTTTTGCTGCTCAACAAGATCATGCTGGTATAAGTGATATAATACTAGAATCTGCAGTATCAACAATTTGTGATAATGAAGATAGTGTAGCAGCAGTTGATTCAGAAGATAAAATTATTTGTTATCGAAATTGGCTAGGTCTTATGAAAGGAGATCTTAAGTCAAAATTTGAAAAAGAAGGTAAATTATTTGAGAGAAAATTAAATCCACATAGAAGTTATATCTCAAAAGATGGCAAAGGTTTAAAGTTGCATGGTAGAAGTCTCTTACTTGTAAGAAACGTTGGTCATTTAATGACTAACCCTTCAATTTTATTAAGTGATGGAAGTGAAATACCAGAGGGTATTATGGATGCATTTATAACTACAGCTGCTGCGCTACATGATATTAAAAATAAAAATAATTCTAGAACTGGATCAGTTTATATCGTAAAGCCTAAAATGCATGGTCCAGACGAGACGGCATTTACAAATTTAATATTTTCAAAAGTTGAAGAAGTTCTAAATTTACCAAAATACACTTGTAAGATTGGTATTATGGATGAAGAAAGACGAACATCAGCGAATTTAAAAGAGTGTATCAGAAGTCTTAAAAATAGAGTTTTTTTTATTAACACTGGCTTCCTGGATAGAACTGGCGATGAAATGCATACATCAATGGAAGCCGGTCCTATGATTAAAAAAGGTGATATGAAATCATCAAAATGGATTAGTGCTTACGAAAACAACAATGTTGATATTGGATTAAGTTGTGGGTTTTCTGGTAAAGCTCAAATTGGAAAAGGAATGTGGGCAATGCCAGACAAGATGAAAGATATGATGGAGCAAAAAACAGGACACTTAAAAGCAGGAGCAAATTGCGCATGGGTTCCTTCTCCAACAGCAGCTGCATTACATGCTTTACATTATCATGAAATAAATATTTTTAATGAACAAAAAAAATTAAAAGATAGAGAACCTGCTAAGCTTGATGATCTCTTAACTATCCCAATAGCAGATAGACCTAATTGGTCTGTAGAAGATATAAACAAAGAAATTTCTAATTCTGCACAAACATTATTAGGTTATGTTGTAAGATGGGTCGATCAGGGCGTAGGTTGTTCTAAAGTTCCTGATATTAACAATATAGGCTTGATGGAGGATAGAGCAACACTAAGAATTTCATCACAACATATAGCCAACTGGATTCATCATGGAATTACAACAAAAATACAAGTAACTGAAATAATGAAAGAGATGGCCAAAATAGTAGATGATCAAAATAAAGATGATCCGCTTTATGTTAAAATGAGTAGTGATTATGAAAACTCTATAGCATTTCAAACTGCATGTGATTTAGTATTTAAAGGTAAAGAGCAGCCTTCAGGTTATACCGAACCATTACTTCATTTAAATAGATTGAAAAAAAAAACTAATCTGAGTTCGAAACCAAATTAGATCGATTTTTAAAAGCAGAAAATAAAGTTCCATCATCTAGACTTTCAATCTCTCCACCGACTGGCAAACCTTGTGCTAATTTAGTAATTTTAACATCTAAATTTTTTAGACTATCTTGAATATAGTATGCAGTTGTTTGACCTTCAACAGTTGCACTAGTTGCTAGAATTACTTCCTCGATTTTATCTCTGTTAACTCTTTCTACTAATGAGTTAATTAATAAATCTTCTTTTCTTTGTCCAACTGAAGAAATTGTTCCACCCAAAATATGAAAATAGCCCTGAAAAATATTTGAATTTTCAATCGACCATTGGTCTGCAATATCCTCTACTACACAAATTTTATTATATTTTTCTTTTATATTCTCACAATTTAGACATCCATTTGAATTTGATTTTAACGCACCACATGAATTGCATCTGACTACATTTTTATAAACTTGCGCCAATGTATTTGCCATAGGTTTTACAAGTTCGTCACGATTATTTATTAATTTTAAAACAATTCTTTTTGCTGATTTGGGACCTAAACCAGGAAGTTTTGAAATTATTTTGATTAATTCTTCTATCTCACTGATGTTTTGCATTTATTATAAAGGCCATTTAAAACCAGAAATTCCAAAACCACCTGTTGCTTTTGAAATTTCCTCGGTTGTTTTTGATTTAAGTTGAGATTTGGCACTATTATGTGCTGCAACAATTAAATCTTCAATTATGGTTTTGTGTTCTTTCATAATTTCATCAGATAACTTTATTGTTTGCATCTCTCCCTCTCCATCTAAAGTTATCTTTACGGAATTTGAACCCGAAACTCCTTCAACTCTAATTTCCTTAATCTTTTGTTGGCTTTCTTTCATTTTTGCCTCAAGTTCTTTTGCTTTATCTAAAATTTTACTAAAATCAGTCATTATCAACTCCATCTTTTTTTGAATTTACGTCTATTAATTCTGCATCAGGAAATCTATCCATCACACTTTTAAATATTTCTGAATTTTTCATTTCATCTATTAATTGTTTTTTTACATTTTTTTCTTTGTCTTTTACTGACATTTGCCCTTTTAATTTACTAAATGTAATAATCCATCTTTCACCAGTCCATTCAAAAAGTTTTGAAGATAAATCTTTTACAAAATCTTTATCTAAACTTTCATTAAAAGATATTTCAATTCTATTTTTTTCGAATTTTACAAGATTAACATTTTTTTCTAATTCGTATTTTAGTTTGATCTCTTTTTTTTTTGAACAGATTTCAATTAGATGCTCAAATGCATTTATATTAATTTTCTTTTCTGCTTTAATTTCTGTTTGTACTTCAGGTTTAATTTTTTCTTCTTGTGCAACATTCTTAATTTGATTGACTGCTTTAGAAGTTAATTCAGTTTGTTTATTGTTAACTAAATTTTCACTCTTCAAATCAACCTGAATTTTTTCAAATTTATTTTTAGATTTTACAGAACTTAAATGCATTAGTCTTATTAAGAACATTTCAATTGAAAGGTGTTGGTTAGAAACAATATCAATTTCTTCGAGAGAAGAGATGGCAAATTGCCAAAATAATATTAATACCTCTGAATCAATTTGATTTGATAAATTTTTAATTTTAGAGAATTCTTCATCATTTAGTGAAAAATTTGTACTTTCTAATGTTAAAGAATTAATATTTTTAAAGTAGTAAAGTAATTCTAAAAAGTCATTAATAAAAACTTTTGGTTCAACACCTTGGTCATAAATATTTCTATAAATATTTATTACTTTTGTTTCTTCACCTTTTAAAATTAGCTCAAACAAATCAATTAATTGAGATTTATCAAAATACCCAAAAATTTTCTGAGCTGAATTTAAGTCTAATTCTTTTCCCTCATCTAAACTTAATAATGCTCTATCCAGCAATGATAAAGAATCTCTAACAGAACCCTCAGAAATTTTTACAATAAGCTTTAAAGCATCGTCGCTTATTTTTCCATTTTCCTTGTCCTTAATTTTTTTAATAAACTCCAATAATTCTGAGGATTTAATTCTAGATAGATCAAATCTTTGACATCTAGATACTACTGTAATTGGAATTTTTTTAATTTCTGTAGTTGCAAAAATAAATTTTAGATATTCCGGTGGTTCCTCTAAAGTTTTTAATAAAGCGTTAAATGCTTGTTTGCTTAACATATGAACTTCATCAATAATGAAGATTTTATATTTGGCCGAGGTAGGTCCGTATCTTGAAAATTCGATTAAATCTCTTACGTCATCAACTCCTGTTTTGCTTGCCGCGTCCATTTCAAGTACATCTATATGACTAGACTCACTTATAGATTTACAGCTTTCACAAAAGTTTTCTTTACACAAATTATCGATACCATTTGAACAATTAAGTGCTTTTGCAACAATTCGTGCTGTTGTAGTTTTTCCTATTCCTCTTATTCCAGTGAACAAGTATGCATTGGGTATTTTGTTAGCTTTAATCGAATTGGTAATAGTTTCTGCAACAACCTCCTGACCTATAAGATCATCAAAAGTTTGTGGTCTATATTTTAATGCTAATACTTTTGAGTTATTATTCATATATCTATAAGGAGACTAGAACCTGAATAACTGTCTCTACGACTGCTTCCGTTAAGATCTGGTCGGGTTCAAGCAGCATCCACCTCTAGCCTCCAAAACCATTATAGCAGTTAAAATTTCTAATCTACAAGAAAAGATTCTTATTTTTTTTGTCTCAAACTATCTGCCTCAAAAACACCTAGAACGTGAAAATCCTCACAATGTAGGCCTAGCTCTTCAAGAGATTTTTGAACTTTTGGATCTTCTATATGTCCATCTAAATCACATAAGAAAAAATAAGAGTCGAAACTATTTTTTTCTGGATAACTTTGTAACTTAGTTAAATTTACACCATTAATAGCAAAACCTCCAAGTGATTGATAAAGCGCAGCTGGTTTACTTTTCAATTTAAACAAAAAAGAGGTTATATAATTTTTATTTTTAAATTCTGGTTGAGAAATATTTTTTCCCATAACTAAGAATCTTGTTAGATTGCCTGTCTCATTTTCTATATTTTTTTTAATTACTTTTAAGCCATAAATTTCAGCACTTAATGAAGATGCTATGGCAGATTGTTTTAAATCTTTTTTTTTTGAAATCATTTCAGCAGACCCAGCAGTATCTGCTCTTATATGCTCTGCTAATTTATTATCTTTTATAAATTTCGAGCACTGAGACAATCCTTGCGCGTGTGAATAAACTTCTTTAATATCCTTTAATTTAGCGCCAGGTTGTCCTAACAAGTTATGTTCAATTTTTTGAAAGTGCTCTTTATAAATATTAAGCCTGTGTTTAAAAATCAAGTATTCAATACCAATATTACCTGTAATTCTATTAGACTCTGGTATTATTATTCTACTTTCAGGTTCTTCTGAAGCTTTGTTAAAACACTCATCAAAAGTTTTACATGGCAATATCTCAGCTTTAGGATCAATTGAAATAGCTGCTAAATGAGAATATGCACCAAATGTTCCTTGAAAATAAATTTTAGTCATCAATTCTTATATTCCATTATTTTTTTTAAGGCTAGATAATCTTCTTGAGTATCTACTCCTATTGGAGATGATATAGCAAGTGAAACATTGACATCAATATTATTATCTAATGCTCTTAACTGCTCTAGTCGATTTTCTTTTTCATTTTTGGATTGATTCAAGTGAACAAATTTTTCAAGACAATCTCTTGAATAACAATAAATTCCTATATGGTGATAAATATTTTCTACCAGCTCAGATTTTCTTGAAAAGGATACTGCCTTTGGAAAATGACCCCCTTCTAGTCTGTTTTCAGTAATGACCTTAACAATATTTTCATTCTTAAGGTTTTTATTATCTTTTATTTTTGCGGCAAGAGTTCCTAAATTAGAATTATTTTTTACCATTTTGTGATTCAAACTTTTTATATCATCAATGTTGATTGCTGGTTCATCACCTTGTAAATTCATTATGAAATCAACATCTCTAACATTTGATTTTTTAAGTGCTTCGTGAATTCTATCTGTTCCTGTCTTGTGTTTATTGCTGGTCAAAATAGCGTTGAAACCATTACTTTTAACATCATCAATAATTTCTTGATCCTCTGTAGCTACAATCACGTCTCCAATATTGGCTTCTTCTGCTACTTTAGACACATGTGATATAATTGATAAACCTTTTATTTTTAATAACGGTTTACCTGGCAGCCTGGTTGCAGACATCCTAGAAGGTATAATTACTAAAGTTTTCATTATATTTTCAAATTATTATACTCAATAAACAACTATAGAGGCAAATTTATACATTAAATTTTAGCTTTTTTTTAATTTATCGTGTTATACGTTCACTACAAAATTTAGAAAAAATGGATTCTTTTGAAATAAACAAAATAGTTGCAGCAGTTTTAATGGTTGCCTTGCTTGTTATTGGAATTGGAAAATTATCTGATGTTATATTTCACGTAGAGAAACCTGAGACACCTGGTTATTCAGTCGAAGTAGAAACTGCAACCACCGTATCCACAACTAGTTCAAGTACTATATCAGACAAAATTGATATATCAGCCTTAATGGCAATGGGAGATATTGTACATGGTGAAAAAGTTTTTAAAAAATGTGCAGCTTGTCATTCAATTGTAAAAGGAGGGAAGAATGCTATTGGTCCAGCACTATATAATGTTGTGGGAAGAAAGGTTGGAGCGGTTGAGGATTATAAATATTCTAAGGCTTTAGCAGCGTATGATAAAGAATGGACTTTTGAAGAACTAAATGGATTTTTAATTAAACCTGCAAAATGGATTAAAGGAACAAAGATGGCTTACGCAGGTTTACGAAAAGAAAAAGATAGAGCCTCTGTAATAAAATATCTAAATGAAAATTCAGACAGCCCTTTACCATTACCTTAATTTTTCAAAACAATATAATAAAATACTTTTTTGAATGTGAACTCTATTAAGTGCCTGTTGCCATACGTGAGATTTTTTACTCAAAAAAATATCATCACTTACCTCATCACCTCTAGGCAAACAATGTAAAAAAATACAACTTTTTTTTGCATAACTCATTAATTTTTTATCAATTTTAAAATTTTTAAATGCTTGTATTTTTTTCTTCTTATTAACCTTGTCATTTAAAGAAATAACTTTATCAGAAAAAATTACATCTGCACCAGACACTGCTTTTTTAGCATCATTATAAATATAAATTTTTTTATTATTTTTTTTGACCCAAGTTCTTACTTTTTTTCCTGGTTCAAATTTTTTAGGACAACCAATACTTAATTTGAAAGAAAATTTTACTGATGCTGCTATTAAACTATCTAAAACGTTATTGGAGTCACCAATCCAGCAAATATTTAAATTAGAAATAGGTGTCT
Source organism: uncultured Pelagibacteraceae bacterium (assembly GCA_902595885.1). Taxonomy (GTDB): domain Bacteria; phylum Pseudomonadota; class Alphaproteobacteria; order Pelagibacterales; family Pelagibacteraceae; genus Pelagibacter. The sequence goes on from CACJRQ010000002.1 coordinate 35,211, forward strand.
TCTTTATTTCTTCTACTGTAAAAACGTCAGATAAAACCTGAGTTGGATGAGATGAAGGACTTAAACCATTTATTATTGGTATTGATAAATATTTTTCAAAATTTTCAACCTTTTTATCACTATCAGTTCTAAGCATAAATCCATCACCATAAGTAGAAAGAATTTTAGCTGTATCAGCAATACTTTCTCCACCTTGACCCAGATGAAGTTCATTAGATCTCAAGGTTAATGTACCACCGCCCAATTGTTTGATGGCTAAATAAAAGCTTAATCTTGTTCGCAAACTAGATTTTTCAAACATTTGAATTAATAATTTTCCTTTTAAAGGTGCGCCTTTATCAACCTCCAATGTATTAAGTTTTTTTCTTAAACTTTTTCTTGTCTTAGCATCAGCAATAATCTTTCTTAAATCTTTTGCAGGTATATCTTTTAAATTTATGAAATGTTTCATAATTATTTTATTTCTAAACAAACTTTATCAATAACTTTTAATGCTATATCTATTTCTTTTCTTTTTACGTTTAAAGGCGGCAAAATACGAACAACATTTTCAGCTGCCCGAATAGTTAATAATTGATTATCCATCAACTTTTTTATAAATTTAGTTTGATCTTTATATAACTCTATCCCAATCAATAAACCTTTCCCTCTAATTTGCTTGATTATATTTGGATATTTTTCCTTAATTTTATTTAGTTTTAATAAAAAATATTTTGATAGACTTTTTATATTATTTAAAAATTTCTTGTTTGATATAATATCCATTACTGTATTTCCAACAGACATTGCTAAAGGATTTCCTCCAAATGTAGATCCATGTGTCCCTGGTACCATTCCTGAGGCAACTTTTTTATTCATTAAAACTGCACCAATAGGAAAACCTCCACCTATTCCTTTTGCAATAGGCACTATATCTGGCTTAACTTTTGATTTTTCAAAAGCAAAAAAATCTCCTGATCTACCAATTCCACACTGTACTTCGTCTAATATTAATAATATTTTTTTTTCATTACAAATCTTTCGCAAATATCTTAGACATTTGTCAGGAATTGGTTTAATGCCTCCCTCACCTAATATAGTCTCAACCATTATTGCTGCTGTATTCTTGTTAATTCTATTTCTTAAACGGGGAAATCTAGGTTTTGTATCTTTAAACTCAATGTGATAAAACCCAGGGACTTTTGGACCAAAACCTTCTGTCATTTTCTTAGAACCACTAGCAAAAATTGCTGCCAAAGTTCTTCCATGAAATGAGTTTTTAATACATAATATCTTGTTTTTATTTGGTTTACCTATTGAGTAAAAATATCTTCTAGCAACTTTAATTGCCGCCTCTGTTGCTTCAGCTCCACTATTTTGAAACATTACATAATCAGCGAAAGTTTTTTTACACAACTTTTTAGCTAACTTTTCTCCCTCAGGGATTTGAAATGCATTTGATACGTGCCATAATTTTTTTGATTGATCCTTAATAGTTTTTACTAATTTAGGATGCGCATGTCCTAAAGAGTTAACCGCTATTCCTTGAACGAAATCCAGATATTTTTTTTTATTAGTGGAATATAAATAACTACCTTTGCCGTATTTAAAGGAAATTTTTTTTCTATTATAATTTTTTGCTAAATAGCTCATAAATTTAATTTGTTTTATAAAGTTTAATTATTAATACAAGTTAGGATTGAAAATATATATATTCTTAGTTAGTTAATTTATGTTGATAACTCTCATATTTTGATTGTTTAATTTAATTTTATATCAGTATATTGTTGTTATATATAAACTATATACTAGATATTGATAATGAGTTGGACAGAGGAAAAAGTAGCTAAATTAAAAGAACTTTGGGGAAAAGGAAATACCGCTAGTCAAATTGCAGAAATTATAGGAGGTATAAGCAGAAATGCTGTTATTGGCAAAGCTCATAGACTTAATTTATCTGCAAAAATTAAAACTCGTACTGCTACTTCTAACCAAAATTTTCAAAATAATTTAGATGAAAGAAATATTAAACCAAAAAGGGGTCGTAAAAGTAGGTTCAAATCTTTAATTATAGAAAAAGATTTTGAGCCAGAAAACCCTAAGCAGCTTGAGGAACTTGATGAAAATTCATGTAAATGGCCAATAGGGCATCCTAATGAAGAATCTTTTTATTTTTGTGGGAGATCTTCTTTAAAAGACTTTTCATATTGTAAATTACATCTACTCTATGCATATCAGCCAAAAGGTAAAAAAGAAGAAGTAACTGATAAAGATGAGATTCCAGAATTTATTGAGAAAAAAATTAAATCAGCTTAATTTTATATACCCTTATTATTAAAATCATTATTGGAAGTATATTTTTCTGTAGAAAACTGACCACCTTCTTTCCACATATAACAGTATTTTTTAACTTCATCATTAAAATATCTTTTACTTGGCATACCAATATCTGAATTGGTTTTATATTTTCCTGAAGAAATATTGTCATATTTCAAAAGTCTCAATTGATCTCTTGTTAACAAAGGATTTGGCATTATTTCAAAAAATCTCGCAGATAATTCAGCTAATGGTAAAGGACAAGGAAATAAAATTCTTTTCTTATCAATCAGTTTAAGTAATCTCTCCATTATTTCTTTAAAAGTAATTATTTCAGGACCCACGCACTCTACGATTTTTGAATAAATGTTATTTGAAATAACATGATGAATTGTATCAGTTAAATCTGAGCAATGTATTGGAGCAAATTTAGTTTTTCCATTATAATAAAGTGGAAATAAAGGAAGTCTGTTAAGTAAAGTCATCATGTTTCGAGTAAATTGATCTTCTACAGAGAATACTATTGAGGGTCTCAAAATTGTAGCTAAGGGAAAATTTTTTAAAATTTCTTTTTCTCCCTCAAGTTTGCTTATAGCATAATCAGAATCTAGCGCATCGTTAATACCCAGTGCTGATAAGTGAATAAAATGTTTAACACTATATTCTTTTGAAAGTTTGGCTAAAAGAGACGGAAAAACAGTATGAATATTTTTAAAAGTATTACCTTTTTTTTGCTCAAACAAAATACCTACTAAATTTATACAAATATCTGCTGTTTTAAAAAGTTCTCTAATTTTTTTTTCATCAAATATAGTGGCCTCAACAATATTAATGAAACCTGTATTACCAAGAGTTTTAAGAACAATACCTTTTTGGTGAATATTTCTAGTTACAGCTGTTACAGTGTAGTTATCCTTTGTCAATTTTCGTACAATTGACCTACCTATCTGGCCTGAACATCCAAAAATTAAAACATTTTTAGCTTTCATAGACAATTTTTTGCTTTCATATATATATGTTAAAAGTGAGTAATAATATTAAGCTTTACAAAAGGGATATACCTGAAAACCTAAACTTGGGCAACAGAATAGCTGTTGATGGTGAATTTATGGGTCTTAATGTCAGACGTGATCCGTTATGCTTAATTCAATTATCATCTGGTAGTTCAGATGCACATATAATTCAATTGGATAGAAATAGTTATGAAGCTCCAAATCTAGTTAAATTGCTAAATGATGAAAAAATAACAAAAATATTTCATTTTGGAAGAGCAGATATGGCACATATCAAATATTATTTAAAAACCGATGTTAACAATATTCTTGATACCAAAATTTGCAGTAAACTCTCTAGAAGTTATTCTGATAATCATTCTCTCAAAACATTAATTAAAGAGTTCGTAAATATAGATATAAGCAAACAATTTCAAAGTTCAGATTTTGGGGGAGAATTATCTACTGCACAATTAAAGTATTGTGCAAATGATGTTATTTATCTTCATAAAATACATGATGAGCTTTATAAAATACTTGAAAGAGAAAATAGAGTTAAGCTTTACGAAGATTGTTTAAAATTTTTAAAAACCAGAGTTGATCTTGATTTGGCTCTGTTTAAAGATGATATTTGGTCTCATTAATGAGTAATAATAAATTTATAAATGTAGCTAAAGACGTAATTAATCTTGAGATTAAAGCATTACAAAAATTAAGAAAAAATATAAATAGTTCTTTTAGTAATGCTGTTATTAAAATTTCAAATTGTCAATCAAAAGTAATTTTATGTGGAGTTGGAAAAAGCGGGCTGATAGCCTCAAAAATTGCAGCAACTCTAGCATCAGTCGGAACTCCCTCTTTTAGTCTAGCTGCAAGCGAAGCATCTCATGGTGATTTAGGAATGATATCAAAAAAAGATATTTTGATACTTATAAGTTATTCAGGAAAAACAAATGAGTTAAAAAATATTATTCAATATGCAAATAGAAATAAAATTTATTTAATCGGAATAGTATCAAAAAAAGACTCTATTTTGTATAAGGCATCGGATACAAAACTTTTAATACCACAGGTAGTAGAGGCTGGAGGAATAATTCCGACTGCAAGCACAACTTCTCAACTTGCTTTAGGTGATGCTTTAGCAATTGCTTCTATGAAATATAAAAAATTTGGTAAATTAGATTTTAAAAAATTACATCCATCTGGGAGTTTGGGTGCTCAGCTTAAAACAGTAGAGGATATTATGATAACAGGTAAAAAAATACCCTTTGTAAATGAAAATTTAAAAATGAGCAAAGCTTTAAAGATTTTGACTGAAAAAAAACTAGGTATGTTAGTTGTAAGAAATAAAGAAAAAAAAATCTCTGGAATAATTACAGATGGACAAATCAGGAGATTTAGTGAAAAAAATTTCAATTTTCATTTACTTCCTGTTAAAAAAATTATGACTAAAAAACCTGTTACAATTGACAAAAATGAGTTAGCAGCAAAAGCTCTTTCTTTAATGAATAGTAAGAAAATTACTTCCCTAATTGTAAATAGCAATAAAAAACCAAGATATGCTGTTGGTGTTATTCATGTTCATACTATTTTGCAATCAAATATATCCTAAATGTTAAAAAGGATTGTTATATTATTAACAATAATAAGTATTATTTTGATAATTTATTATAAATTTTTTTACAAAGAAGATAAAATAGTTGAAGTAAATCCTGAAAATATAAATACTTATAATTCAAACTTATTAGAAAATGTAGAGTACATAGCAAAAGACTCGAAAGGAAATCTTTATATTATAAGGGCCGCTAAAGGAGAAATAGATTATAATAATAATGACATAATTTTTTTAGAAAATGTTAAGTCTATAATACAGCTTACTAATTCTGAGCAGATTAATATTAAATCGGATTTTGGCAAATATAATACAAGCAATTATGATACTATTTTTTCTAAAAATGTAATAATTGATTATTTAGAAAACAAAATCACAGGCGAATATTTAGATTTTTCATTAATTAAAAATAAAATGATATTTTCTAAAAACATAGTTTATACAAATTTAGAAAATATTTTACAAGCAGATGTAATTGAAATAGATATAGATACTAAAGATACTAAAATATTTATGTATGAGGAAAACAAAAAAGTAAATATAAAAAACAAAAATTTTTAAGATGGCTGTTATAAAAAAATTTAGAATTAAATCTTTTAAAAATTTAAATTCAATAATTGAATTTAAAAATATTTCTCTTTCCTATGGCAATAGATTAATTTTAGACAACATTAGTTTTAAAATTAACGAAGGACAAATATTTGGAATGTTGGGACCTAATGGTGTTGGAAAGTCTACAATATTTAATTTATTGACAGGTTTAATTACTCCAAACGCAGGAACTATCAAAATAAATGATGTAGATGTTACTAATTATCCAGTTTACTTAAGAACACAAAAATTTAAAGTTGGTTACGTTCCTCAATATGGAGGGTATTTCAATGATTTGACACTTCATGATAATTTAAGAGCAATTAGTGAAATTATTATTAATGATAAAAATCTTAGATTTGAAAGAATAGATTATGTTATCTCAAAATTTGAATTAGACCACTTAAGAAAAATAAAAGCCAAACATCTTTCTGGGGGACAAAAGAGAAAATTAGTTATAGCTCTAGCTTTATTGAGTGAACCAAAAGTTCTACTTTTAGATGAACCATTCGCTGCACTTGATGTTCTCACAATAAAGATGCTTCAAGAAATAATTGTAAATTTACAACAAGAAAACCAGATAACAATTTGTATTTGTGATCATCAAGCGAGAGATTTACTAGCATGTGTTGACGGTGCAATGATTTTAAGTAATGGCAAAATTGTAGCTCAGGATACACCTTCAAATTTAGTTCAAGATATAAATGCAAAGAATGCATATTTTGGTGATGGTTTCAAAATAAACTAAATCCAAATGCCAAATGAAATAATTATAAAAAAAAAAATTAAACCTTTTAAAAAAAAAATTTTTATTAATGGTGATAAAAGTATCAGTATAAGATGGGTACTTTTCGCATCATTAGCTGAGGGTATATCTACAGCAAAAAATTTACTAATGTCTGATGACGTTTTGGCTGCCATTAAAGCAATAAATAAATTAGGAATTAAAACAATAATAAAAGATAATGAATGTAAAATATTTGGCAAAGGATTAAGTGGATATAATTATAAAAAAAACATAACTATTGATGCTCAAAATTCTGGGACTTTAGGTAGATTAATACTTGGTTTATTGATTAATACACCACATCCAATAAAATTGATTGGTGACAAAAGTTTATCTAAAAGGGACTTTAAGAGAATATCTGATCCTCTGAGCAAATTTGGTGCTAAATTTAAATTAAAAAATAATAAAAATTTACCACTAACTATTCATGGCTCAGAAATTTTAAAACCAATAAAATTTACTGAAAACAAAGGTTCGGCTCAATGCAAAAGTGCTGTCATGTTTGGTGGCATGAGAACTCAAGGCACAACTATTATAAAAGCAAAAAAATCAAGAAATCACTCTGAAATTTTATGTAAGTTTTTAAATTTACCAATCAATATCAAAAAAAGTAAAAATTTTGATTATATTAAAGTTAATAAAATTAGAAAAATACCTACACTAAATTACAATATACCTTCTGATATTAGCTCGAGTGCTTTTTTTATTGTTTTAACTGCTCTATCGAAAAATTCTAAAATTATAATTAAAAATGTAAATATTAATTCCTCTAGAATAGGCATAATAACAATATTAAAAAAAATGGGAATAAAGATTGTCTTAAAAAATATAAGAATTTATAAAGGTGAAAAAATTTCTGATATCAAAGTTGAAAGCCCTAAATCAATCAGGGCAATAAATTGCCCATCAAAATTAAATAGTAGTGCTATTGATGAGTTTTTAATAATTTTTTTAGTTGCTGCCAAGGCAAAGGGAACTTCATATTTTAAAAATTTAGGTGAATTAAATCAAAAGGAAAGTCCCAGACTCAAATGGGGTGAAAAAATTTTAAAAAAAATGGGAGTTAAAACAATACTAACAGAAAACTCAATAAAAATTTTCGGTAATCCAAATCTTGATATCAATAAAAATATTCAAATTAAAAATTATTTGAAGGACCACAGAGTATTTATGACATGTGTAATTGCAGCACTTTCTTTCGGTGGAAAATGGTCAATCCATGATAAAGATTCAATAAAAAGCTCATTTCCAAATTTTTTAAAAATTATAAAAAAAATTAAGACAAGTGATTAAAAGAAAAAATATAATTAAAATAGCAATAGACTCTCCTGCTGCTGCAGGTGCTGGAACAGTAGCAAAAGCAATTTCTAATCATTATAAGCTTTTTTATCTTGATACAGGTAAAATTTATAGATTTATTGCTTATCTTAAATTAAAATTTCCAGATAAATTTAACCATAAATTTGTTAAGTCTAAGATTGAGACTATTAAACTAAAAGATCTGTACAAAAAAGTTTTATTGTCAGATGAGGTAGGCTTAGAAGCTTCTGTAATTTCTAAAAAAAAAAATATCAGAAAAATAGTTCATTCTATTCAATTAAACTTTGCATATAACCCCCCTAAAAAATATAGAGGATCTTGTTTAGATGGTAGAGATATAACATATAAAATTGTACCAGACGCTGATTTTAAGTTTTTTATTACAGCAAGTTTAAAAACTAGATCATTAAGGAGATATAAAGAGTTAAGAAATTTAAATAAAAAAATCACTTACACAGAAGTATTAAAAAGTATTAAAAAACGCGACAAAAGTGACCTCAACAGGAAAATTTCTCCTTTGAAGAAAACAAAAGATTCACTATTGATTAATACGACAAACCTTACTAAAAGGGCATGTTTTTTAAAAATTAAAAAAATTATAGACAAAAAAATTATTATTTAATGGAAATTTATAAAGATTTATCTAGCCAAGCTTCTAAAGAATTCGAAAAATTACTAAACAGCCAGCTTTCAAAAGTCCAAATAGAAGAAGGTAAAATAATTGAAGGTAAAATAAATAAGATTACAGAAAAATTTGTTTTTCTTTTCGTTGAAGGTTTAAAATCAGAACCAGTTCTTGATATTAATGAGTTAAAAAGCATGGGTCTAACAGAAAAAATTAAAGTTGGTGAAACTATATCTGTTCTACTTGAAAAAATTGAAGATAAAAATGGAGAAGTGTTAGTATCTGCCAGTAAAGCTCAAAAAATTAAAGGTTGGGATAAATTAGTTGAAGCTTACGAAAAAAATGAACCTATAATGGGGAAAATAACCTCAAAATGCAAAGGCGGATGTATTGTAGAGCACATCGACACCGGTTCCTTAATGTTCTTACCAGGTTCTCAAATAAGTGATAAGCCACTTAAGGATATTAGTCATTTGATGAATGAGCCTCAAAAATTCGCACTTATAAAATTAGATAAAGTTAGAGGTAACGCTTGTGTATCAAGAAGGGAAATAATTTCATCATTTAAAAAAGAGGACAAAGCAAAAATAATTGAAAAATATAAAGTTGGAGATATTATAAAAAATGCCGAGGTAAAGGGTTACAGTTCTTTTGGATGTTTCTTTAACGTAAATGGCGAATTAGACGTTTTAGTTCATTTACAAGAAATTTCTTACTCAAGGGTAAATCATCCTGATGAAGTGTTTAATATTGGAGAGAAGCACGACCTAAAAGTAATAAGTGTAGACAAAGAAAAATTACAAGTTGGTTGTTCTGTAAAACAATTGTCGCCAGATCCTTTTGAACATATTGAAAATTACGAATTAAATAAAGTTTATAAAGTTAAGGTTGTAAAGCTTATGGACTTTGGTGCATTTTGTGAGTTAGAACCAGGTTTAACAACTTTACTTCATTCAAGTGAACTAAGTTGGACAAAAAAAAATATATCCGCAAAAAAAATGTTTAAGATAGGAGATATTATTGAATGTGTAATTACAGAAATAGACATTGATAAAAGACGTGTAGCAATTTCTCATAGACTTACTCAAGAGAATCCTTTTGAAACTTTTCAAAAGCGTTTCCCATTAGGCTCAATTGTTGAAGGTGAAATCGTGAATAAAAATGAATATTCATTATTTGTAAAAATAGAAGATTTAGATATAGACGCTTTTTTACATTGTAATGATTTAACATATCTTAATAATGGTGAAGAAGAACTTTCAAAATACAAAAAAGGCGACAAAATAAAAGTTAAAGTTTTAGAAATTAAAACTTCAGAACAAAAAATAAGAGTAGGATTAAAGCAAACTCAGACTGATCCATTTGATTGGTTTAAAGATAAATCGAAAAATCAAACAATTACCGTAAAAGTTATTTCAACAGATAATAAAGGATTAATAGTAAGACCTGAAGGTTGTGAGATGGATTTTCAAATTAAAAAATCTGCAATAGCTATAAATGCAGCAGACGCACGGCCTAGTAGATGGACGGGTGGTGAAAAACTTGATTGTGCAATTGCCGAACTTGACTTAAGTAAAAGAAAAGTAATTTTAAGTATAAAACTTCTTGAAGAAATTGAAAAAAAAGAAGCCTTAGAAAAATACGGATCTGAAGGATCAGGTAAAAATCTTCCTTTTTCTTCATTATCTGAGGACTTAAAAAAAAAAGAAGAAGATAAAGAATAAAAAAATAATTGAAGAAGATTTAAATTGGCTATTGTAAAATCAAAGCTTTTAAAACAACTATTAAATAATTATCCAAATTTTCTAAAAAAAGACTTAGAAAAATTTACTGATATAATTTTAAATGAAATTAAAAGATCTCTAAAAAAAGGAGAAAGAGTAGAATTCAGAGGTTTTGGGGTATTCTCAACAAATATTCAAAAATCACGAATATCTAGAAATCCTCAAACCGGAGAGAAAATTCATACACCTGAAAAAAGAACAATTCACTTTAAAATGTCTAAAGAGTTGTTTAAAAAATTAAATAATGAAGAATAAAAGTATATTTGTTGCGTGTGATACTTCAAAAATAAATAAAATAAAAAAAATAGTAAACCAAACTAAAACAAATAAACTTAAAATAATTCCAAAATTTGGACTCCAGTTTTTTTACTCCAAGGAAGGAAGAGGTTTCTTAGAAAAAATTAAAAGTGATTTCTGGTTAGATTTAAAAATAAATGATATTCCTCAGACAGCTTTGTCAGCAATTGATAGTTTAAAAGACTTAAAAAAGTGTAAATATATTACTGTTCATGCTAATGGTGGTTTAGAAATGCTTAAGGCAGTTAAGAAAAAATCAAAAAAAATTAATAAAAATTTAAAGATATTAGGTGTTACGGTTTTAACGAGTCTAGATAATAAATCCTTAAAACAAATAGGTTATACAAAAAAGGTTAAACAATTAGTTTTAAAACAGGCTGATCTCATAAAAAAATCAGGTTGTGATGGAATAGTCTGTTCTGCTCAAGAAGCTAAGATAATTCGTAAAAGGTATAAAAATTTATTAATTATTACTCCAGGAATAAGGTTACCTGGAGATAGTTCGAATGATCAAAAGAGAATAATGACACCTAAAAGTGCATTTGAAAATAAGGTTTCAGGTATAGTCATAGGAAGGTCTCTCACAAAGGGTAACATTAAAAATAATACAAAAAAGCTATTAGATCATCTTGGTAAATGATCAAGGGTTGTAAAATTTGTGGGATAAAAGATTCTAATACCTTAAGTTTTATTATTAATCATCCTTACCCTCCAACATTTATTGGTTTCATTTGTAATTACCCAAAGAGTTCAAGATATATCAGATCTAATGATTTAAAAAAATTACTTAATATTCATAAAAATAAAAGTAAGTTTGTTGCTGTTTTAGTGAAACCTAACAACGAAATTTTAGAAAAAATAAAAAATTTACCTTTTGATTATTATCAATTGTATGATTGTACTCCAGATGAAATTAAATTTATTAAACAAAAATATCAAAAAAAAATTATTACTGCTATTACGATAAAAGATAAATCTGATGTTATTAAACACAAATTATTTGCTTCAGTAACAGATATTTATTTGTTTGACAGTAAAGGGTATGAAAAAAGTAAGGGATTTGATCATAATTTAATTAATAATATAAAACTTAACAAAGAATTAATGTTAGCAGGTAATATAAAATTTGATAATAATCTGCAAAATTATGAAAAAATTGCAGATTACATTGATTTATCTGGAGGACTAGAAACTTCTGGATTAAAAGATGTATCCAAAATAGAAATTTTTTTAAACAATCTAAATAAAATTAAAAATGAAGCTTAAAAAAAATATTCCGTTAATTGACCAGCATGACCGTTATGGTTTTTGGGGTGGTAAATTTGGAGGAAGTTTTATTCCCGAAACTTTAAAAAAACCTGTAGAAGATTTAACAAGAGAATTTTCAAAATTAAGAAATAACAAAAAATTTTTAAAAAAAAGAGATTACTATTTTAAAAATTACATTGGATCACCTACATCATTTGTAAAATTAGAAAATTTATCCAATTATTTAGGTGGAGCTCAAATATGGGCAAAAGTTGTATCTGAAGCTAATGGTGGTGCTCATAAAATATATAATGCAACCGTTCATGCTTTAATTTGTAAGGCTATGGGAAAAAAATATATAGTTGGTGATACAGGTGCTGGTTATGCTGGCAAAATGCTAAGTATGGCCGCGAAAAAATTTGGTTTGAAATGTAAAATATTCATGGGTGCTAAAGATATTAAGAGGCAAAAACCTAATTGTGATGCTATGAGAAAAAATGGTGCTGAAATAGTTCCTGTTTATTCTGGTAGCCAAACTTTAGTTGATGCAGTGAGTGAATGTATGAGATATTGGGTTTCAAATTGTGATACCACTCATATGTGTGTTGGTAGTACTGTTGGCCCAAATATTTTTGTAAAAATATGTGGGTGGAGCACTGCACAAATTTCTAGAGAATTAAAAATACAAATTAAAAATGAATTTAAAAAAATTCCAAATAAAATTAAATTAATAAACTGCGTTGGTGGTGGTAGCTCAGCTTATGGTTTTTGGAGTGAATTTATAGATTTTAATAAATCTCAGATTGAATTAATTGGTGTTGAAGCTGGTGGTCCAAAAAAATCAAAACTTCATGCAGCTCCTCTCAGTAGAAATGCTAGAATTGGAATTTTACATGGTGCAGCTTCATATGTTTGTCAAAATAATGAAGGTCAAATAAACGAAACAGATTCAATAAGTGCTGGATTAGATTATCCAGGTGTCAGTCCAATACATTGTTTTTTAAAAGATACTAAAAGAGCAAGATACACTTATGCAACTGATGAGGAGGCACTTAAAGCTCATGTGATAGTAACTAAATTTGAAAAACTTAATCCAAGTTTAGAGCCTAGCCATGCTTTTGCTGAAGCAATTAAAATTGCTCCAAAATTAAGCAAAGACACAATTGTAATAGTAAATTCATGTGGCGATGCTAAAAAAGATAGAGATATATTAAGAGAAAGATTAGGTAAAAATTAATGAATTCATTAATCAACAAAGCTTTCTTAAATGCTAAAAGTGAAAATAGACCAGCTTTACTGACTTATACTGTTGCGGGAGATAATAACAAAAAAAAATCCTTAGAAATACTTAAATCAATTTCAAATTATGCTGATATTTGTGAATTAGGTTTTCCACACAATACTCCAATAGCTGATGGAGGACAAATACAAACGAGCGCTTATCGAGCAATCAAAAATGGAATTAAAATTAAAGATGTATTTTCAATTGCAAAAAATTTTAAAAAAATCAAAAAAAATAAACCAATAATCTTAATGGGTTATTACAATATGATTTATCAATTTAATGAAAATAAATTTTTAGAGAAATGCAAAAAATCAAAAGTTGATGGTCTTATAGTTGTTGACTTACCCTATCCTGAAAATAAAAATTTTGCTTCAAAATGTAAAAAAAAAAGAATTAATTTTATTCAATTAGTTTCACCAACTACTTCTATGATTAGATTAAAAAAAATCATAAAAGATTCGCACGACATGATTTATTATATAAGCATGTTATCCACTACAGGAGGAAAGCTTAAAGTATCCCCAAAAAAAATATTAGAAAAATACAATAGAATTAAAAAACAAAATAAATCAAAAAATGTTGTTATTGGCTTTGGAATTACAGAAAAAACAATCAAATCACTTAAAAAAGCCGATGGTTTAGTAGTTGGTAGTGCAATATGCAAAGAAATCTCAAAATCCATTGAAAAGAGACAAAATGCTGTCACAAATGTTACTAATATTGTAAAGAGATTAAAAAATAAAATTCAATGAACTGGATAACTAAAATTATTAAAGCAGGTGAAAAGATTAAAACAGCTATACGTGAAAGAGCTTCAAAAGAAGATATTGCAAAAAGTGATTGGACATCATGTTGCAAGGGTCCAATTTTAAAAAAAGATTTAGAGGAAAACTTGTGGGTATGTCCAGATTGTAAACGTCATCATAGAATAAAGCCACATCAAAGATTTGATATTTTATTTGGAAAAAATAATTACGAGATTTTCAAAACTCCAATACCAAAAGATGATCCACTAAATTGGACAGATTCTAAACCCTACAAAGAAAGATTAAAAAGTGCCCGAAAAAAAACAGGATTAGAATGTGGAATGATGGTTGCCTCTGGAACTATAAATAATATTAAAATTACAGCTGTAGCTTCCGATTTTGATTTTTTAGGAGCTTCAATGGCAGCAGCAGAAGGTGAAGCTTTTTTATATGGAATACAACATGCGATAGAAAATCAAACACCTTTTTTATGTATTAGTGCTGGTGGTGGAATGAGAATGATGGAAAGTTTAATATCATTATCTCAAATGACTAGAACGACACTTGCAATTAATGAATTAAAAAAAAACGGACTTCCATATTTAGTTTGCATAACTGATCCAACAGCTGGTGGTATTACGGCATCATACGCGATGTTAGGTGATATTCATATTGCAGAACCAGGGGCTTTAATTGCTTTTGCGGGAGCAAGAGTAATACAAGGAACTGTGAAAGAAGAACTTCCTGAAGGTTTCCAAAAAAGTGAATATGTAGAAAAAACCGGTTTCGTTGATTTAATTGTTGAGCGTAAAGATCTTGCATCTAAAATTGGAACCTTATTATCAATATTGTTAAAGAAAAATTCTGATATAAGTGCTGAACAAAATGAAACTTCAGAAGATAGTCAGTCGCTTACAAGAGCTGCATCCTAAAGAAATAGATTTAAGTCTAGATCGTATTCAAAGTCTCTGCAAAAAATTAGGCAACCCTCAAGATAAAATCAAAGCAATTTCAATTGTTGGTACCAATGGAAAGTACTCAACTATCCAAGCAATGTTTTCTATTTTAAAAGAAGCAAATTTCAATTGTAATATCTACACTAGTCCTCATATCAAAAGTATCAATGAAAGGTTTGTTTTTAATAATGAAGAATTGAATGATGAAGATTTGGCAAATTTACTTGAAGAAGTTGAGGAAGCTAACAATGGTGAACCAATTACTTTTTTTGAAATACTGACTGCAGCCTATTTTTTAAAAGCATATCAATACCCAGATAATATCAATTTAATTGAAAGTGGATTATTCTTTAGATTTGACGCTACTAATATCTTAAAAAATAACCTTGCTAGCGTTGTAACATCTATTGGCCTTGATCATTTAGATTGGCTACCTGAAAATGAACAAACTGTTGAAAAAATTATTTTTGAGAAAACATCAAGCTTATTAAACTCAAATATTATAATTGCAAAACAAAGTACTAATAAAATCAAAGAAAATATTAAAAAAACAATTTCAAATAATAGATCAAATAAGTTTTTCCATAATGAAAATTATAGTTTTACAATGCAAGAAAATGACTTCTTTTATTATGAAGATCAATTTGGGGGAATAAAATTACCTATGCCAAATGTTAAAGGTCAATTTCAATTAGAAAATGTCTCAACAGCAATTGCGACCCTAAGAATTTTGAAAGACTTAAAAATTAAAGATGACCACATTAAAAAAGGTATTTTAAAAATAAATTGTATTGCAAGATTACAAGAAATTAAATCTGGAAAACTTAAAGAGCTTGTAAAAGATCACAAACTTTATGTTGATGGATCTCATAACCCATTGGGAGCAAAAGTTTTGAATGAATACTTGGAAAGTTTAGATTGCAATAAACACATCATTCTTGGAATGATGGCTAATAAAGATCATAATGAATATATGAGTTTCTTTAAGGATATCTCTACATTGACTACAATAGATATACCTAATCAACCTAATTCAATTAAAGGAGGAGAGCTTAAAGATAAGCTAAACGGCTTTTCAAATATAAATTATAAGGAAAGTATAGAAGATGCAATAAAGTCAATCCCGGTAAAAGAAAACGATATAATCCTGATTACTGGATCGTTATATCTTGCCGGTGAAGTTTTAAATTTAAATTAGATATTTTTATCTAAAAATTCCTTCATGTGACTTTCGGGAACTCCACCAACTTTTCTATCTACTTCAACGCCTTTTTTATAGATAATAACTGTTGGAACACCTCTGATACCTGCTGCACTTCCAGTATTTATTCCACCATCTTCAACATCAGCATAATAGAAACCAGCCTTATCTTTATATTCATCAGATAACTTATCCATTACTGGTTTTAGTGCCTTACATGGACCACACCACTCAGCTGAAAACTGGATGACTGAAACATCTTCATTTTTAATTTTAGTGTCAAAATCTTCGTCTTTAAAATTTGTAAGCATATTTCCTTTCTATTAATTAGAGCCTTAAAGTCAACTAGGCAATTTCATATTTTTTTTCTATAGACATAATAAATTCATTTATTTCATCTAATTTTTTTAGTTCCTCTTCATCATCTCGATTTGATGCTTGATCTCTTAAGGTATCAATTTCTTGATAGGCCATTCCTATAGTTTGCCACTTTTCTCTATTTTTGCTTAAAATTCGTCTAGCAATTTCACTTTTTATATTTTTATATAAATCTGGTGGCAAAATATGCGGTGCTTCTTGATAAATAATTTTTTGCCCAAACCAACTACATCTTTTATCTTGAAACTTATCCAACATTCTTAATTTATCTTCCCAAGAAGAACTATGCCAAGTTTTAAATAATTGGGTGTCTTTATTGGGAATGAATTTTTCATATAAAGTTTCTTCAGGTAACAGATCTTCCTGGGTTTGAGTTTGAGCTTTTTCTTCAGCAGCCTCTCTATTAATGATTTGAATATTTTTACAAAAATTTTCACTATTTCTAACTATTTTTGCTCTTTTCTGGATTGTTTCTAAATCTAAGTCAGCATATGCCTTCTCTTTTAATGCAAACTTTTTATCTAAAACTACAGGAGCTTTGTTGGTTTTGATTACTCTAAGTGCTTTTGGACTAAACTTTTTTAAATAAACTTTAAGATCATTTATTGATAAATTTAACAAAGGTTCAGGATCTCTTCTTAAATCAAATAAATATCCCCAAGATACATATGATGGATGAAAACAATGATCTGGATGTAATGTAGAGACAAGATACATCATATTTTTTCCCTTAACATTTTCGAAAATTGAATAAATACCCTCACTTTTTAAGATAGTTTCAACGCTATTTTTTGTAGATGTACTTAAAAAATTTTCCCAATTGTCTTTATGTTTGTCTTTTATAATTCTTAGAATTTTTAAGCTTGTAAATGCATCATGATAAGCAGTGTGTTGTTGAGATGTATCAAATCCTTGTTGTCTAGCTAAACCTTCTAAAGCTAGACTTTCATTTCCAGCTTCTGTTAATTCAGTCTTTAATGTTTCAGGATTCAAGGTTTGTGCTACTCTTGCAACATGTAAACCGTCATGTTCTTTATTAGGTGATGAATGTGTAATGTAAGGATATCTATTCCCTTTAAAAAAATTAAAATGAAACATTCGTCTATCAAAATTTAAGTTACTCCAACCCATGAATAATGCTGGGCCAGCTTTAGAGAAAAAATTTTCTACTGCGCCTAAAAAATCATAATGCGAGTAATTGCCTTTAGTAAGTAAATCAATACTTGTTGAATTAACTAATAAGGCCTTTGCACTTGGAACCTCACCCTCGGGCATTCTGCCACGAATATTTAGCTTACCAATTTCTTTTAAGTTTTTATCAACAACTACAGCACCTACTTCAATTATTGAGCCCCAAATTGTACTATTTGTTGTTTCTGTATCGTAAATTACTATTTTATCCATAAAATCCTAAGTTAAATCTGATAGCTCATTAAATTTTTTTAATCTCCCCAAAAACAAATTTTGATAAACAATTAAATCATGCCCTTGAATTTTAAACTCTTGGAATAATTTATCTACTGTGCAAACCAAAATTACACAAGAAGTGATATTGGAGTTATACACAATGTTATGTGCTAATGAATATGCACTTGTTTGAAGAAGCCATGAGTCTATATATTCAGCCTTTTTAGGTTTATTACTTTGTTTAAAATCTATTATTGTTTCTTTTCCTTCATAAACTCCGACACAATCAGCAGTACCTGCATACTTCTCTGGGTAATAAAGAGTACATTCAACACCCCAAATTTCATCCAATCTATTTTTCAAACCTTTTTCTATAATTTCTTTAGCCATTAATTTGTATTGTTCGTTATCTTCAAAAAAACTTAAATTTTCTCTCCCAAGTAAATAAGACTCTAAATAGTTATGCATTTGAGAACCTCTACTACTTGCTGCTTTTGTTATTGCCTCAGCCTCTTTTTGCCCAGTTCTTTCTCTCCAATTTGCTAATGCTGCTTTATCTTCTTCAGATCGAGTTGCATCTAAAATTGAAGTGACACTTGGTAATTTTGTTTCCCCTAATAAGTATCTTCTAATGCCATCAACTGTTGCTCTTGATGATTTTGGATAATCATATTTTTGATTCCACTGCATGAGATTTCTTATAGACGTTATTAAGGAAAAAAAGAAATTAATTTTTAAGCTGCCTATTTCGTTCAACAAATTTTTCCACGTTTTCAGTTTGTACAGCTTTCTCAACCTGCTCGGGATCTTTAATATTTTCTAAGGTTCTTGAAATTGATCTTGCATCCGTTCCAAATTTATCGACAACTCCCATAGCATCTTCTAATTTTTTTCTAAGAACTATAATGTTGTCAAAATGTTTAGAAAATCTTGTACTGATTGTTTTTAAATGATTATAAATTTCCGTTGCACCTTTTTGTACCTTCAATGATTGAAATCCCATATGTAAAGACTGTAAGTAAGCAGAAAGAGTATTAGGTCCACATATTACAACTTTATATTTTTTCATTAACTCTTGAGTTAATAATTCTTTTGTACTTGGATCCTGGTATTCAGTTAACTCTTTGTATAAACTTTCTGTAGGAGCATATACGATTGCAAAATCAGTAGTTTTTGGTGGAACAATATATTTTTCATTAACACTTTTAGCTTTTGCTTTAAACGCTGAGGCTAATTTTGCTCTAGCATCTGCAACAGCCCTTTTGTCTTCCGCGTCATGACCATCAGTAATTGCTTTGAATTTTTCTACTGGAAAATGACTATCAACAGGAACTAAAACATCTCCTTGAAGCTTTATTGCAAATTCAACATTTTCACTGGTGTCCTCTTTCATTTTAACATTCGTCATGAATTGAGAGGCTGGTAGCAAATCTTTAATTAGAACATCTAAGCTAAATTCTGCAAGAGTTCCATATTTCTTAACTCCAGCTAAAATTTTAGTTATCCCCTCTTGGCTTTGATTTAATAGTTGAACTTGTTGATTAAAATTACCAACCTTTTCCTCTACCTTGGTTAAAGTTTCAGTCATATCTTTAGTAACCCCAGTTGATAGATTATTAAATGAAGTCGACATTGCACCAAGTGAGCTATTGATTGTGGTGTTTAAGCTATCTTTTAAACTTGATATTTCTGATTTTAAATTAGCTATTTCCTCAGCTTCTTTGTTTTCATTTTCATCTTTTGGCTTAGTTTTTAAATTTAGATAAAGAATAGCTAAAACGCCGCCTAATAACAAAACTAGTAAAATTAACAATATATTATCCATGATTCTAATTTTTTATTTTATCGTAAATATTTGATTAATGTATTTAAATATTTAAAAATACTTTATGGAACTAATTTTAGTATTAAAAATATTCTTTATTATTTGTGTTATTGTTGCACTTTATGCAATTATTAGAAATCTAGATATTATCAAAATTATACTAATTTATTGGAAAGACTTAATTTTTAGAAAGTAATTTTACTATTTTTTTAAGACCCATTTTATTATTGGATGACTTAGAAATCATCATGCAGGCCTCTGATCTTAATATTTCTCCATCCTTTAAAATACGTAAATTGTTTGCTTTTAACGTTTCTCCGGTAGAAGTGATATCTGTAATTATTTCCGATGAGCCTGTAAAAGGATAGGCTTCAGTTGCACCCAAACTATCAATTAATTTGAATTGAGTAACTCCCTTTGAAAACAAAAATTCCCTTGTTAAGTTTGGATATTTTGTTGCTACTCTTAATCTTTTCTTTTTCTTATCTTTAAATTCAAATGCAATTTCCTCTAAATCTGCAACAGTTTGTACATCTATCCATGGATCAGGAATTGCAACTACTAATGTGGCCCTGCCAAAGTTATATCTTTTTAAAACATTAATTTTCTTTTGAGTATTTATTTCACTCTCATTTAATAAATCAAAGCCAGAAAAACCTATATCCAAAGATCCATCTCCAAGTCTTTCTATTATCTCTCTTGCATGAAGATATAAAATCTTAATATTTTTATATTGCTTTATTGACCCTAAAAGATCTCTTTCTCCTCTCTCAGAAATAAGAGTTAATTTATTTTTTTTAAAAATATTTAAAACATCTTTTCTGAGTCGGCCTTTACTTGGAATTCCAATATTTAAAATATTTTTTGTCATTAGTAATTTAAATTTAAAGCAGCACCTACTGCAGGAGTTTGTTTTTTTGATCCTAAGTCAGAAATTAAACCATCATAACGACCACCATTAATAATATTTTTTAATGAGTTTTTAGATTTAATATCAATTTTAAAAACCATTCCGGTGTAATATTCTAATTGTCTTCCAAAGGATGCTGAAAATACTACATTTAATTTTGAAACCTTGTTATTAGAAATTGGAAAATATTTTTGATCTACAGCTAAATTTATTCTGTTTTTTTTAAAAAATTTGTTTAACTCAATTGCTGCTTTATTTATTGGACATTTTATTTTTAAGAAATCTTTTATTATTTTTGAAACATTTTTTCCTTTACTGGCTCTTCTGGGGTCTTTTATTTTCTGATCAAATCTTTTTAATATTTCATTAATTGTTCTTCCAGCCACAACATTTGACAAATCTTCTTTAAGCATTTTCACGTAACGCTTTTTATCTATTTCTACGATTGTTGGATCAACATCTGAATTAGTTTCTAATCTTTTTAATAAATCATTAAAATATTCCTCTCTCCAGAAGTGCCTGGACAATCTTAACTTCCATCTCTTTGGAATATCTAATTTTGAAATTAACAAATTAAATATTTCAACATTTCCAATAGTGAGTATTCCTGAAGAATATTTTATATTTTGAAGTGATTTAAGAGATGTATTTATAATTTCTTTATCGTCATTTTTTTCATCCTTTGATCCTAAAATTTCAAATCCAATTTGATTTCTAATGATTGAGTCTTTTTTGTTTTGCGATTTTCGATAAGCTTGACCGCTATAAAAAATTTTTTCCTTACCCTTTAAATTATTTTCTAAATATCTTAAACAAGATGCAATCGTCAAATCTGGTCTTAGACATAACTCACTTCCATTTTGATCAGTAAAAGAAAAGATAAACTTTCTAAAGTTTTCTCCTGATCTTTGAACAATGTGATTTGCCTCAATTACTGAGGGTAAATCAATATATTTAAAACCCTTAGACTTCACTGATCTAAGGATACTTTCAGATAAGTTTTTTGACTTCATCGATTAAATTTTCTTTTGGAAATGTTTTATTGTTTTCACCCTTAGTACCTTTCAGGTTTTTTATAGTGACTGTATTTTCATTAAATTCATTTTCACCACATATAATTGCAACATCCAACTCACGTTTATTTGCTAGGGTTAGTTGCTTACCTAAATTTTTCTTTGTATCTAGAAAAATTTCAGCATTGATATTATTATTTCTTAATAGATCTAAAATTTCATAGTAATTTTTAAGATATTTTTCATCCATTACACAAACTAAAACTGGTTTTTGACTATCTACTTTTATTTGATCTAATTGCATCAAAGCAAATAACAATCTATCAACTCCAAAACTAATTCCGGTGCCTGGAATATCCACACCTTTAAATCTCGAAATTAATTTTGCATAGGCTCCACCAGAACAAATACTACCTATATCGACCTCTTTACCTTTATTATTTGTAACTTTAAAATTTAAGTTTGTTTCAACAATGAAATCTGAATAATAAGCCAATCCCCTAACAATTGTAAAATTTGTTTTGACCTGATTTATATTTGAACTGTAACCCAATACTTCAAATACTTGTTCTAATTCCTTTATACCTTCTTGAGACAATGGATTTTTTAATGTTTCTTTTAATTCTTTTAAATCTTTAATTTTTAGAAAATTAAGTATTTCAGACGCTTGTTCATCGTTTAAATCTGCACCCTTAGTGATTGCACCACTAATATCTTTTCTCTCTTTTTTAAGCAGATCTTCAACACCTTTTAAACCAAAACCTGGTTTATCTAATTTATCAATTGCCCTAATTACTTTTACTTGCTTTTCTTCTGATATTTTTAAATCATCAATTAATCCTTGAACTATTTTTCTGTTACTAACATTGATTGTAAATTGATCTTTTTTTAGACCACAATCTAACAAGGTACTTGATATTAAATTGCAAAGCTCCGCATTTGCTTGAGCAGGATTAACATTTCCAACGATATCAAAATCTGCTTGCATAAATTCTCTGTATCTTCCATTACCAGCCTTTTCATTTCTAAAGACATTTTGAATGGCATACCTTTTAAAAATTGATGGAAGCTCTTGATTATTTTGTGCAACAAATCTAGCTAGCGGGCTTGAAAGGTCATACCTAAGAGTAATGCTTTTTTCTCCATCTTGAAACGAGAATACATCAGACATAGGATTAGCATCATCTTCTGCCAAAAAAGATCCTATATTTTCACTTATCTCAAACGAAGGGGTTTCTAAAGCCTCAGCTCCAAATTTAATAAAATTATTCTCAATAGCTTTTAAAAGCTTTTTTTTGAGAAGAAGTTTTTTATCCCAACGATCTTCAAATCCTGAAGGTAATCCAGGAATTAATTTTTTTTCTTTATTCATTTTTTGGTACCCGGGCTGAGAGTCGAACTCAAACTTAAAGTTCCACAAACTTCCGTGCTAACCATTACACCACCCGGGCTTATCCTCTTTGTTTTTATCTTATTTTATGTGGATTTAAAATTATAATATAAATAAATAGCCTACTGGCTATGGAAACAGTTTCTGTGGGTACTTCTAAAAGTCTTTCTGTATGTAGTATTTATATTCATGAGCAGTCTTTTAGACAAAAAAAATTATTATTCAAGGTCTAAATAGAAAAAGGACGTTTATCTATTTGATAGATAAAACGCCCTTTTAAATAATTTCTAAATTAGTCTATTTTTTTTAAATTGACTGCAGAAGGACCTTTGGGACCATCTTCTAATGTGAATTCAAGTTTATCACCTTCATTGAGATATCTCATACCAGCAGCTTTTACTGCTGAAGCGTGAACAAAGGCATCTTTTTCTTTATCATCTCTTTCAATGAAGCCATATCCCTTTTTACCATTATACCATTTAATTTTTCCTTGTAGTGTACTCATCTTATTTCTTAGTCCTTTTGTTATTTATTATATCTTAAAGGTAATTTCTTTTAAGATTATTTCAAGATGAAAGTTTTTGGTGGTGGCTGAGGAAGGATTCGCACCTCCGACACAAGCCTTTTCAGGGCTCTGCTCTACTCCTGAGCTACTCAGCCTTATTTATCCCCTAAAGATAATTCTTCCTTTAGTAAGATCGTAAGGTGTCATTTCAACTGTCACATTATCACCTTGGAGAACTCTAATTCTGTTTTTTCTTAACTTACCAGCTGTATGGGCAGTAACAGTATGTCCATTTTCTAATTTTACTCTAAACATAGCGTTCGGAAGTAGGTCTATCACTGTACCTTTAAATTCCAGTAAGTCTTGTTTTGACAAATTTATTTTCTCCTTATTCGTTTTACTACAGATTGAGCGTGTCCAACCAACCCTTCGTAATTTGCAAGTGTTATAACTGATGGTCCAAGACTTTCAATACCCTTTTTTGATAAGTTTATGTATGAAATCCTTTTATAAAATTCATTCACACTTATACCGCTTGAGTATTTTGCAGAACCATTAGTTGGCAACACATGGTTTGATCCAACATTATAATCAGTCATTGCCATCACTGCATATCTTCCTAAACATATTGATCCTGAATTTTTTATTTTTGGAACTAACGATTTATAATTTTTAATATTTAATTCCAAATGTTCTGGTGCAATTTTATTTACAACACTTATTATTTTAGCGTCTGAGGAAACATACATGAGAATTCCATTATTAATTAAACTTCTTTTTGCAACAGAAGCTCTTGGAATTTCTTTTAATTGTTTAGTAATTTCAATTTTTACTTTATCTAGCAAATTTTTGTCTTTTGAAATCAAAATACATTGTGCAAGAATATCATGTTCAGCTTGTCCAATTAAATCACTTGCAACCCACTCAGGATTTGAGAATTTGTCACAAACGACAGTCACTTCTGAAGGACCTGCAGTCATACCTTCAATTCCAACAACGCCAAAAACTTCTTTTTTTGCCGCCGCAACATATGCGTTTCCTGGACCAACTATTTTATGAACTTTTTTAATTTTTTTAGTCCCATAAGATACTGCTGCAATAGCAGAAGGGCCCCCGATAGAATAAATTTCTTTTATTCTGCATTTTTTTGCGGCGTATAATACGGCTGGATTTTGTTTTCCTTTATAGCCTGGATTAATCATAACTATTCTCTTAACACCTGCTACAATTGCAGGAATAGCATTCATCAATACACTCGATGGGTATGAAGCAGTAGAACCAGGAACATAAATTGCAACAGACTCTAAAGGCACATATTTATATTCAAGTTTGTTTTTTAATTTATCTGTATAAGTAATATTTTTAAATTTTTGAAGTGAATGAAATTTATAAATTCTATTATAAGCCTTATCGATTGCCTTCTTTACTTTTTTATCAAGTGAATTAATAGATTTTTTTATTTGTTTTGAGCTTGGAATAATTATCTTGTTTTGATTAAATCTTTTCTCGTATTTTAATAATGCTTTATCTCCATTTTTTTTAACATCTTTAATTATATTTGTTACAGAAACAGAATCTGATTGAATTTTTTTTTTTCTCTGTAAAAGCAAATTCTCTAATAATTTATCAAAATTTTTACTTTTACTATTTAGTATCTTCATAACTATTTAATTTCACTTTGATCCTCTAATCTTGCTTCAATAGTTTCTGTAGTTAAAGCAATATGAGCATTGTTATTAAAAATAAGATTTATTTCATAAAGATCATTATTTTTCAAATAATCTATACCGATTAGTTCTAAAACTATTTCTTGATTTGATTGATCAATGTTCTTTGATCTTACTTTATCAACAAAATCAAACCTACAAATGCTATTGATTTTTTTATCTTCCTGATTACTTTCAACCTTGATTCTTTCAATTGATAATAAAAAAACCTTATTGGATGCAAGATATTTTATATCTGCAATTTTAACCTTAGCCCCTGAACTACAAGCTGAAATCATTTGCAAACCTTCTTGGTCGCTCGCTATTATTTTTGCTAAATATTTATTCACTATTTTAATCTTTTAATTTTAACACCTATTTTTTTTAATTTATTTTCTATTTTTTCATAACCTCTATCTAAGTGATAAATTCTGTTAATATATGATTTACCAGTAGAAACTATAGCTGCTAGAACCAAAGCAACAGAAGCCCTTAAATCACTAGACATTAATTCAGCACCAATGAATTTAGTATTTCCTTCTATTGTAGCGGTATTATTTTTAATATTTATTTTTGCTCCTAATCTTTGCAATTCTGCAACATGCATAAATCTATTTTCAAAAATACTTTCAGTTATTGAACTTTTGCCGACTGCTTTGCACATCAAAACCATCAATTGTGCTTGAAGGTCTGTAGGAATGCCTGGATACTCTTTAGTTTTAATACTTTTTATTGATTTTATTTTTTCAGGTCCTTTAATTAAGATTTTATTTTCACTAGTTTTAATTTTAGCACCAACTTTTTTTAGTAATTTTATTTCTGTACCAATAATTTTAGGATTTAAATTATTTATTTGTAAATTACCTTTTGCAAGTGTTGCAGCTACACAAAATGTGCCTGCTTCTATTCTATCGGCCATTACTGAATATTCAGTTTCATGTAAAGAATTTACACCTATAATTTTACAAACTCTTCCTTTCCATTTTATTTTTGCTCCAGCTTTATTTAAAAAATTTGTAAGATCTTTAATCTCAGGTTCTATTGCACAATTTTTTAAAACTGTTTTGCCTTTTGCTAAACATGCTGCTATTATAGAATTTTCAGTTGCCCCAACACTTATCTTTGGAAAATTTACATTTGATCCGCTTAGTTTTCCTTTTGATTTTGCAAGAATATATCCATCTTTTAATTCATATTTCATACCAAGTTTTTTTAATGCAGCTAGATGATAATTTACTGGTCTAGCACCAATTAAACATCCACCAGGTAAAGAGATTTTAGATTTATTGTATTTTGAAATAAGTGGACCTAAAACTAAAATAGAACCACGCATTGTTTTGACTAAAGAATAACTAGCAAAAGTTTTCATATTTTTTTTATTTATAATTTTTGCTGTTTTTCTATCTCTTGATATAATTATTTTAGAACCAAGAGACTTTAATAAATTTAACATTGTATTAATGTCTCTAACTCTTGGTAAATTTTTGATAACCACAGGCTTATCAAATAATAATGTTGCAGCTAATATCGGTAGGGATGCATTCTTCGAACCTGAAATTGAAACATTGCCCTTGATTTTACAAGGGCCATTAATCAGAAATTTATCCATAAATTACTTTTTAATCTTAGCAACTTGAATTGTAGTTTGACCCTGATATTTACCGTTCTTTGATTTATAAGTTGTTTCTGGCTGAGTATCTGATTTGAAAAATAAAAATTGTGCTATTCCCTCGTTTGAATAAATTTTTGCAGGGTTGGGAGTTGTATTACTTAGCTCAATTACAATATTACCCTCAAATTCATTTTCAATTGGAGTAACATTACAAATAATTCCTGTCCTTGCATAAGTACTTTTTCCAACACAAATACATAAAACATCTTTTGGTATCCTAAAATATTCTACAGTTTTTGCTAAAACGAATGAATTTGGTGGGATAATACAATGTGGTCCTTTTCGTTCTATAAAGTTATCATCAGAAAAATTCTTTGGATCAACTAAAGAACTATTTACATTAGTAAATATTCTATATTCATCAGAGATTCTTACATCATATCCCATGCTACTTAATCCATAAGAAATTTTACCTTCAGAAACTTGATGATCCAAAAATGGCTCTATCATATTGTGCTCTTTGCACATTTTTTTTATCCAAGAATCAGGTTGAATTGACATTATTTGTTTTTCTTTTTATTTTTTTTTTGGAAAATTTTTCTTTTCTTCAAATTTTTTCTAAGCGCCAAGCTTAAACGCTCATTTTTTTCCTTTGAGTTCATTCTTTGTTTGGGTTAGTCAGGAAATCTAAAGAAATTGGTTTATTGGGATCTAGTGCAGGGGGTTTTTCCTCTTCTTTTTTTGAACCTTCTTTAGCTAAACGTTTAGCTTTTTTTTCAGCAAGCTTTCTCTCTCTTTTAGCTTGCTTTTCCATAAGCTTATTACCTTTAGTTGATTTGTAATCGTAATGAATTCCCATAACATTTTCCTAAAATAGATATAAATCATATTCATCAAAAAATTAAGGCAATAATTTGAAAAAAATGCTTTATTATCAATAAAATACAATTTGTCTCTAAGCTCCTGTAGTTAAATGGTATAACAAGTCATTGGTAATGACTAATTCCCTGGTCAGTACAGGGTGGGAGCACCACTAATTTTTATAAAAAAACTTTCTTAAAAATATCGTAATCAAAATTAAAATAAAGAAAGCTGTAATAGGAACATATATATCAGGTGAAAATATTATATCAGTTATTCCTGGTAATTCAGCATTTTGGTCTATTATTTTTTCTAATCCACTCCCAATAGAAACACCTAAAAAAATTTGAGGAATTATTCCAATCAATGTAGCAAAGAAAAAATTTATAACCTTAACATTAAATAAGGTTGGTAAAAGACAGCTCAGCTGCCAAGGTATACCACCTATAAAACGGTAAATTAATAAATAAATAAATTCGGATTGCTTAAATTTTATTTCCAGGTTTTGAAACTTATTTAAAAACTTTTCTCTTATAAGTTCTTTTAAAAAATAGTTTCCAAAAATATATAAAAAAGTAGCACCAATACTCAAGCCTAAAACAACAACAAGTGTACCTATCCACTTTCCAAATATAAAACCACCCATTAAAGCAACTGGAGATCCAAATCCTAAGAAGGGGAAAACCCAAAGAATAGTTAATGCTAAAAAAATAATAGAAATTAAAAATAAGTTAGATTTTTTAAGTTCAAAAAAATAAGATTGGTTTTCTCTTAGAAAATCATAGGATGTAATTTCTGAGAGACTAAATTTTGAAAAAAAGAAATACAAAAATAAGCAAACAATTAATAAATAAGACAATCCAATAAATAATTTAATTTTTTTTGTATTTTCCATGATTCTTCTTATTTTAATGCTTAATCTTCTATTTGCTATTTTAATTATTACTAATATAAAGGTGCAAAATTATAAAAAACAATATCAAATCTAATTATGAAAAGAACTTATCAACCCTCAAATAAAAAAAGAGCTCGAAAACACGGATTTCGTTCAAAAATGAAAACTAAAGGTGGTAAAAAGCTTTTGGCTAGAAGAAGAGCAAGAGGAAGAAAATCTCTAACTGTTTCTGTATAGAATAATGAAAAGCAAAATACTTGCTCTTTCAAAAAACGAAGAATTTAAAAATTTACTTAAACAAAAAAAGATTACCAATAAATACGTAAGTATTTTTTTTGGAAAATTGCTAAATAAAGATAAAAAAAGACTAAATATAAGTTTTGTAACTAAAAAAAAAATTGGTAATGCAGTAAAGAGAAATAAAATTAAAAGAAGATTAAGAAACATCATGAATGAAGCTGTTAAAAAAATAGAGATAAACTTTGATTATTCATTTCTTGTTATAGCTAAGTCTTCTATGCTAAATAATGAATACAAAATTATAAAAGAAACTCTTTTTCAGGATTTTGCAAAAATAAAATAATGAATATATTTACTTTAATTTTAATTAAATTTATCAAAGCCTATAAATATTTGATCAGTCCATTATTGGGTCATTCTTGTAGATATTTACCAACATGTTCTGAATACAGCATAGATGCTTTAAAAGAATACGGTTTTTTTAAAGGTTTATTAATTAGTATAAAAAGAATTTTATCCTGCCACCCAATAAAATTTTTAGGGGGTGGCGAAGGGTTTGATCCAGTTAAAAAAGAAATGAAAGATAATAAATAATGGAAACTAGAAATATTATTGCTGCCATAAGTTTATCAGCTGCTGTAATTATATTATACTCGCTATTTTTTGCACCACCTCCTGTAACGAAAGAAAATTTAACCGAAAAAACCAAGACTGAACAGAATTCAGATGCACCTAGTCTTGATCAAAAAGAAAATGTAACAGAAATTTCTAGGGAAGAAGCGTTACAACAAAGTGAAAGAATTCAATTTGAAAACCAAAGTATTGTTGGATCTATTTCATTAAGAGGGGCCGCAATAGACGATCTAACTTTCAAAGAATATAATGTTAGTTTGGAAAGCGATGAAAAAGTAAAATTTCTTGCACCACGAAGCTCTAAAGAAGGCTATATAATAGAAAGTGGTTTTATAACTACTGATAAAAATATCGATATTCCAAATGCAGATTCAATTTGGTCAGTTTCTGGGAATAAAAAATTAACTGATCAATCTCCTATAAAACTAAGTTGGACTAATGATCAAGGCATCACTTTTGAAAAAGAAATTACATTAGATGACAAGTTTTTATTCACAATAAAACAAAGAGTTATAAATTCTACTGATAAAAACTATGACTTCTATTCTTATGGACAAATTATAAGAAATCAAATCCCAGAAGGTTTAACTGATTTTTACATTCTTCATGAGGGCCCTATCGCTACATTAGACGAAGAATTAATTGAGGAAGATTATGATGATATTGAAGAGAAAAAATTCTCAAGAACTGCCCAAAAAGGATGGTTAGGTCTAGGAGATAAATATTACATATCAACTCTAATTCCACCAAGAGAAAAAGAATTTAAAACTACGATGGATTACAAAAACAAGTTCAGAATAAACTTTGTTACAACAGAACCATTAGAGTTAACTGGAAACTCTTCTATAGAAGAAAACTTGCAAGTAATAGTAGCTGCAAAAAGAGTTGATGTAATTGATGGGTACGCAGAATCATTAAAAATTGACAAATTTGATCTTACGATTGATTGGGGATTCTTATACTTTTTAACACGTCCTTTGTTTACTGCTTTAGAATATTTCTTTAAAATATTTGGTAATTATGGATTAGCAATTATTGCTGTTACCGTTTGTATTCGTGTAGCATTTTTTCCACTTGCTAATTTTTCATTCAGAAGCATGGCTAAAATGAAAGCTCTTCAGCCTGAGATGACAAGACTTAAGGAAGTACACAAAGATGATAAGATGAAATTGCAACAAGCAATGATGGCTCTTTACAAGAAGGAAAAAGTAAATCCCATGTCTGGATGTTTGCCAATTCTGATTCAAATACCTGTATTTTTTGCTTTGTATAAAGTTTTATTTGTAACGATAGAAATGCGTCATATGCCTTTTTATGGTTGGATCCAAGATTTAAGTGCTAAGGATCCTACTTCTATATTTAATTTATTTGGATTGTTTCCTTATGACGTACCTTCTTTCCTTGTAATTGGAGCATGGCCAGTTGCTATGGGGGTATCAATGTGGGTGCAACAAAAGTTAAATCCTGCTCCAACAGATCCAATGCAAGCAAAAATATTTATGTTCTTCCCTTTATTTTTAACGGTAATTCTTGCGCCATTCCCAAGTGGACTAGTAATTTATTGGACAGTTAATAACATTTTAACAATGGCTCAGCAGGTTGTAATAATGAAACGTACAACAGTTAAAACTGTAACCTAATTAAAAAATAATAAATGGACCTTGAAAAGATATTACCTAAAGATGGGCCACCAATTAATGAAGTAAATAAATATATTGAAAAATATAAAAATGATTTAATAGTAATTAAATACGGTGGAAATGTTTTAATTGATAGAAATGTATTTAATAATTTTATAACTGATCTTAGTATTTTAAATAAATTAGGCCTTGCAACTGTAGTAATTCATGGTGGCGGACCTAGAATTAAAAGAGAGCTAGAAAAATCAAATATTCAATCAAAATTCATAAGAGGACTAAGAGTAACTGACAAAAATATAATTGATATTGTTGAGTCTGTTTTGATTGATTTTAATAATGACATTGTTAATTCTTTAAAAGACAAAAGCACAGAGGCAATCTCTATTCACACAAAAAATAATAATATTATAAAAACTATACCAGAAGCAAAAGAGCTAGGATTTGTAGGAATACCGAATGAGATTAATAATGAACAAATATTAAATATAATTAATCAAAATAAAATTCCTATAATTTCTCCATTAGGATTAGGTAAAGAAAACCAAACATATAATATTAATGGAGATACAGCTGCGATGGCTATAGCAAAATCTTTAAAATCTAGAAGACTATTGTTAATGACGAATGTTGATGGTGTTTTAGATAAAAATAAGAAATTAATAGAGGAAATTTCTTCATCTGAGGTTCTTGAGATGATTAAAGACGAAACTATTACAGAAGGTATGATACCTAAAATAAAGGCATGCTTAGACGCCGTAAATAATGGTGTAACAGCAGTTGGTATAATCAATGGCACAAAGCCACATTCGTGTTTATGGGAAATATTCTCTGACAAGGGCTCTGGGACCCTAATAAGACAATGAAAGAATTAAAGAATATAAAAAACATATTATTTGATTGTGATGGGGTACTATATAGTGATCTTGAAGGAGTATTTGGTCAAGTAAGCAAAAAAATGACTCAATATATTTCGAATAAATTAAATGTAGATTTAAAAGAGGCAAAAGAATTACAAACAAATTATTTTCATAAATATAACACTAGTCTTAATGGTTTAATGATACATCACGATATACCTGCAAGAGAATTTTTAGACTATGTGCATGATATTAATTTAGATTTTTTAGAAAAAGATACTGCTTTAAGGAATGAGCTTGAAAATATTAATCTAAACAAATTTGTCTTTACAAATGGTAGTAAAGAACATGTTAAAAATATTACTACTCACTTAGGAATTGATGATCAATTTGATGGTGTATTTGATATTGTTGATGCTGAGTACAGTCCAAAACCTGAGGCAAAAGCATTTGATCTGATGGTCAAAAAATTTCAAATTGATCCAACTGAGACACTTTATATTGAAGATATCGCAAAAAACTTATCTATTGGAAAAGAAAGAGGAGCAAAAACAGTTTGGTTAATCAATGATGAATACTGGGGGAAAAAAGAGTCTGATGAAGAGTATATTGATTACAAAATTGAAAATCTTTCTTTATTTTTAAAAGAAATAAGGTTATTAAAAAACTCATAAAACTATGAGTATTGAAAAAATTATAAATGAAGCTTGGGAAAATAAAGACCAAGTAAGTCAAAATTCAGATAAATCTTTAAAGGATGCTGTTAATCAAATTATTGATGATTTAGACAGTGGAAAAGCAAGAGTAGCTGAAAAGATCAATGGTGAATGGGTTACACATCAACATCTAAAAAAAGCTATCATGTTAAGCTTTAGAATGTACCCAATGGAAAATTTAAATGGTCCATACAGTAGCTGGTATGACAAAGCTCATTTACTTAAAGGAAAAACAGCTGGATGGACAAAAGAAGATCATGAAAAAGCTGGTTTTAGAATGGTGCCTAATTCACCTGTAAGAAAAGGATCATTTGTAGGAAAAAATGCGGTTTTAATGCCATGTTATGTAAATATTGGTGCTTATATTGATGAAGGAACAATGATGGATACATTTAGTCGTGCAGGAAGTTGTTGTCAGATTGGAAAAAATTGTCATATCTCAGCTGGTACTGGAGTTGGAGGTGTATTAGAACCTGCTCAAGCATTACCTACAATTATTGAAGACAATGTTTTCTTAGGAGCAATGTCAGAAGTAGTAGAAGGTGTAATAGTTGGAGAAGGCTCTGTGCTGAGTATGGGAATGTATATTGGACAATCAACAAAAATAGTTAATAGAAAAACTGGTGAAATAACTTATGGAAAAATCCCACCCTATTCAGTAGTAGTTCCAGGATCCTTGCCAGATAAAAACAATCCACAAGCGCCATCTTTGTATTGTGCGGTAATAATTAAACAAGTTGATGAAAAAACAAGATCAAAAACATCAGTTAACGATCTTTTAAGAGATTAAACATGCCAACAATAAATGAATTACAATTAGCTAAAGAGCTAATTAGGTTTCCATCTGTTACAAAAACTGATGCTGGTGTAATTAAATTTTTAGAAAAAAAATTAAAAAAACTTGGCTTTAAAACTAAAATACTCGAGTTCAAAGATAAAAATAGTTATCCTGTAAAAAATCTTTATGCAAGACTTGGTACCACAAGTCCAAATTTTTGTTATGCAGGCCATTTGGATGTAGTACCACCTGGTAATTTAAATGATTGGACTGTTAATCCCTTTAAACCTGCAGTTAAGAAAGGATACTTAATTGGCAGAGGTGCAAATGATATGAAAAGTTCAATAGCTGCATTTGTTACTGCGGTAAGTAACTTTTCTGAGGTAAACAAAAAATTTGGTGGCTCCATCAGCCTTCTAATTACTGGAGACGAAGAAGGAATTGCAATTAATGGGACGAAAAAAGTTGTTGAGTATTTGAGAAAAAGAAAAGAAAAAATAGATTTTTGCTTAGTTGGAGAACCTACTAATCCAAATAAATTAGGAGAAATGATTAAAATCGGTCGTAGAGGTAGTATGAATGGAAAATTGTCTATCATTGGTATTCAAGGTCATGTAGCTTACCCTAACAGAGCAAACAATCCATCTACATCTTTAGTCCAAATACTAAAAGAGTTGAAAGAAATTAAATTTGATAAAGGAACAAAAGATTTTCAACCTACAAATTTAGAAATAACAAAAATTAATATTGATAATTCAGCTGATAATGTAATTCCAGGATTAGCTAGTGCATCCTTTAATATTAGATTTAATAACAAACACACATCTTACAAATTAAAGAACAAAATTAATAAAATAATAAAACAAATTTGTAATAAAAATAAATCAAAATATATAATTGAATATAGTGTTTCTGGTGAGGCCTTTTTAACTAAGCCTAACAAAACCACATTTATGATACAAAATATAATTAAGAAAATTACTAGAATTAAACCACAACTATCTACAACTGGTGGTACATCAGATGCAAGATTTATAAGAAAAATAGCTCCATGTTTAGAATTTGGGTTAGTGGGAAAAACTATGCATAAGGTAGGCGAATGTGTGTCCTTATCTGATTTAAAAAGATTAACTTTAATTTATACTAAAATCTTAGATAACTACTTTAAGTGAAAACTGGTTTAATTACATCAGATACATCTCAAAATCATGATACAGGTCCTGGGCATCCAGAGCAAATAGCAAGAGTATCAGTCATAGTAGAAAATTTTAAAAAACTTAATAATAAAAATCTTATATGGAAGAAACCATCTAAAGTTTCAGATGATATTCTATTAACCACACATGAAAGTAATTATTTAAATTTAGTAAAAAGTTCTTTTCCAAAAAAAGGTTTTTCTTCACTTGATGGTGATACAATCATTTCACCTGGAAGCAAAGATGCAACTTTTGATGCAGTTGGATCAATAATTACTGCAATTGATGGGGTAGAAAAAAAAGAATTTAGAAATGCATTTTGTGGTGTTCGACCTCCTGGACATCATAGCTCACAAAATAAGGCTGCTGGTTTTTGCATTTTAAATTCAGTGAGTATTGGTGCAAATTATTTGTTGAAAAAATATAAATATAAGAAAGTTGCAATAATAGATTTTGATGTACATCATGGAAATGGAACACAGGATATTTTTTATCAAAATGAAAATGTTCTTTTTATATCAACACACCAATATCCTTACTACCCAGGAACTGGTTCAGAACAAGAAAGAGGTAAATTTAACAATATCTTTAATATACCTTTGCCAGCTGGCATAACTTCAGAAGAATATTTAAACGTTTTTGACCGTGTGGTGAAAAAATTAGAAGAGTTTAAACCAGAATTTATATTAATTAGCGCTGGTTTTGATGCCCATGAGGATGACCCTCTTGCTCAATTTAATTTAAAAACAGATGATTATTTCACTATTACCAAAAGAATATTAGAAGCTTCTAAAAAATTTTGTAATGGAAAAGTTGTTTCAA
Organism: uncultured Pelagibacteraceae bacterium; assembly: GCA_902595885.1. GTDB lineage: Bacteria > Pseudomonadota > Alphaproteobacteria > Pelagibacterales > Pelagibacteraceae > Pelagibacter. The sequence goes on from CACJRQ010000002.1 coordinate 70,334, forward strand.
TTTTAGAGGGCGGTTATGACCTAAATGCACTTCGAGACAGCACTAAAAGACATGTTGATGCTCTTTTAGAATTTAATTGATAATTCTTAAGAAAACTCTAAATAAAAAATTTCATGAAGTTATATAAAATAAAAAAATCTGGCATTGATAATAAAGGAAGAGGACTTTATGCAACTCGTGACATTAAAGAGGGAACCAAAATAATTGACTATGTCGGAAAACTTATAACAAAAAAACAAACACAAGATTCTGATAAATACGATAATAATAAACCAATATATTTATTCACAATAAATAAAAGATACGATCTAGACGGAGATTTTCCATGGAATACCGCAGGTTTAATTAATCATTCTTGTGATAATAATTGTGATTATGATGGAAAGGGATTGAAAATTTGGGTCAAAGCAATCAAAGATATTAAAAAAGGTGAGGAGTTTACCTGTGATTATGGATTTGGTTATGATGAAAATTTCAAACAATTTCCTTGTAAATGTAAATCAAAAAACTGTTGTGGGTATATTGTAAGAGCTGAGTCTAGATGGCGAATAAATAAAAAGTTTGCTATGAGCAATAAAAATAAATTAATAAAGAACTCTAAATAAAAATAAACCACTTGGTGGTGCTGGAGGAGCACACATTATTCTTTTTTTGGACTTAAATCTCTTTTCAAAAGTTTTCAAATCCCATTTAGTTTCTCCCAAGTACTTTAAACAACCAACCATAGATCTAACCTGATGTTGTAAAAATGATTGAGAACTAAATTGAAATTCAATTTTATTTTTTGATGATTTAATTTTAATTGATTTAATAGTTTTAATTGGACTTTTAGCGTGACAGCTTGAAGATCTAAAAGTTGAATAATCATTAGTTCCTAATAACTTTTTTGCACCCTTTTTCATTAATTCTAAATTTAAAGGCCTACGAACATGCCATGCTCTATTTTTTTCAATTATTGGTTGGCTTATTTGATTAAAAATAAAGTATTTATAAATTCTTTGTTTTGCTGAAAATCTAGCATGAAATTTATTATTTCTTATTTTTATATTTTTAATTGCAATGTCTTTTAAATTTAAAAAATGATTAATGGATTTTAAAAATTTAATTTTATCAGTTATTTTATTTTTACAATCAAAGTGTGCAGATTGCTCAAATGCATGAACCCCTGCATCAGTTCTTCCTTGACCATGTAAAATAATTTTTTCTTTTAATAATTTAGATAATTTTTCTTGAATTAATCCTTGAATTGTTGGGCCCTTTTTTTGGACTTGCCATCCTCTAAAATTTGTCCCTACATACTCAATAAGTATTTGGTATCTATTCATTATAAAAATGAACCCTTTTTAATTTGTGTTCCCAAAACAAATTCTCCAATACTTTGAGGCTTTTTTCCTTGTCTTTGTATTTCTTTAATTTTTATTGATTTTTTATCTCCACATGAAATTTCTAAATGGTCAGATAAAACCTCACCTGGTTTTCCTTGTGCTTGTCCAATTTCTGCTTTTAATATTTTATATCTTTCACCGTTAAACATGAAATAAGCACCTGGAACAGGATAAAGTCCGTTTATTTTACCAATTATAATTTTAGCATCTTCTTTCCAATTAATCTGCCCTTCTAATTTTTGAATTTTTGATGCGTATGTAGCTGATGAGTGATCTTGTTCTTTAAAGTTTGCTTTATCCTCATATATATCATCTATATTATCTAAGATTTTCTCTGCAGCTAAACTTGATAGCTTTTGATTAATATCTTCAGCATTTAAATTATTTCCTATATTAATTTTATAAATATTGCATACCGGTCCTGTATCTAGTTCCTCCCCTATTTTCATAATACTAATTCCTGTCTCTTTATCTAAATTCATAATTGATCTTTGAATAGGAGCAGCACCTCTCCATTTTGGAAGAATAGATGCGTGTATGTTGATAAATCCTTTTTTAGTTAAATTTAAATATGACTTTGGTATAATTTGACCATAAGCAACAACTATTGCCAAATCTGCCTCTAAAGATTTAAAATATTCTAATTCATCTAAATTTTCTTTTAATGAATTTGGTGTTCTAAATTCTATATTTAAAGTCTCTGAAATTAATTGAATTGGTGACTTGTTTATTTTTTGACCTCTTTTAGATTTTTGAGGAGGTTGTGTATAAACACAAGAAATAGGATATCCATTTTGATAAAGTGATTTTAAAATTGGAACAGCAAACATGGGTGTACCCATAAAAACTATTTTTTTTAGCATTGATTAAGCTTCTACAGAAGTAGATTTTAATTTTGATAATTTTTTGATTATCATTGATCTTTTTAATTTTGAAAGATAATCAATAAATAGGATTCCCTCTAAATGGTCCATCTCGTGCTGAATACATGTTGCCAGAAGACCATCAGCCTTTAGTAATTTCTTTTCCCCATCATAATCAAGATATTCTACTTCACACTTACTAGGTCTATCAATTTCTGCAAACTGATTTGGCACAGAAAGACATCCTTCTTCATAAGTAGCTTTTTCTGGATCTTTATTTTTGATAACCGGATTTACGAAATATCTTGGCTCTTTTTTACTCTCATCTTTACTTATATCCATTACAATAATTCTCTTTGGTATACCAACTTGTATCGCCGCTAAACCAATTCCGTTTGCGTCATACATTGTCTCTAGCATATCATCCATCAATCTTTGCTCTTCTTTACCAACACTATTGACTGGTTTAGATATTTGCCTAAGTAATTTATTAGGTTCTGTTATTATATTTCTGATAGCCATAACTTGATTTTATTATAATTTTTATACTTTTAAAGGGAGAACTTTTAGCAATAGTTTGTTTCTAATTAAATCAACATTTAATTGATTTAAAGTATTGATAATAAAATAAACTGTATCTTCATCAATATTTTCAATTTTGTCAGGTCCAATTACCTCAATTATTCTCAACAATGTGGCACCAATCTCATTATTATCGATCATTGCTTGAATATCAGCAGGCATTTCCGATTGCTTAACCTCATAAAGACCGTCATATTTTTTTGAAATTTCAACTCCATCAGATTTAAGTGCCTCTAGAAAAATTATATCTTTTTTTGATAAAAAATATTTTTTATCTTTTTTAATTTTTTTTAAAAATTTATCTAGGTCATCTTCAATTTTAGATTTTGCATAGTCCCCATTGAAATAATTTATAAGTTTTGATTGATGTAAAATTTTACTATTATATTTAATCTTTTTATCTGCTGTCTCTTTTTTGTTTAGATTACTATTATAAAATGTTGTAAAATTTGAGGGCACATCCTCAACATTAATTTCACCTAAAAATTTTTTTAATTCTACATCAAAGGCATCACCTATATCATCAGATATAAATAGATCCTTTAATATCTTAATAAATTCAAGTTTAATTTTTGGTTCTACTGTCAAAAGAGTTCGTTGATATAAAAGAGCTCTTCCCTCAATTGAAGATAGAGATTTATATGCCTCTTTTGCATTTAAAAATTGGTTAATATTAAATTGAAATTTTTTATAAAATTCAAATAACTCCTCCTCAGAATAATTCTTATCGTTAACAGCTTTTTCTATTATAGAAATTTTTTCTACATCAGTAATTTCTAAATCTTGAATTTTGTATAGTAAATTAGTAGCTGAAAGATATTTCCAAATTATTTTGGGTGTATCTTGACTTGGTTCATAAGAAAACGCAGGGTTAGTTCTGTGTGCTAAATGAAAATCTAAAATTGAATTTACTGATATTTCTTTATCTGCTTCATCTAAATATCCAAATAAATAATTAATTTTGTTTTCATAATAATTGTCTTCGAAACCTAACTCTTTTTTTAAATCTAATATTAGTTGTGCCTCTTCATTTTTTCCATAATTGATTAAACAATATAAATTAAATTTAGATAAATATTCATCTTGAATAGGTGATGTATTTTTAGAAAAAATCTCACATGATTTTTTTACATTTGATTCTGATAAGTAACTGTCAACCAAATATCTTGTTAAATTTGGATGCAAATTAATTATTTGATTTTTAATTAAATATTCTTCTATTAATTGTAAATTTGCATCTTTTATTAACCAATCAGATTTTAAGCTCATAAATTCTTGCTCAGTAATATTTTGCGTTGGGGAATAAGCATTGGTTAGTAAAGATACGTGCATTATATCAGATGCATCCTCGGAAAGATTAAACTTACTAATATTCTGAAATAAATTTTTTAATTTGACTCCGTCAGAGTTTAACCACATATCCATACTTAGACCGTATTCACTTGGATCATATAACCCAACAATTTTAATTTCTTTTGAAGAGAATTCTTTATCCAGTTTAATTGTATCCTTTTGTTTATTTGTTTGTAATTCGTAGACACTATTCTGGGTAGTGCTAAAACTGTTTTCACTTGAAATATTTGTTTCTGAAATAACTTTATTATCTTTTTTCTCTATATTCCAAATATCAATTGGTTTTTCCTCAGCATAAACAGTTGTAAAAAAAATAAGACAAACCAATTTAATTGAAAGAATTTTCTTATTTAACAATTTTAAAATTTTCATTTGGAATAATTTTTTCAATTTCTTTTTTAGGTGCAGGAAAATCAATTGTACTTAGAAAAAAAATAATACCTAAAATAAACCCTAATCCAATAATAGACTTAATAACAAGTCCCATGATGCTTGCTTTGCCTGAACTTGTGTTTTTAGTGAATTGCATATAGTTTTAGTTAATTTCAAATTAAGACATATTTATGTTTTTTCAATAAAGAAACTTATGGAATCAAAAGAAAATCTTGTATTTTTAGGAATGATGGGATCTGGAAAGAGCTCTATAGGGTCATTAGTGGCCAGAAAATTAAATTTTGAATTTATAGATATCGATAGTGAAATTGAGAAAAACTTAAAATCTACAATTAAAAAAATATTTGAAAAGAAAGGTGAGGAATACTTTAGAAAAATTGAGGAACAAACAACTTTAAAAAAACTTAAATCAAATTCCGCTGTAATTTCACTTGGTGGTGGTGCTTTCATGAACCATAATATAAGGAGAGAGGTTTTAAAATATCATTTATCTTTTTGGCTTAATTGGGATGATAAAATATTATTAGATAGAATAAAAAATAGCACAAAAAGACCGCTTGCGGTTAAAGCATTAGATAATGAATTGATTGATTTAATAAAAAAACGATCTACCTTTTATTCTAAAGCTTTGTATGAAATAAAATGTGATAATTTAACTAAAAGTGAAATTGTAAAAAAAATTATAAAAATTTATGAAAGTCATTAAATTAAATATCAAACAGAAAAATAAAAATTACCCAATAATTATTGGATCCAATATAATCTCTAAATTTTCAAATTATTTAAAAAAATATAATCTAAATAAATCCAAATTTTTTTTAGTAATAGATAAGAATGTACCAAGAAATATGATTAAAATCCTTATTAATTCAATAAAAAAAAAGGATAAAACGATTCATTACTTTGATGCAAAAGAAAAAAATAAAGTTCAAAAAAGTGTAAATAAAATTTTAGACTCAATGTTAAAAAAAAATTTTTCGAGAAATGATTGTCTAATCGCTGTTGGAGGAGGAATTACAGGTGATATCACAGCATTTGCTGCCAGTTTATTTAAAAGGGGAATAAATTTTATTAACATTCCCACAACATTATTATCTCAAGTAGACTCCTCTATTGGCGGCAAAACAGGGGTGAATACTAAAAACGGGAAGAATTTAATTGGAACTTTTTACCAACCTAAAATCGTAATCAGTGATACAAATTTTTTAAAAACTCTAAATAAAAGAGAAATAATTTGTGGATATGCTGAAATTCTAAAACACTCAATTATTGCGAATAAAAAGTTTTACTCTTATCTAGATAAAAATGTAAATGAAGTTCTTAATATAAAGTCACCATATATTGAAAAATCTATTTTTGAAAGTTGTAAAATTAAAAAATCAATAGTTGAAAAAGATGAAAACGAAATAGGATTAAGAAAAACTCTTAACTTTGGTCATACTTTCGCACATGCTTATGAAGCAACATTAAAGTATTCAGCAAAATTAAACCATGGTGAGGCAGTGATTTTAGGAATTAAATCTGCTTTAAATTTTAGCTATAGAAAAAAATTAGTAAATAAAGTGGATTACTTAAAAATTATTAAACATATAGAAAAATCTCATCTACCAAATAAATTGGCAAAATACTTTATCTTAAAAGATGTAAATAAGATAATTTCTTTTATGATTAATGATAAGAAAAATAAATCTAATAAAATTAATTTAATTCTTTTGAAAAAAATTGGACATCCAATAATTAATAAAAATTTTGATAAAAAAAATTTAATTCCTTTTTTAAGAAATGAATTAATTTATTAAAATCTGAATTGAATGAATAAATTCTTTTAATTCTTTATCTAAAATTTTATAAATTTTTTTATTACTATCAATTTTGTTCATTTTTTTTAATTCTTCAGAAAATATAATTATTTTTAAATGAAATTTTCCCTCTTGGTTACCTTTGTGATTTTTGTGGAGAAAAGATTTATCCTCGATATTTATACTTTCAATATTTAAGTGATCCGATAATTTTTTTTTTACAATTGCAATTATCTCATTTATATCCATATATATTATTATATATCATGAAAAACATTTGTGACTGGAATAATTGTAATGAAATCGGTGAATACAAAGCACCTGTTGAAAAAGATAATAGTAAAAAATTCAGAATGTTATGCCTAGAACATGTAAAAGAATTTAATAAAAATTGGAATTATTTCTCTGGAATGAACGATGACCAGGTAATGGATTTTTTAAAATCTGACATGACATGGCACAAACCCACCCAAAGCTTTAGCTCCTCTGACAATTTTTTCAAAGTTTTATGGAATACTACTTTAAGGGATGAACTAGACAAAGAAAAAATAAATGGAGATTATAATCATATGCGTCAATTTAAATTTAATCACAAGGATATTAAAGCCTTCGGAATACTTGGTCTTACTGTTGGTTTGAAGTGGAGAAAAATACAAGATAAATTTAAATTGCTTGTCAAAAAATTTCACCCTGATATGAATTCTGGAAATAAAAAATACGAAGAAAAACTAAAACTTATAACATTGGCATATACTCAGCTAAAAAATACTTATAGAGAAAAAATTGATACCAAATCTTAATACAGAACCAGATATTAAAGTTTCATTGAAACAAACTTTTGGAATTGACTCTGAAATGGAAGTAGACGCTTTTTCAAAAAAGAATGAATATGTTCCTGAAATTGATAAAAACTACAAGTTCGATAGAGATACTACTTTAGCTATTATTTCAGGATTTGCGTTTAATAAGAGGGTTTTAGTTCAAGGATATCATGGTACTGGAAAATCTACTCACATTGAGCAAATAGCTGCAAGATTAAATTGGCCTTGTATACGTGTAAATTTAGATAGTCATGTGAGTAGAATTGATTTGATCGGAAAAGATGCGATAGTTCTTAAAGATGGTAAACAAGTAACTCAATTTAACGAGGGAATTTTACCATGGTCTATACAAAATCCAGTTGCACTTGTTTTTGATGAATATGATGCTGGAAGACCAGATGTAATGTTTGTAATTCAAAGAGTTTTGGAAGCTGAAGGAAATTTTACGTTACTAGATAAAAACAAAGTAATTAAACAAAATAAATTTTTTAGATTATTTGCTACTTCAAATACTGTTGGACTTGGTGATACGACAGGTCTTTATCATGGTACGCAGCAAATTAACCAAGGTCAGATGGATAGATGGAATATCGTTACAACGCTAAATTACCTTAGTCTAGATAGAGAAATGGACATTGTTTTGTCTAAAAATAAAAACTTAAATAACGCAAAGGGAAAAGAGAAGGTTGCTAACATGATAAAAGTAGCATCTTTAACGCGTAAAGGATTTATTGCAGGAGATATTTCAACAGTGATGAGCCCAAGAACGGTGTTGCATTGGGCAGAAAATGCAGAGATATTTAAAGACACTGGTTACGCTTTTAGAGTAACTTTTCTTAATAAATGTGATGATATTGAAAAAAATACTATCGCAGAATATTATCAAAGATGTTTTGGTGAAGAGTTGCCAGAATCTTTGATTAATATTCAAATCTAATGAGCACAAAAGAAAATAATTTAAAAGAAAAATTCAAAATTGCTTTAACTTCTACGGCAAAAGTAATTGCTGATGATTTTGATGTGAAAAAAATAAATTCTGAAGAAAAAAAAATAAAAGAATTTAATTTTCTAGAGATCGATAATTTAACTAGTCCAGCTGATTTTATAAGATTGCGTGCAGAAACAGATTCATCTGCTTTGAAAAAAAAATTTTGTAATGAAACAATTTACAAAAAAAACCTTCCCTCAAATACATCTTCTAGATCTCTTTATAATATTGCTGAAAAAATACGTTATGAGACACTTGGCGGAAAAATGCTAAAAGGGATTGAGAAAAATTTTCAAGAAAATTATCATCAAATAATAAATCGTAAAAGAAAAGATCAACTAAAAACTAAAGAGGATGTATCTGTTTCAGAGGCATTCGAACTATATATGCTTAAGAATTTTCATAAAATTAAGCTAACCCCTCTAACAACAAAAATGCTGAATTTTTGGGAAAAAGACTTTGAGGACGCCATAGAAAAACATAAAGAATTTTTACTTAAAAATCTTGAAAATCAAAATATTTACAGTTCAAAGTTTTCAGAAATATTGGAAGAAATGGATATTTTCCAAAGTGAAGATGAGGACGAAAAAAAAGAAGAAAATCAAGATCAAGGACAAGATAATCCATCAAATGAAGATGAAAATAATGACAAAGAAGATAATAAAGATGAAAATGAGGAAAATGTATCAGAGGCTTCACTAGATGCTGATTATAGTATTGATGATGTTAACTTTGATGAACAACTGTCAGACACAGAGTCAGATGAACAAAGTTCTGAGCAAGTAGCTCAAAAAAAAATAGATAATATCAATTTAGATTATAAAATATTTACAACTCAGTTTGATGAAGTTGTAAAAGCTGAAAATCTAGAAAATGCAGATGAAGCAACAAAACTAAGAAAAAATTTAGATCAACAATTAATAGGCTTTCAAGATATTATAACAAAGCTTGCTAATAAACTTCAAAGACAATTGCTTGCAAAACAAAATAGAGCATGGGAATTTGATTTAGAGGAGGGATTATTGGACAGTTCAAAACTTCCAAGAATTATTATGGATCCATACAACTCTTTATCATTCAAAAAAGAGAAAGATTTAGATTTTAAAGATACAGTGGTAACTTTGCTCATAGATAATTCTGGATCTATGAGAGGAAGACCAATTACTATTGCCGCTATTTGTGCAGATATCTTATCCAGAACACTAGAAAGGTGCTCTGTGAAAGTAGAAATTTTAGGTTTCACAACTAAAAATTGGAAGGGTGGACAGAGTAGAGAGTTATGGACCAAAAATTCTAAACCTAAAACACCAGGAAGATTGAACGACCTAAGACATATAATTTACAAAGGAGCAGATACCCATTGGAGACAAGCAAAAAATAATTTAGGACTGATGCTTAAAGAAGGCTTGCTTAAAGAAAACATTGATGGAGAAGCAATATCATGGGCTTACAATAGAATTAAAAAAAGAAAAGAGGAAAGAAAAATTTTAATGGTAATTTCTGATGGAGCTCCTGTAGATGACTCAACTCTTTCTGTAAATTCAGGAGACTTTTTAGAAAAACATTTAAAAAGGATAGTTAAATTTATTGAAAACAAATCTGATATCGAGGTGCTAGCAATAGGAATCGGTCACGATGTTTCAAGGTATTATGACAAGGCAATAAAAATTACTGACGTAAACGAATTAGGAGATGTTATGATATCTCAATTAAGTTCATTATTTGATACGAAGAAAAAATATCACTAAATATTAAATAATTCTCTATTCTTCCATTTTATATTAACTTCTGCTCCACTACGTGTTTTAGAATTCCTACAGTGTACTGATGCGAAATTTTTCTCTAATAAAGTTTTTCCAATAAACAATCCAAGACCAAGGCCTTGCTTTGACTTGTCATTAGGATAACTTGATTTTAAATATGGTTCTCCAATTTTTGACAGAATATCTCTTGGATAGCCACCACCATCATCTTCAATTGTTATTTCGGTCATTTCATTATCACTTTTTAAGTTAATAAAAATTTTGTTTTTTGAAAATTTGTTAGCGTTTCCAATAAAATTTCTTAACCCATAAACTATCTCTATAGATTTACTGATTTTTTTAGGATTTGAATCTTGATCAAAATTAAAAACAAACTCTTTTTTAGTAATTTCTTTAAAAGATAAAATAATTTCATGTAAATAATCTCGAATATTAATATCCTTATCTATAAATTCATCTTCTTCGACCGGGTTAAGAGTTAAACGCTTTAAAATTTCATTACATCGATCAACTTGACTGTTTAATAATTCAATATCTTTTTCTATATCCTTCTGACCCTTAAATTGTTCCATTAAATCATGAGCAATTATTGTTATTGTTGAAAGTGGAGTGCCTAAAGAATGTGCTGCAGCAGCAGCTTGGCCACCTAAAGATAAAAGTTCATGTTCTTTAGCCATTACTTCTTCCATTTTACCTAATGCCTCTTTTCTTAATCTAGATTGTGCTCCAAATGTCATTGCAAAGTAATTTAAAAATACCAAAGCAATAATTAATGATGTTGGTATAGAGTAATAAAAATAATGATTATTATGAAAATCACTATTTAAATTAATTGGTAAATTTTGATGATTAAAAGTTAGAAATATAATTATAATTATTGTTAAGATAACTAATAAAGTATTAGTTCTTAAACTTAAATTTGACGAGGAAAAAACACTTGGTATCAATATAAAAATTACAAATGGATTAGTTATTCCACCTGATAAATAAAGAAGCACACCCAACTGTAAAATATCTATAAGTAAGAATAAAAAAGCAGATCTGTCTGATAATTGTGTTTTTTTATAAATGAAAATTAAATATAAATTACTTAATATACCAAGAAGTATAACTATATTTGAAGTAACAAAATCAAAACTAGAATTTAAAAATAAATATACAAAATTGACTGCACCTAATTGTCCAATGATTCCGATCCATCTTAGAGTAACATAAGTTGATTTTTTAAAAGAATGATATTTTGAAGTTTCAAAGAACTTCATTTTTAAATGTCAAGATTTCTAACATTTATAGCATTAGAAACTATAAAATCTTTTCTTAATGCTACATCGTTGCCCATCAAAGTATGAATTAAACTTTGATCCTTTTTTAAATCTTTTGAGTATTGTACTTGCAGTAAATTTCTTGTTTCTGGGTCTAATGTAGTACTCCATAATTCTTCCGGATTCATTTCTCCAAGACCTTTAAATCTTTGGATATTCATTTTTGATTTTTCCTCATCAATTTTTTTTGAATAATCTTTAGATCCTTTTTTAATTTTTTTTAACTCCTTATTATTATTTATTATGTGATCTTCTAACTCCTTCTCATCCTTAATATAAATGCCTTTAGACCCTTTGTTAATTTTAAATAAAGGTGGCTGTGCTAAATAAACATGACCATTTTCAATTAACTTATTAAATGGTTTATTATTGAAAAAAGTTAAAAGAAGGGCTCTTATATGGGAACCATCTACATCGGCATCCGTCATAATAATAATTTTTCCATATCTTAAATCTTTTAAATCAATCTCTTGTGCTTTTGGGTCCAAACCTAGAGCATTAATCAAAGTAACGATTTCATTTGAAGAAATCATTTTGGATAAGGCCTTTGTTCTTTGATCAGAACCATTTCCATTGCCGTTACCATTTTTTTTCATATTAAAATCTTCTACATAAGTATTAAGTATTTTACCTCTTAGTGGTAAAACTGCTTGATTTGCTCTATTTCTTCCTTGTTTAGCTGATCCACCAGCAGAATCCCCCTCTACAATAAACAATTCAGTTCCTTCTTGTTTGCCAATTTGACAATCAGCTAATTTTCCAGGAAGACCGCTTAATTCAAGGGCTCCTTTTCTTCTTACATTTTCTCTTGCTTTTCTAGCAACATCTCTAGCCATTGCAGCTTGGATAACTTTAGCTAAAATAATTTTTGCAACAGAGGGATTTTGGTCAAACCAAATAGATAACTTTTCATTTACTAATGTCTCTACAATCATCCTTACTTCTGATGAAACTAGCTTATCTTTTGTCTGAGATGAAAATTTTGGATCAGGAATTTTAGTTGAAAGCACGCAAGTTAGACCTTCCTTGATATCATCACCTGAAATTGCTAATTTATTTTTCTTTAGTAAATTATTCTCATTAGCATATTTGTTTACTACTCTAGTTAATGCACTTCTGAAACCTAATAAATGAGTTCCACCATCTTTTTGGTATATATTATTCGTGTATGGAAAAATATCTTCCGTATATCCAGCATTCCATTTTAAAGAACATTCCAGTTCGATATTATTTTTTTTACCTTCTATATAAATTGGTTTTCTAAATAAGTCGTTTCCATTTTTATTTTGTAACTTTTCTCTCTTTTCATCTAAAAAATCTACAAATTCAAGAACTCCTCCATCAAACTTAAATTCTGATATTTTTTCTTTCTTTTGGCTGGCATCAGTAAAAATTATTTTTATTCCTTTATTTAAAAATGCTAATTCACGCATTCTTTTAATTAATATATTTGCACTAAATTTTATTGAAGAAAAAATTCCTTTAGAAGGTAAAAAAGTAATTTGAGTTCCAGTATTTTTTGCTTTTCCGACAACCTTTAAAGGAGCTTTGGCTTCACCATTTTGAAATTCTATATAGTGTTTTTTTCCATCTCTAAATATTTCTAACTGTAATTTTTCCGAAAGTGCATTAACAACTGAAACACCTACACCATGCAGTCCACCAGAAACTTTATAAGAGTCATGATCAAACTTACCACCGGCATGAAGTTGGGTCATAATTACTTCTGCTGCTGATTTTTTTTCTCCTTTATGAATATCAACAGGAATACCTCTTCCATCATCATTTACTGTAATTGTTCCGTCAGAGTTAATTTTTACATTAATATTTTTACAATATCCTGCTAATGCCTCATCAATAGAGTTATCAACAACTTCATAGACCATGTGATGTAAACCAGTTCCATCATCTGTGTCTCCAATATACATACCCGGTCTTTTTCTAACCGCTTCAAGACCTTTTAAAACTTTAATGGAATCTGCCTGATATATATTTTTATTTGTCATTTTTTTAAATTTTGGAAAAACAAAATTATAACATTTTTTTTTCAAATTTGTTGAATTATAATTTTTAAAACAAATTTAAATGATATTATTTACCTTTAAAATCAACATTAATTTACAATGATATTTAAAAAACTTTTTACAGGTATAAAAATTAGAATTTTAAAAACTTTAAAGATAAATCGAGGGTATTTTAATATAGCAGGTATTAAAATGTACTTAGATTTTCTTGATCCTATAGATAGAGAATTAATAACTAAGCAAACATATGAGGAAAAAGAAATTAATTTTTTAATAAAATTATATAACTTGTATCATTTTGAATATTTTTTAGATGTTGGAGCAAATTGTGGTTATTATAGCGTTAAATTAGCAACAGAATTTAATAAACTAAAAGTAATAGCTTTTGAACCTAATACAGAAGCCTTTGTTAAATTTGAAAATACAATAAAATTAAACTCAAAATTAAGCGATAGAATAAATATAAACAACTTTGGTTTGTCAAATTCTTCAGGTCCACTTGAAATGACATCTTTGGAGAAGTTTGGATATCTCCAAAGTGGAGGATCGACTATAATAAATAAAGAGGAAAAAAAATATCTAAAAACAAAAATTTTTATTTGTGATTTTAAAACTGGTAGTGAAGTATTAAAATTTAAAAAAAAAAAATTATGTATAAAAATTGATGTTGAAGGTCATGAATATAATGTAATTCAAGGAATAAAGGATTTGCTAAATGAAAACGATGTAATACTTCAAGTAGAAATAACAAAAAAAAACTTTGAAAATACTAATAATTTATTAAATCACATAGGTTATAAATTATTTAATAAATTTATTGGAAGAGATGAGTTTATCTCAAATTATTATTATAAAAACTTTAAGTGATTAATTTAATGGCGGAGAGAATGGGATTCGAACCCATGAAAGAATTGCTCCTTTACACGCTTTCCAAGCGTGCGCCTTCAACCACTCGGCCACCTCTCCAGCTATTTTTCTTTTGAAATCTTAAGTACACCAATAAATGCCTCTTGTGGAATTTCGACTCTTCCAAATTGTTTTGATCTAGCTTTTCCTTTTTTCTGTTTTTCTAAAAGTTTTCTTTTTCTATCAGTTGCTCCACCACCGTGAATTTTAGTTAAAACATCTTTTTTAAAACCTTTAATTGTTTCTCTAGCAATAATTTTACCCCCTATTGCAGCTTGAACTGGAATCATAAAGTTATGTCGAGGTATTAAATCTTTTAATTTTTCACAAACCTCTCTTCCAGTTTTTTGCGCAAAGTCTTTATGTATCATCATCGCTAAAGCATCAACTGGTTCTCCATTTACTAGAATACCAAGTTTTACCAAATCTCCTTCTCTATGCTCAATAATCTCATAGTCAAAACTAGCATAGCCACTAGTCATAGATTTCAATCTATCATTAAAATCAAAAACAACTTCATTCAATGGTAACTCATAATTCACTACAGCTCTATTACCTGAATAACTCAAATTAGTCTGAATTCCTCTTTTATCCTGACACATTTTTATAATTGAGCCTAAATATTGATCAGGAGTAATGATTGTTGCTTTTATCCATGGCTCTTCTATATATTTTATTAAAGTTGGATCAGGTAAACTTGATGGATTTTGAAGATCAATTATTTTTTCATTATTGAGATAAACTTTATAAACAACACCGGGTGTAGTTGTTAATAAATTAACATCAAATTCTCTTTCTAATCTTTCTGTCACAATTTCCAAATGAAGTAATCCTAAAAATCCACATCTAAAACCTAATCCTAAAGCAGATGATGTCTCTGGCTCAAAAGAAAAACTTGCATCATTCAATTGTAATTTAGCTAAACCATCTTTAAGTTTTTGAAACTCAGAACTATCTACTGGAAACAACCCACAGAAAACTACCGGCTTACTTGGTTTAAATCCTGGCAAAGCATCTTTTAAAGGTTTTGAAGCATCACAAATAGTATCTCCAACTTTTGTTTCAGACAAAACTTTAATTCCTGTTGTAATAAAACCAATTTCACCTGTTTTTAGTTCATTTATGTCTACTGGCTTTGGCGTAAAAACCCCAACTTTTTCAACAATATACTCCTGATTAGTAGACATCATTTTTATTTTCATGTGTTTAGAAAGTTTGCCATCTATCACTCTCACTAAAATCACTACACCTAGATATGTATCATACCAACTATCAACCAATAAACATTTTAGATCTGCAGAACTTTCTCCTTTTGGAGCTGGTAATGTTGTTATAATTTTCTCTAAAATATTTTCTATTCCTTCTCCGGTTTTACCTGAACACGGAATTGCATTTTCGGTATCAATTCCTATCACTTCTTCTATTTGTTTTTTTGTTCTATCTAAATCTGATGCAGGTAAATCAACTTTATTTAAAACTGGTACTATCTCATGATTTGTGTCTAAAGCTTGATAAACATTTGCTAAAGTTTGAGCTTCTACCCCTTGTGTACTATCTACGATTAAAATTGAACCTTCGCATGCATATAAAGATCTGCTAACTTCATAACTAAAATCAACATGGCCTGGGGTATCAATAATATTCAAAATATAATTTTTTCCATTTTTTGCTTTGTAATTTAATTTAACTGTTTGGGCTTTAATTGTGATTCCTCTTTCACGTTCAATATCCATAGAGTCTAAAACCTGAGCTTTCATTTCTCTTTCAGTTAATCCACCACAACTATGAATAATCCGATCAGCAATAGTAGATTTTCCATGATCAATATGCGCAATAATTGCAAAATTTCTTATATTATCAATTAAACTCATTAATTTATTTTAGGAACGAATTTTAGCACCAGTTTTATTTTCAACTGTTTCTATTATCAAATTATTAATTTTTTCCAAATCATTATCCGTTAGAGTTTTTTCTGAAGATTGAATTGTTACACTGAGAGCAATTGATTTTTGATTTTCAGGAATATTTTCTCCCTCATAAACATCAAATACTTTAATGTTTGAGATTAAATTTTTATCAATGCTAGAAATTACACTTATTAAATCTTGTACTTTTATTTTTCTATCAATAATAAATGCAAAATCTCTTTCAGATTTTTGAAAGTCTGATACTGAATATTTTGTTTTTTGATCTTTTAAAGGTTTTTTAGCTAATTTTAAATTATCTAGAAATATTTCGAAACCTACTAAAGTTTCTGTTTTAATATCTAGCGTTTTGATAATGTTTGGATGAATTTCGCCAAAATAGGCAGCAACCTTATCTTTTCCCTTATTTAAAAATACTCTGCCTGATTTTCCTGGATGATAATAATTGGGGCTTTCATCATCAATATAAAATTTTTCTGAGTCATAACCAGCTTCTACTAAAGTTTGTATAACATCTCTTTTAATATCAAAAACATCTATATTTCTTTCTTTTTCAATCCATGAAAGTCTAGATTTTTTTCCAGCTGACAAACCACAAACAATTGTATTCTGTTCTCCAGGTTGTGAACCATAAAATATTGGCCCTATTTCAAATATTGATAAATCTTTAATTCCTCTATCTAAGTTTTTGCTAATGTACATTACTAAATTTGAAAAAATAGAATTTCTTAATACTCCCAGTTCAGAGCTAATTGGATTTACAATTTTTATTTCTTTATTGGCCTCTTTAAAGTGATTATTATATTTAGCGTCTGTAAAAGACCATGTAATTGCTTCAACATACCCTTTTGATGCTACTGCTCTTTGAAGAAAATGAAATAACTTTTGAGTTGAATTTAAAGTATTTTTTAATCTTTCTTTAATAGGATTTTCTATTTTTATTTTTTCATAGCCACTTATTCTTACAAGTTCCTCAACTATATCAATTTCTTGAACAATATCTGGTCTCCAAGATGGAACTGATAATTTAAAAAATTTTTTTTCTTTTTTTAATTTAAAACCAAGTTTTTCTAAAATGTTTATCATTTCCTTGATTGAAATTTTAAAACCAGTAATTTTTTCAAACGTTTTAGGTTCAAATTTTATTACTTTGTTTTTATAAGATTCAATTTTTTGAATATCTATTTTACTAATTTCACCACCACAAATTTCTTTAATTAAAAAAGCTGCTTTATTTAATCCATTTTCTATAGATAACTGATCAATGCCTCTTTCAAATCTAAATTTAGCATCTGTATCGATATTCAATTTTTTAGCAGTTTTTCTAATTGATCTTGGATCAAAATAAGCAGATTCTAATAAAACATTTTTTGTATCTAACTCTGTACCTGATCTTGTTCCTCCAATAATTCCTCCAAGGCCTAACACGCCTTTGTTATCACTTATTACACACATTCCATCATCTAGTTTATAATTTTTGTTATCTAGAGCAGTAAATTCTTCTCCTGATTTTGAATTTCTAACAATTATTCCCTTCACAATTTTGTCAGCATCGTATGCGTGCAAAGGACGATTAATATCAATCATGACATAATTAGTGATATCTACAATTGCAGATATTGGTTTTTGGCCTATAGAAATTAATTTATCTTTCAACCACTGAGGACTTTCCGTATTTTTGACGTTAGTTATCAAGCAGCTACCAAAAGATAAACAGCCTTGATTTTTTTCTTTTGTTATTTTTACTTTTAAGGTCTGTTTTGTATTAGATTTAATTTTTTTATCTTTTTCTGGTTTTAAGCTTCCAAAACCTGCGGCTGATAAATCTCTTGCTATCCCCCGAACTCCAAGACAGTCTGGTCTATTTGGTGTAATTGATAAATCGATAAGATTAGAATTTGATTTAGAAAAATAACTTTTTCCAATATTTTTGGCATATTTGGATGATGACAGCTCAGTAATCCCATCACTTTCATCTGATAAATTCAATTCTGATTCAGAACAGAGCATTCCATATGATGTAACGTCTCTAATTTTAGCAACAACAATCTTAGTTTTGTTTTTTGGGATTATTGCTCCTGGCGGGGCATATACCGTAAGAAGGCCCTCTCTTGCATTTGCAGCACCACAAACAACTTTTTTGATTTCTTTATTACCAACATCAACATCACAAACTTTAAGTCTATCTGCGTTTGGGTGTTTTTCTGTTTTTATGATTTTTGCTACTTTAAATAAATCTAATCCTTCAGTTAAATTTTCTATACTTTCAACCTCAAGACCTATGTTTGTTAGTTTCTCAATAAGTTTATCTTCTTTAGCACTTATTTTTAAATGATCTTTTAACCAATCATATGTAATCTTCATCTGCTTAAACCTCTGTAATTTGAAGGAACATCAAGTGGATCAAAACCAAAATGATTTAGCCATCTGTAGTCACAATCAAAAAATGCTCTTAAATCATTAATGCCATATTTAAGCATTGCTAATCGGTCTATACCTATACCAAAAGCGTATCCTTGATATTTAGAAGGATCTACTTTTACGTATTTTAAAACATTAGGATGCACCATGCCACAGCCTAAAATTTCAAGCCACTTATCTCCTTCTCCGATAATTATTTTGCCATCTTTTATTTCATAGCCAATATCAACTTCTGCAGATGGTTCTGTAAATGGAAAATGACTAGGTCTAAATCTCATTTTAATTTTTTCGACTTCAAAAAATTCTTTAATAAAATAATTCAAGCATCCTTTCAAATGTCCCATATTAATATTTCTGTCAATGTGCAAACCTTCTACTTGATGAAACATTGGTGCGTGTGTTTGATCACTATCAGATCTATAAGTTCTCCCAGGAGCAATGATCTTAAATGGAGGTTTATCTTTTAGCATAGTTCTAATTTGAACTGGTGAAGTATGAGTTCGTAACAAAACTTCTTTGTTTTCATCTAAGTAAAATGTATCATGCATATCTCTTGCTGGATGGTTGTCAGGTGTGTTTAAAGCAGTAAAGTTGTTATATTCATTTTCAACATCAGGGCCTTCCTCAACACTAAATCCTATTTCAGAGAAAATAGAAGAAATTTCATCAATAGTTTGCGATACTGGATGAACCTTTCCTCTAACGAATGGTCTTTCAGGTAAAGTTATATCAACTTTTTCTTTTTCTAATTTTTCGTTTATTTTTTTTCCTTCTATCTCATTAATTTTAGAAGTTATCAAATTCTGAAGTTCGTCTTTAGCTTTATTTAAATCTGATGCAAATTTTTTTCTATCAGTCTCTGGAATTGATCCTATTGTTTTAAATTTTGATGAAATTAAACCATTTTTTCCAAAGAGTTCTGTTTTAATTTCATTTAATTGATCAATGCTTAAATCATTTTCAATCTTTGATATAAACTGATCTCTAATATTTTTTATCTCTGACATATTAGTAGATTATTTCCTTAAGAAATAAAAACAATAGCGAAGATTAATTTAAAGCTGATTGAGCTTTTTGTACAATTGTTTTGAATGCTTCTGGGCTATCGTAAGCAATTTCAGCAAGAATTTTTCTATCTATTGCAATACCACATTTATTTAATCCATTGATAAATTTTGAATAAGTCAAGCCTTCGGCTCTAACTCCAGCATTGATTCTCTGTATCCACAATGATTTAAAATCTCTTTTTTTATTTCTTCTGTCTCTGTAAGCGTATTGCATGGATTTTTCCATAGCTTGCTTAGCAACTCTAATGGTATTTTTTCTTCTGCCCCATTGACCTTTTACAGCTTTTAAAACTTTTTTATGTTTAGCTTTGCTAGTTACACCTCTTTTAACTCTTGCCATTATTAACCTCTTAAACTGTAAGGCATGTATGACTTAACAATTTTTCCATCTTGTTTAGACAATGTTGTAGTACCTCTTAGTTTTCTTATTTGTGAATTCGTTCTTTTAATCATGCCATGTCTTTTACCTGCTTGAGCAGAAATAACTTTACCCTTAGCAGATATTTTAAATCTTTTTTTTGCTGAGCTTTTTGTTTTTAGTTTTGGCATAATTCTGCGGACTTATACAAAGAAAGATATAATTTTACAACCTCTATTAAGGGTTATAATGGCTGAATTACCATAATCATTTGCTTGCCATCAAACTTGGGATGCAATTCTACCTTACCGATATCCTTCATATCTTCTTTAATTTTGCCCATTAGTTCATTTCCTAGATGGGAATGCTGAAGTTCTCTACCTTTAAATCTTATAGTGAATTTGACCTTATCTCCTTTAGCTATAAATTTTTTAGCATTTTTAACTTTAAACTCATAATCATGAGTTTCCGTGACTGGTCTCATTTTAATTTCTTTTAAAGCAACAATTTTTTGTTTTTTCTTTGCAAGATTTGCTTTTTTTTGAGCATCATACTTATATTTACCCATATCCATTATTTTACATACAGGAGGATTTGCATTAGGTGCTATTTCAATTAAATCTAAACCTTGATTTTTTGCCATAGAAATAGCCTCATTGGTATTCATCACTCCAAGATTTTCTCCATCACTTGCTATAACCTGTACCTCAGGAGAAGAAATTCTATTATTAGATCTTGGACCTCTGTCCTTGGTTCTTCTTTGAAAATAATTTTGTTTGAAATCTGCCACTTAGTTTGATGATACTTTGTTTAAAGCAGAGAATGTTTTTAAGAATTGATCTATACCCATATTTTCTTGTTTATTAGAGTCTAATCTTCTAATAGTTACTGAATTGGAGTCAACTTCTTTTTTACCACAAATTAACAAAAGTGGTATTTTTTCTAAAGAATGATCTCTTATTTTATAATTTAAATTATTATTTTTTAAGTCTACTGCAGAACTAATACCTGCATTTTTAATTTTTTTAGATACTTCAACTGCGTAATCATTAAATTCCTCTGAGATGGGTATAACCATTGTCTGTAAAGGAGATATCCAGAAAGGAAACTTGCCTGCGTAGTTTTCAATTAGAATTCCAACAAATCTTTCTAAAGAACCAAATAACGCTCTGTGTAACATAACAGGAACTTTTTTAATTCCATCTTTATTTACATATGATGCATCTAATCTTCCAGGTAAGTTTAAATCAACTTGTAAAGTTCCGCATTGCCAATCTCTACCGATTGCATCTCTTAAAACAAATTCAATTTTTGGACCATAAAATGCTCCCTCACCCTTATTAATACTATATTCTAACTTGGAAGCTTTAACTGCCTCAAGCAACGAAGCCTCTGCTTTATCCCAAATCTTATCATCTCCAACTCTTACCTCTGGTCTATCAGCGTATTTAAGAATTACATTTTCAAAACCAAGATCTTTGTAAATATCTAAAATTAAATTAGTTACCTCTAAACATTCACTAGTAATTTGATCCTCAGAGCAAAATATATGAGCATCATCTTGAGTGAACGCTCTTACCCTTAATAATCCATGTAAGGCTCCAGATGGTTCATACCGATGTACTTTTCCAAATTCTGCAATACGTAAAGGTAAATCTCTGTAGCTTTTTAATCCCTGATTAAATACTTGAATATGACCAGGGCAATTCATTGGTTTAATTGCAAATACTTTTTCATCTGGTGTTTCTGAGGTATACATATTTTCCCCATATTTTTCCCAATGCCCAGATTTTTCCCATAATTGTCTGTCTAATATTTCTGGTGTATTTACCTCCTTATAACCAGCTGCATCTTGTCTACTTCTCATATAGTTAATTAATTTCTGAAATAAGGCCCATCCTTTTTCATGCCAAAATACTGATCCAGGACTTTCTTCTCTAAAATGAAATAAGTCCATTTCTTTTCCAAGTTTTCTATGATCTCTTTTTTCAGCTTCTTCGATTCTTTTTAAATATTCATCTAAATCTTTTTGAGTTGCCCAGCTCGTTCCATATATTCGTTGCAACATTTCATTATTAGAGTCTCCTCTCCAGTATGCTCCTGATACTTTTGTAAGTTTAAAATATTTTCCGATTTTTCCTGTAGAGGAGAGATGCGGACCTCTACATAAATCATGCCATTCACCATGAAAGTAAATTGATACATCTTCATTTTCTGGTATCGCTTCGATGAGCTCAGCTTTATAAATTTCTCCTTTTTTTTTAAAATGGCTAATTGCTTTATTTCTTTCCCAAACTTCTCTTTTTGTTATTTCATCCCTATCCACAATCTCTTTCATTTTATTTTCAATTTTAACCAGATCATCCTCTGTAAATGGTTCTTTTCTGGCAAAGTCGTAATAAAATCCATTTTCAATCACTGGTCCAATTGTAACTTGTGTGCCAGGAAATAATTCTTGAACAGCCATAGCTAAAATATGAGCTGTATCGTGTCTTATTGTTTCCAAGCCTTCTGGATTTTTTGAAGTAAAAATTTTTACAGAACAATCTTTATCAATTAAATGATTAAGGTCTTTTAGTTCACCATTAACACTCATAACCATGGCTTGTTTGGCTAATGAATTGCTAATTTTTTCAGCGACTTCCGTTCCAGTTACTTTGTTAGGGAAATCAATGTTGTTTCCATCAGGTAATGTTATTATCGGCATTTAGTTTAATAATCTCTTATACTCTGAATAAGTAGAAAAGCACATTTTTTCAACATTAAATTTTTTAACTATATTCTTTCTTCCCTCATTACCAATTGATTTTAATAGCATTTCATCTAAAAAAAGAAGTTTTAAAATTTTTTGACTTAAGGATTTAGCATTTCCCGACTCAAATAAAAAACCTGTCTTTTCATCAATAATTGTTTCATTAGAGCCCCCAATATTACTTGCAATAACGGGTTTTTGCATTGATTGTGCTTCAACAGAAACTCTTCCAAAAGCTTCCGGCTCGATAGATGCTGAAACTACTATGTCTGAAACTTTATAAGCTAATGCCATATCTTTGCAGTGATCTATAAATCTAATTTGATTTGTTAATCTGTATTGCTCTGAAAGTCTAATCAACTTTTTCTTATATAAATCTCTTCCTTGGTCACTTCCAAGGATAACTGCATAAAATGCTTCATAACCCAATTCTATATTAACTAAATTAACTGCTTCAATAAAAACTTCTTGTCCTTTCCAAGATGTTAATCTGCCAGGCAAAAGAATAATTTTTTTATCTTTTTCTATATCCCATTTTGTTAATAATTTTTTTTCATCTGACTCAATTTTTGTTGTTGGATCAAAATAATCAACATTAATTCCTCTAAAAACAACTAACAATTTTTTTTTATCATTTAGATATTTAGAATAATTTTGTTTTATATGTGAAAATATAAAGTTGGATCCTGCAATTATTAGATCAGATCTAGTCATAACAGAATTATAGATTTTTTTTAAATTATTTTTAAAATTGTATGTCCCATGAAATGTTGTAACAAATTTTCTACCAGTTAGTTTCGTTGCAAGTAAACAAGACCAAGCTGGAGCTCTACTTCTTGCATGAACTATTGAGATATTATTAATTAAAATTATACCAATTAAAATTAAAGCATTTATCAAAATTAATAATGGGTTTTTGCTATGTACCGGCAATCTAAATACTTTTACTTTTTTTTTATCAACAAATTTAAGTAATTCGCCCCCACTTGTTACAATAAATGATTTACAATTATTTTCTGGTAAATAGTGTGCGATATCATAACAGCCTGTTTCAGCACCCCCATACCCTAATTTTGGGATAACCTGCAAAACTTTTAAATCAGATGTCATTTGATATGATTATATATTAATAGTTATAACTAATAAACGATTATGGCAAAATTCAAATACCACAAGATATCAAATTCAAAGAAAATTAGATATATTGTAAAAGTTTATAGAGATAGTCAATTTGTAGTTTTTTTACATGGTTTCATGTCAGACCTTGAAGGTAAAAAACCAAATGCATTTTTAAAGTTTGCAAAAAAAAATAAAAAAAGTTTTTTGGCACTGGAATACTCTGGTCATGGGAAATCTTCTGGAAAATTTGTAAATGGAAATATTTCAAAATGGAGTAAAGAGACATCAATTTTAATAAGAAAATACGTTAAAAAAAAAGAATTTGTGTTAATTGGTTCAAGTATGGGTGCATGGATTTCATTAAATCAATTCAAAATTTTCAAAAAACAGATTAAAGGATTTTTAGGAATAGGGGCTGCTCCCGAATTTTTAGAAAATTTGATGTGGAAAAAATTTACCAAAACAATGAAAAAGGAAACAATCCGTAAAGGCATTTATCAATTAAAACATGGAAATTATGAATATCCAATTACTCTACAACTAATAAAAGATGGAAGAAAAAACAAAGTCTTAAACAAGAAAATTAATTCAAATATTAAAGTAACAATGGTACATGGTGAAAAAGATGAGGCGGTTCCTGTCTCATATTCAAGAAAAATTTTAAAATTATTTCCAAAAGCGAAAAAAAAATTAAATATTATAAAAAAAGGTGATCACAGTTTATCAAATAAAAAATGGCTTAATATAATTTTAAAAGAGCTTAAATTATTAATTTAGCTAACTTTTTTTATATCTTTTTTTAAAGTTATTGGATTTTTTAATTTATCCAACATTTCTTTAGGACACACTTGAACAAAATTATTCACTTCATCATCAAAGTTTTCAATTATTTTTTTTGATAATTGAGATTCAGTCTCTTTAAAGTGCTCACTGACTAAATTTTTTAGATATTCTTTCCAATAATCTGTCTCTAAATTTTGCCAAACTACTGACTCTGAATTTACTTTTTTTTCGAATTGTTGGGTTTTGTCATATATAAAGGCCATTCCACCTGTCATACCAGCTGCAAAATTATCACCAACATCTCCTAAAATTACTACAGATCCACCAGTCATATATTCACATCCATTAGAATCGCATCCTTCAATTACTGTAATTGCACCAGAATTTCTAACAGAAAATCTTTCACCAGCTTGGCCAGCAGCAAAAAGTTTTCCTGAAGTAGCTCCATAAAGAACAGTATTTCCTAAAATTGTATTCTCATTTGAAACCAAATTACTCTCCTCAGGTAATTTTATTGAAATTGTGGCTCCTGACAAACCTTTACCAACATAATCATTAGCATCTCCCTTTAATACAAGCTTTAAACCTTTTGAAGAGAATGCACCAAACGATTGACCCGCTGATCCTTTGAAATTTAAGACTAAAAAGTTTTCATCAAGTTTTTCATGACCATATTTTTTATATAAATGATGAGAAATTCTTGTGCCTACTGCCCTGTGAGTATTTTTTATTTGATATTCTTTTTCAATTTTTTCAGAATTATCTAAAGCTTTTTCAATTTCTGGCCAGATTTCTTGATCAAGAGTATCTGGTACACTATTTATTTCTTGATCCTCACAATACCTTGGATTACTTCCGGTGTCAGCTTGAACAAATAAAGGATTTAAATCTAGATCATCTAAATTTGGAGAACCTTTACTAATTTGTTTTAGCAAATCTGTCCTACCGATCACTTCATTCAATGATTTAAAACCTAAATTTGCTAATATTTCTCTTACTTCAGTGGCTATAAATGTGAAAAGATTAACTACCTTATCTGGAGTTCCAGTAAATTTTTCTCTGAGCTTTGCATCTTGTGTACAAACTCCTACTGGACATGTATTAGAGTGACACTGCCTTACCATTATACATCCCATTGCAACTAATGCCGTAGTAGCAACACCATATTCTTCAGCACCCATCATTGCTGCAATCACCACATCTCGTCCAGTTTTAATTCCACCGTCTGTTCTTAATGTAACTTTATGTCTAAGATTATTTAAAGTTAATACTTGGTTTGCTTCCGTTAAACCCATTTCCCATGGTATTCCTACATACTTAACACTTGTTTGAGGTGTTGCTCCTGTTCCGCCATTATGTCCAGAAATCAATATTATATCTGCTTTTGCTTTAGCTACACCAGCAGCAATGGTTCCTACACCCGAAGAAGCAACTAATTTAACTCCTATTCTCGCTTTAGGATTTATCTGTTTCAAATCATAAATTAGTTGTGCAAGATCTTCGATTGAATAAATATCATGATGTGGTGGTGGTGATATTAAAGTTACTCCAGGAGTTGAATGTCTAAGTTTAGCAATCTCCTCTGTAACTTTAAATCCTGGTAGCTGACCTCCCTCACCAGGCTTAGCGCCTTGTGCAATTTTAATTTCTATTTCATTACAATTATTAAGATAATTAACTGTAACTCCGAATCTTGCAGAAGCTATTTGTTTAACTCTAGAGTTTGCGCTGTCACCATTATCTAAAACTTTAAATCTACTTGCGTCTTCACCACCCTCTCCGCTACATGAAGCGCCTTTGATCCGATTCATACCAGTTGCCAAAGTTTCATGTGCCTCTTTCGATAAA
This sequence comes from uncultured Pelagibacteraceae bacterium, assembly GCA_902595885.1. Classification (GTDB taxonomy): domain Bacteria; phylum Pseudomonadota; class Alphaproteobacteria; order Pelagibacterales; family Pelagibacteraceae; genus Pelagibacter. Next base: position 96,806 of record CACJRQ010000002.1, read on the forward strand.
GCTCCATGAGACATACTCCCACTTCCAAATCTTTTTAAAATATTTTCTATTGGTTCAACCTCAGAAATGTCTATTGGTCCACTTAATTTTTTTTCTCTAAAATCAATTAAATCTCTAAGATTTATTGGTGGTAAACTATAAATACCATCTGCATATCTTTTATAAGCATCATAGGAATTAGATCCAACAGCGCTTTGAAGTAAATGGATTAATTTTCCCTGATATTGATGTGTTTCACCATTTTTACGATATCTGTATATACCACCTATCGGCAATATAGTTTGAGAACTTTCAAATGCCTCTTTATGAATCTCTCGAATTTTTTTCTCTATACCGTTAAGTCCAATACCTGAAATTTTAGAGACAACTCCTGGAAAATAATCTGCAACAATTGTTCTGCTTAAACCTACAGTTTCAAAGTTACATCCACCTCTATAAGAACTTAGAACTGAAATACCCATCTTAGACATAATTTTTAATAGACCTGCGTTTACTGATTTGATGTATCTCTCCACACATTCATCAAAGCTAAATTGACCAAATAATTTCTTTTCATGACGCTGAAATAAACTATCAAATGCTAAATATGGATTTACAGTAGTTGCTCCAACTCCTATTAAGGTTGCAAAAGAGTGTGTATCTAAAGCCTCTCCAGATTGAACATTGATTGATACATATCCTCTTAGTTTTTTTTCAATAAGAAATGAATTAATTGATCCAACTGCTAAAAGCATTGGTATTGGAAGTTTTGAGCTAGAAAGCTCTTTATCACTTAAAATCAATTGAGTAACTCCCTGTCTTACTGCAATTTCAGCTTCTTTTTGAATTTTTTTAATTGAATCAAATAAAGTTTCTTCCTCAGAAAAAGTACAATCAATTATAGATGAATTATTGCCAAAAAAATTTATAAATTTTTCAAACTGAGAATTTGATAATATTGGACTATTTAAAACATAAATATTTTGCTTTGTTAAATTATCAAAATTTAAAATATTACCAAGATTTCCAAATCTTGTTTTCAAACTCATAACCTTGTTCTCTCTTAAAGAGTCTATTGGTGGGTTTGTAACTTGGCTAAAATTCTGTCTAAAAAAATGGTATAATGGTCTATACCTATCTGACAAAACAGCCAATGGAGTATCGTCCCCCATAGATCCAGTTGCTTCTTTAGCATCTTCTGCCATAGGATGGAGTATGAGCTCAAGGTCTTCTAAACTTATTCCAAAAGTATATTGCCTTCTTCTTAAATCATCACCCGAAAAAGAATTTTTTTCATCTAAAATAGTCAACTTATCATCTAGGTCAATAATTTGTGAATTAAAGTGTTTATATTCTTTAGCTAAATGATCTTTTATTTGCTTGTTAGTAAATACTTTTCCTTTTTCTATTCTAACTCCAATTATTTCCCCAGGACCCAATCTTCCCTTTGACAAAATTCTTTTTTCATTTAATTCAATCATTCCTGTTTCAGAACCTGCAAATAATAATTTGTCTTTTGTAATTGCGTATCTTAAAGGTCTTAATCCATTTCTATCATTTGCTGCTATAACCCACTCATTATCAGTTCCAGCAATAGCTGCCGGTCCATCCCATGGCTCCATAGTGCTGTTTAAAAAATTAAATAATTGTTGATGATCTTTTGGTAAAGTTTTGTTTTTTTTAGACCATGCATCTGGAACCAACATAAGCTTCGCCAAAGGAGCGGGCTGACCAGATATATTTAATAATTCAAAAACATTGTCTAATGCAGCAGAGTCTGATGTTCCCTGTTGTATAACAGGTTTTAAGTTTTCAACATTGTCAAAAAGAGGACTGTTCATCTCTTGTTCATGAACTTTCATCCAATTTTTATTTCCTCTATAAGTATTAATTTCTCCATTATGCGCTATAGCTCTAAAGGGTTGAGCTAAATTCCAGCTAGGTGCTGTGTTTGTTGAAAATCTTTGATGAAAAATAGCAAACCTTGAAACAAATCTCTCATCTTTTAGATCAAGGTAGAAATCTGAGATAGCTTCAGCTAAAAACATGCCCTTGTAAATGATAGACTTAGAACTCAATGAACAAATATAAAAATTGTTTAAAGATTTTTTAAAAGCTTCGTTTTCTATTTTTCTTCTAGTTTCATAAATTTTTCTTTCTAAATCTTTATTTGTTAATTCTGGATTATAAGGTTTAAACAATACTTGGATAATCTCAGGCATTGTTTGGAATGCCTTTTCTCCTAAAACTTTTGGATTAACTGGAACTTGTCTCCAACCGTAAATACTAAAATCATTTTTTGTTAATTCACTTTCAACAATAGTTTTGCAACTTTCTTGTGCTGCGTAATCATTCCGAGGCAGAAATATCATGCCCACACATATTTCAGAATTGTCATGTGTGTGTCCTGTCACTTCTATCTTTTCAATGAAGAAATCTTTTGGTATTTCAACATGAATTCCAGCTCCATCACCAGTTTTCCCATCGGCATCTACAGCGCCTCTATGCCAAACAGCTTTTAACGCTTCAATACCATACTCTACAACTTTACGAGATTTTTTACCTTCAGTTGATGCAATTATACCAACACCACAAGCATCATGCTCCATGTCTTCAGAATAAACATTATTTTCTTTTAAAAGGTGAAGGTTCTTTTTATAATTTTCCATTAAGCCACTCTTTTTTCCACTTTAGATTTACTCTCTAGATAAGTTTTAATTGAAGCTGCTGCATCTCTTCCATCTTTTATCGCCCAAACAACTAATGAAGCTCCTCTAACTATATCGCCAGCAGCAAACACCCCTTTTATATTTGTTTCCATAGTATCAAAATCTGTTTTAATAGTTCCCCACTTTGTTACTTGTAATTCAATACTATCAAATAAATTTGGTAAATCCTCAGGATCAAAACCTAGTGCTTTGATGACCATATCTGCCTTTGTTTCATAACTTGAGCCTTCTTGTACTTGTGGCTTTCTTCTTCCTGTCTCATCTGGATCACCTAATTTAATTTGATCTACAATTATTTTTTCTACTTTATTTGTACCTTTAAATTCTTTAGGACTTGATAACCAAACAAACTCAACACCTTCTTCTTCTGCATTTGCAACTTCTCTTGCAGATCCTGGCATATTTTCTTTATCTCTTCTATACAAACATTTAACAGATTTTGCCTTCTGTCTTATAGAAGTTCTTACACAATCCATTGCTGTGTCACCTCCACCGATTACAACAATGTCTTTACCTTCTGCATTTAAAATTCCTTTATCAAACAACTCAACATCATCTCCTAGACCTTTCTTATTAGATGCTGTTAAAAAATCCATTGCAGAAAAAATATTATCAAGATCATTTCCAGGTAAGTTTACTTCTCTTGCTTTATAAACTCCTGTTGCAATTAAAATTGCATCATGTTTTTTTCTCAATTGGTCTAGGCTTGCGTCCTTACCAACTTCAAAATTTTGAACAAATTCAATTCCTCCATCCTTTAAAAGTTTTGTTCTTCGCTCTACAACTTCTTTTTCTAATTTAAAATTTGGAATTCCATAAATTAATAATCCTCCTGCCCTATCATATCTATCGTAGACAGTAATTTTATACCCATTTTTTCTTAATTGTTCTGCAGCAGCTAATCCAGCAGGACCTGCTCCTATAATTCCTACACTTTGATTTTTTTCGCTCGTTACCTTAATAGGTTTTACCCAGCCCTGAGCCCAAGCATTATCTGTAATATATTTTTCTACTGATCCAATAGTTACTGTTCCATGACCAGACTGTTCAATTACACAATTTCCCTCGCATAATCTATCTTGGGGGCAAATTCGGCCACACACTTCAGGCATATTGTTTGTGCTTTGGGATAATTCATACGCCTCCTTTAATCTTCCCTCGGCTGTCAGTTTAAGCCAATCTGGAATGTTGTTACTTAGAGGACAATGAACTTGACAAAAAGGTACTCCACATTGCGAACATCTACTTGACTGTTCTTTGGCTTTTTCATTGATATACTCGTCATAAATTTCCTTAAAATCTTTCTTTCTCGTATCAACCTCCCTTTTAGGTGGAGTTTGTTGACCTATTTTAACAAATTTAAGCATTTTATCTGGCATAATATTATTTAAGTTTTGGCAAAATATACCTTGATTTATGTATATAAAGCATAAAATAGGTCATATATATTGACCTTAATTTTTAAATTTTTGCTGCTAATAAACAAGTTTTTAATTATTGCATAGCTAATATGCTTAAATCGAATTGTTTTAAATAAATACTTTATAAGTTACGAAGAAATAATGTTTCAAAATATTATAGAAGTTTTAATTCTCTCTGCAATTCAAGGAATATCAGAATTTCTTCCTATTAGTTCTTCTGCTCATTTAGTTTTGGTTTCTACTTTATATGAATTTAAATCTAGTTCTTTGCTTATTGATATCAGCCTCCATCTAGGATCGCTAATAGCAATAATTTATTTTTTTAAAGATGAACTGTTTGATATCAGAAAAAATAAAAGAATTTTAAATTTAATTATATTAGGATCTATTCCATTAATAATTGTTGGATACATACTTTATATTACAAATTTAATTTATCAGTTAAGAAATTTAGAGGTTATTGCTTGGACTACTTTAATATTCGCAATTATTTTATACATCTCAGACAAAAATCGATTTGATAAAAAAATTTCTTCAAATTTAAATTTTCAGTCAATAATATTTATAGGTGTTTTCCAAATCTTCTCTCTTGTACCCGGAGTGAGTAGGGCAGGAATTACTATAACAGCTGCGAGAATTTTAAAATTTAATAGATTGGATTCAAGTAAGATATCTTTTTTACTTTCAATTCCAGCATTAACTGGAGCTAGTGTCTTAAGCATGAAAGATGTTTTTGAACAATCAATTCAGTTTAATTACTTAGTTGTTATCGCAATTATATCTTCTTTTATTTTTTCTTTTCTAACAGTTAAATTCTTTTTAATTTATATAAATAAATTTTCAATGAATGCGTTTGTAATTTATAGAATTGTTATTGCCTTATTTTTATTTAATTTAATTTACTAAATATATTTTTTTTTAACTAAAGGTAGCAATTGAGATAAAAGAACTCCACATAGAATAAAAAAGCATCCAAGTAAATTATTAACATCTAGAATTTGATTTAAAATAAACCAAGCAGCTATAGTCGCAAATACACCTTCAAGAGAAAAAATTATAGCTGCAGGTGCTGGAGTAATATTACGCTGGGCATAAATTTGTAATACAAATGCAAATCCACCAGATAATATACCTGCATATAAAATTGAATAAATTTCCATTAAAATATTACTTAAAATAAATTCTTCATAAATAATTCCAATTATAAATGAAAAAATAGCCACAATTAAAGTCTGCGCAGCTCCTAAAGTAAGTGGCAGATTGTATTTAGTTATAATGATCCCAGTAAAAATGATATGAGTACTCCAAAATAGAGCTCCTAGAACAACTAAAGTATCTCCTAATCTTACTGTTGCATCATGAAAATTTGTTAATAAATATCCTCCAATTAAACATAGAACTACAGAAGGCCATACACTCCAATGCATTGATTTTTTACCAAACAAAAAAATGATAATAGGTACCATTGGCACATAAAAAATTGTAAAAAAAGCAGCATTTGCAACATCTGTGTAAAGCAAAGCAACTTGTTGTAGTGCTGAGCCTAAGAATAAAGAAATTCCAATTAATAATGAATAAATTATGAAAGTTTTTTTATCTAATTTAAATTCTGATTTAAAATTTTTTAATTCAAATAAAATCATAAGTGGGATTATGGCTAGAAAACCAATAAAAAACCTCACAGCATTAAATGTAAAAGGGCCAATATTATCCATGCCCGTATCTTGGGCAATAAAAGTTGTTCCCCAAATAAAAGTGCACAATAAGGCACTAAATAATGATATGGATTTACTCATTTTTAATTAGACAGCTAGTTTATAGGCAAAATTTTTGCCTAAGTTTTCTTTTAGATCATTATTAAACCTAGCTGCTTCTGCACCATCAATAATTCTGTGGTCATAAGATAAAGAAATTGGCAGCATAGTCCTAGTTTGAAACTTTCCATTCATAAAAATTTGTTTTTTTTCTGATCTTCCTACTCCTAATATAGCAACTTCAGGATAATTAATTATAGGAGTAAAAAATGAACCTCCTATACCACCTAAACTCGTAATCGTCATCGAGCCACCAAACAATTCTTTTTTATCAATTTTTAAATTTCTACAAAGTTCGCTTACCTCTTTTAACTCTTTACTTATCAGAGAAATTTTTTTGTTATTTACATTTCTTATTTTTGGAACCATTAATCCATTTGGCGTGTCAACTGCTATCCCAATATGGAAATATTTTTTTAAAGTCATTTTTCCAGTCTCAATTTCGTCGATAGAAGAATTAAAACTAGGAAATTTCTTAAGAGATGCAACTAAAGCCTTTATTATAAATGCTAGAGGTGTAATTTTAATTTTGTCTCCAGTATACATATCTTTTAGAGAACTTCTAAAACTTTCCATCTCTGTTATATCAGCTTCATCATGATTTGTAACATGAGGAATTGTTGTCCATGAATTCGTAAGATATTTCGATGATAATTTTTTAACTCTTGGTATATCTTTAATTTCTATTTCACCAAAATCAGAATGTTCGAATTCATTTTTTATTTTATATGGCTTACTATCTTTTGCTACAAAATCGTTTTTTGAATTAATAGAGACGAATTTTTTAATATCATCTTCAACAACTCTGCCATCTTTCTGACTTCCAACTACTTGATTAATATTTACACCAAGTTCTCTAGCAAATTTTCTGGCTTTTGGACTTGCAGATGCAATATCTGAAATATTATTTTTAGATAATGTTTTTTCTTGGATTTCAGGTTTTATTACCTCGGTTTTTTTAAACTCTTTTTCAATTTTTGGTTTTTCTTTAACCTCTTCCTTTTTAACTTCTGAAGTACTTTCTATAGTTAAAATTAAGTCACCCTCTGAAACTTTGTCTCCTACCTTTATTTTTAAATTTTTAATTTTACCCTCTAAATTTGATGGTATTTCTACGCTAGATTTGTCACTTTCAATTGTTATTAGGGCATCATTTTTTTTAATTGATTGACCTTCAGTAACTAATACCTCAATAACCTCAACATCTTTAAAGTCTCCAATATTAGGTACTTTAATTTCAGTTTCTGACATTATAATTTTGTTGGCATTGGTTTGTTAGTATCAATATTATACTTCTTCATTGCATCTTTTGCATGTTTGGAAGCAATAAGCTGTTCTTTTGCTAAAATACTTAAACCGTAAGCAACCAAATGTTCTTTATCTACCTCAAAAAATTTTCTTAAATTTTTTCTTGTATCACTTCTTCCAAAACCATCTGCTCCTAATGAATAAAAGCTTTTATTAGTATAAGGTCTGATTTGATCTGAGTTCATTCTCATATAATCAGATGCAGCCATTATTGGGCCTTCAGTTTTGCCTAAGCATTGTTCAACATAAGATTTTTTAGGTTCTTTATCTGGGTTCAAAAGGTTATGTCTTTCTACCTCCATTCCATCTTTTCTTAATTCATTAAAACTTGTTACACTCCATATCTCACTATCAATTTGATAATCATTTTGTAAAATCTCTGCAGCAGACATCATTTCTCTTAAGATTGTTCCTGATCCTAAAAGTTGGATTTTAGTTTTTTTGTATTTGTTAAATTCTTTTATTTTATACATGCCCTTTAAAATGCCTTCCTCACAATTTTTATCTTTCGGCATTTCTGGGTGTGAGTAATTTTCATTCATTGTTGTAATATAATAAAAAACATTCTCATTTTTCTCATGCATTCTTCTAAGACCTTCTCGAAAAATAACTGCTAATTCATAATGAAATGTAGGATCGTAAGTTACACAATTTGGAATAGTTGATGCAATTAAATGACTGTGCCCATCCTGATGTTGTAAACCTTCTCCAGCTAATGTAGTTCTTCCAGCTGTTGCACCTACTAAAAATCCTCTAGCTTGACTATCACCGGCTGCCCAAGCTAGATCTCCTACCCTTTGGAAACCAAACATTGAATAAAAAATATAAATTGGGATCATTTCAATATCATGATTAGTATATGCAGTGGCAGCTGCAATCCATGAAGACATAGCACCTGCTTCGTTGATACCTTCCTCTAAAACTTGACCACTTTTATCTTCTCTATAAGAACTTAATTGAGCTGCATCCTCGGGTTCATATTTTTGTCCTTCGTGTGCATAAATCCCTATTTTTTGAAAAAATCCTTCCATTCCAAAAGTTCTGGCTTCATCAGGAATAATAGGAACCAGTCTAGGAGATATATTTTTATCTCTTAATAAATTAGTTAGCATTCTCACAAGTGCCATAGTAGTAGACATTTCTTTTTCACCAGTCGATACTTTCATAAAATCAAAAATATCTTTAGTTGGTGCTTTTATTGGTTTTGCAAAAGTAGATCGCTCAGGTAAAAATCCACCTAATTTAATTCTTCTTTCTTTAAGATATTTTATTTCGGGTGATTTTTCATCAGGCTTAAAATATTCAATATTTCTTACCTGTTCATCTGTTAAAGGAACATCAAATCGATCTCTATAATACATCAAGTCATCAACATCTAATTTTTTAGTTTGATGAGTAGTATTTACACTTTCACCAGATTTTCCCATTCCATAACCTTTAATAGTTTTAGCAATAATTACTGTTGGGCTTCCTTTATTTTTAGTTGCCTTATCATATGCTGCAAAAACTTTATGAGGATCATGTCCACCTCTGTTTAGCCGCCATATATCTTTATCAGACATGCTTGAAACTAATTCTAATGTTTCAGGGGATTTTCCAAAAAACTTTTCTCTTACATAAGCACCATCTCTTGCTTTCATTGCTTGATACTCACCATCTACGGTTTCATTCATAATTTTTACTAATTGACCAGTTTTATCATTAGCAAGCAATGAGTCCCAATACGATCCCCAAATTACCTTTATTACATTCCACCCAGATCCTCTAAAACTTCCTTCAAGTTCTTGAATAATTTTTCCATTACCTCTAACTGGACCGTCCAATCTTTGAAGATTGCAATTAACTACAAAAATTAAATTATCTAAATTCTCTCTTGCAGCCAGCCCAATTGCTCCCATCGACTCTGGCTCATCCATTTCTCCATCACCTAAAAAGGCCCACACTTTTCTTCCTTCATCTTTAATCAAACCTCTATTGATTAAATATTTCATGTATCTGGCTTGATATATAGCAAGCATGGGGCCTAACCCCATCGATACTGTGGGGAACTGC
>CACJRQ010000003.1 GCA_902595885.1 uncultured Pelagibacteraceae bacterium
ATTGCAACTGGAAGATCAGATTACCCTAATCAAGTAAATAATTTAATTGGATTTCCTTATATATTTAGAGGAGCTTTAGATGTCAGATCTAAAACAATAAATGAAGAAATGAAAGTTGCTGCTGCTAATGCAATAGCCAAACTTGCGAGAGAAGAGGTTCCAGATGAGGTAGTTGCAGCTATGGGTGGAGAAAGACCCCATTATGGAAAAGATTACATTATTCCATCTACATTTGATCCTAGATTAATCAGTGTAATACCAGCAGCTGTAGCAAAAGCAGCTATGGAAAGTGGAGTAGCTAGAAAAAAAATAAATGACTTTGAAGTTTATAAAGAACAACTTAAACAAAGACTGGACCCAACAGTAACTATCATGCAAGGTATAAATTCATTTATCAAAAAAAATCAGAAAAAAATTGTTTTTGCAGATGGTGAAGATGAAAATACTTTAAAAGCTGCAATAGCATTTAAAAATTCAAAATTAGGTATTCCAATTTTAGTTGGGAAAGAAAGCAAAATTAAAGAACAAATAAAAAATATCGGCTACAGTGATAATTTTGACATTGAAATTGTTAACTCAACGGACGAAGAAAAAAGAAAAAGATATGTAAAACATTTATTTGAAAAGTTGCAAAGAGAACAGGGATTATTAGAGCGAGATTGTGATAGAATGATAAGAAATGATAGAGTTGTTTGGGCCACTAGTATGGTTGCCTGTGGTGATGCTGATGGTGCAGTGACCGGTAATACCAGGCGATTTGGTGCTTCTCTCGAGAAAATCAAACAAGTTGTAAATGTTAGAAAAGGAGAAATTATGTTTGGATTAAACATGATTGTGCATAAAGGTAGAACCATTTTTATTGGTGATACAAGCGTTCATGAATACCCTACTTCAGAACAAATGGCAGAGATCGCAATATCTACAGCTAGAGTGGTAAGACTTTTTGGATTTGACCCAAGAGTTGCTTTTGTTTCTCATTCTACATTTGGACAGCCTCTTACTAGCAGAACTAAACATATTCGAAATGCGGTAGAAATATTAAAAGAAAAAAATGTAGATTTTCAATTTGATGGGGACATGCAACCAGATGTAGCGCTAAATTCTGAATACGAAGAACTTTATCCTTTCGCAAAAATTGTGGGTAAGGCAAATATTTTAATAATGCCCGGCCAACATAGTGCTGCAATCTCTTACAAATTAATGAAATCTGTTGGGGACTCAAAAGTTATAGGGCCTCTGTTAATTGGTTTAGGTTTACCAATAGAGATTGCACCACTTAGATCCTCAACCTCAGAAATTCTCAACCTAGCCTCTATTGCAGCATACTCTGCTGACGTAATTGATTATCAAAAGTAGTTATTATTCTCTCTGAATTCTTAGATCTTCTAATAACAAAATACTCGCTATTACATCTTCAACATCAAGAATTTCTTTCGCTTCGCTTATAACTAGGTCTTTTTCTTCAGGGGTTAACGCAATTCCATAGACATAAATTTTCTTTTTATAAGTATCAATTTGATAATTAGTTGCTTTTATATTTTTATTTACAATCAAGGCTGTTCTCAATTGTGAAGTAATAAGAATATCTTTTGCTGATTGTTTAAAATCAAATTTTTCTTTTATTTTTATATCATTTCTCACGGATCTAGCGCCTTTTGTTTCCCAGGCTAATTTAGTTATTTGCAACTTTTCCTCAGGAGTATCTACTTTACCAGTAATAAAAATTCTTCCATCTAAAACTTTTGTTTTAACACCAAGAAAATATTTTTTATCCCTAGCAATAATCTTTGTTGAAATAGTCTTCTGCATAATCGAGTCATCAATCTGAGTTCCTACTGTTCTTGGGTCAAATGCAACAGAAACTCCGGTTCCAACTAAACCTTTTGATCCAACACCAGCACAACCTGATAGTATTATTCCAATAAAAAAAATTATTAATAATTTAATTTTCATTCTTTAATTTCAAGCAATAATTATAAATCTCTTTTTTTGATATTTTATTATTTTCACTGATCATATGTGTTATTTCTTTGATTGAAAATTTTTTAATCATTTTATTTATTAGATTCTTATCTGATTCACTTAATTTTTCAGAATTATTTTTAATTCCTGGTTTTTCAGATATTACTAGGGTTAATTCACCTTTTGGTTCTTTTTCAAATAACCTTAGGTCATCTACATCTTTTCTAATAAATTCTTCATAAAATTTAGTTATCTCTCTACATAAAACTATTTTTCTACCACTAAAATTTTTTTTTATCTCGGGTATGATTCCATTTATTTTTTTTGGAGAAATAAAAAATACTAAAGTGTTTTCAAATTTTGAAAGTCTCTCTAACTCAGTTTTTAAAAAATTTTTTTTGTCTGGAAAAAAACCATAAAATAAAAATTTATCTGAGAAACCGCTTATTGATATAGCTGCAGAGACAGCAGAAGGTCCGGGGATTGGAAAAACTCTTATCTCATTATTAATACACTCATTAACCAAAACTGAACCAGGATCAGAAATACTGGGTGTACCAGCGTCAGATATCAAGGAAATTATTTTTCCAGATTTAAGATGTTCAATTATTTTTACTAAATTTTTTTTCTCGTTAAATTTATGGTTTGAAATTAACTTTGATTTTATTTGATATTTATCTAAAAGATTTTTTGAAATCCTAGTGTCTTCACACAAAATATAATCAGATTTTTCTAAAACCTCAATTGCTCTTAAAGTTATATCTTTTAGATTGCCCAATGGGGTTGACACCAAATAAAGACCATTTTCATATTTATTTAATTTAAATTGTGGTTTTATGATCATAATTTAGCTTAAAAAATATTATACTAGCATCAAAATGATCAAATTAATTAAAATTATTTATTTTATTTTTTTAAGTTTCTGCTTTTTATTTTTTCAAGCTGTCAATGCTCAAGAAAAAATCAAAATAGGTTTATTAGTACCTATGACTGGAGAGAATAAGGAAATTGGAAAATCAATAATTAAAGCAGTTGGATTAGCTGTAAAAGATATTGATAATAATTTAATAGAAATCTTTCCAAAAGATACAGCAACTAAAGCTAACAAAACTTTAAAATCGGCATTTGAATTAAGTGAAATGGGAATAAAAATTATCATTGGTCCTGTGTTCTATGAAAGTTTGACTTATTTAGACGAAATGAAAAATTTAACATTTTTATCATTGACTAATAAAACATTGGATCTTCCAAAAAATGTAATTTCTGCTGGAATTAACTCTACATCACAATTTAATACAATAAAAAAATTTTTAGAAACTAATAAAATACAAAAAACTATTTTTTTAACACCAATTCAAGATTATGAATTTGAAGTTAAAAAAGGAATGAAAAGTTCAAAAATAAAAATTTATCAAGAATTTGAATACAACACAGAGCCTACAAAACTAACAAAACAAATAGAAGAAATTACAAACTATAGAATTAGAAAGCAGAATTTAGAAGATGAAATAAAAAGAATTAAAAATTCTAATGAACCAAACAAAGAAAAAAAAATAAAAAGACTTGAAAAAAGATATACTTTAGGTGGTTTAAATTTTGATGCTGTAGTAATTGCAGATTTTGATGAAAGTCTAAAAAGTGTTTCTACGTCACTTTTATACACTGATGTGCTTCCTAAAAATAAATATTTTATAACTTTAAATCAATGGTTTGATGAAAGTTTATTGAACGAAACTGACATCCAGCCTCTATATTATCCATCAATAAACAAGGAAAATTTTGATAACTATAAAATAAAGTACTTTAACGCTTTTAATGAAGATCCCACTCATTTGTCTTTATTAAGTTATGATCTTGTTGGATTAGTTTATTATTTATCACTAAATTCAAATGTAGAAAACTTGAATAAAATTTTTAAGAAAAAAAATTCATTCAAAGGAAAAATAGGAATTTTTGATATCAAAAATAATAAAATTAATCATAGACTTAATTTTTATAAAATTGAAGATCAAAAACTTATAGAAATTTTCTAATTTTTTTAAAAGCTTGATACCTATGATCTATTTTATATTTTTGAGATGGTTTCATTTCTCCAAAAGTTTTTCTTTTTTTTAAAGGAATAAAAATTGGATCATAGCCAAATCCATTTTTTCCTTTTGGTTTATCAGAAATATATCCCTCTACTTTTCCTATGACACACGCGATTTTCTTATTTAAAGATGAGATAGACAGCGCACAAACAAATCTTGCTCTAATTTTTTTATTTCTCCACTTTTTATCTTTTTGATTTAATTGTCTATAAACTCTTTTTATAGCTTTAGCAAAATCTCCACCTTTTCCTCCCCATCTTGCTGAGTAAATTCCTGGCTTTTTATCCAAAAGATCTATCTCTAAACCTGAGTCATCAGCCAAACAGATTAATCCAGTTTTTTTTGAAAAATATTTAGATTTAATTAAAGAATTTTCTTTAAATGTCTTGCCATTTTCGACTGGGCTTCTAAGATTGAAACCTGATGTAGAATAAATTTTAATACTTTTTGGCAGCAAACTCTTGATTTCACGAAGTTTACCTTTGTTATTAGTCCCAATGAGTAATTTATTAATTTTTTGTTTAGACATCTAGAAATTAGCAAAATCCTTACCATATAAGAAGTTATGGAAAAAGAAGAAAACAAAAATAACACATCCGCAGATCAAAACAAGGATTCGGTAAAAGAAACTGAGAAACCTGAAGAAAACTTAGCCAATGAAAATAAACAAGAAGCTGACCAAGAAATTAAAGAACAAACTCCAGAAGAAAAAATTGTTGAACTAGAGGATAAAGTAGCAAGAACATTTGCTGAGATGGAAAATCAGAGAAGAAGGTTTGAAAAAGAAAAAGATGATGCTTTTGAATATGGTGGCTACAGTTTTGCTAAAGAGGCATTAAGTTTAATCGATAACTTAGACAGATCTAAACATGTTTTAGAAAGTGACGATAAGTTAAAAGAAACTGAAGCGTTAAAAAAGACGCTAGAACATTTAGACATTATTAAAAAAGATCTAATCTCAATATTTGAAAAAAATAATATTAAACCAATTGATAGCCTAAACAAAAAACTAGATCCAAACTTTCATCAAGCAATGATGGAGATAGAAGATGATACAAAAGATCCAGGAACAATAATCCAAGAAATTCAAAAAGGCTTTACTATAAAAGATAGGTTACTTAGGCCCTCATTAGTAGGAGTGTCAAAAAAAGTTACAAAAAAAGAGGAAAAAACTGAAGAAAAACAGGAAAATTCTGAAAATAAATAATTATGGGATCAACTTGTAGTTTCACATTTAAACACTATATGACGAAAGAGAGGCATTAAAATTATGAGCAAAATTATTGGAATAGACTTAGGAACAACAAATTCATGTGTTGCGATTATGGAAGGAACACAAGCTAAAGTTCTAGAAAATGCGGAAGGAGCAAGAACTACTCCATCAGTTGTTGCATTTACAGATGATAATGAAAAATTAATTGGTCAACCTGCTAAAAGACAAGCTGTTACAAATCCAGAGAATACAATCTTTGCAGTTAAAAGATTAATTGGAAGAAATTTTGATGATCCAACAGTAAAAAAAGACGTAGAAGCCGCACCTTTTAAAATAGTCAATTCTGAAAAAGGTGACGCTTGGATTGAAGCTAAAGGTGAAAAGTATTCACCTTCTCAAATATCTGCATTTATTTTACAAAAAATGAAAGAAACAGCAGAAAAATATTTAGGACAAGCAGTGACTAAAGCTGTTATCACAGTTCCAGCATACTTTAACGATGCTCAAAGACAAGCAACAAAAGATGCAGGAAAAATTGCAGGGTTAGAAGTATTAAGAATTATTAATGAACCAACGGCAGCATCACTTGCATATGGTTTAGATAAAAAACAAAATAAAAAAATTGCTGTTTATGATTTAGGAGGTGGAACGTTTGATGTTTCTATACTGGAATTAGGTGATGGTGTTTTTGAAGTTAAATCAACTAACGGTGACACCTTTTTAGGTGGTGAAGATTTTGATAATGCTGTTGTTGATTACCTAATCTCTGAATTTAAGAAAGATAATGGAATAGATTTAAAATCAGATAAACTTGCTTTACAAAGATTAAAAGAGGCAGCTGAGAAGGCTAAGATTGAATTATCTTCTGCTGAACAAACAGATATTAACTTACCTTTTATTACTGCAGATAAAACAGGGCCAAAACATATCAATTTAAAGATGACTAGAGCAAAACTTGAAGCACTAGTTGAAGACTTAATTGCTAAAACAATGCCTCCATGTAAAACTGCTTTAAAAGATGCTGGAGTTACAGCAAGTGAGATTGATGAAGTAGTAATGGTCGGTGGTATGACTAGAATGCCAAAAGTAATTGAAGAAGTTAAGAATTTTTTTGGAAAAGACCCTAATAAAAGCGTTAACCCAGATGAAGTAGTTGCAATGGGTGCTGCTATTCAGGCAGGTGTTTTACAAGGTGATGTTAAAGATGTACTTTTATTAGATGTAACTCCATTATCACTTGGTATCGAAACACTTGGTGGAGTTTCTACAAAACTGATTGATAAAAACACAACAATACCAACTAAAAAAAGTCAGGTGTTTTCAACTGCAGAAGATAATCAACCAGCTGTATCAATTAGAGTTCTGCAAGGTGAAAGAGAAATGGCTACTGATAATAAAGCTTTAGGAAATTTTGAATTAGTGGGTATTGCGCCAGCACCAAGAGGAGTGCCTCAAATTGAAGTAACTTTTGATATTGATGCAAATGGTATCGTAAATGTTTCTGCTAAAGACAAAGGTACTGGTAAAGAACAAAAAATACAAATTCAAGCTTCGGGTGGATTAAGTGATGAAGAAATTGAAAAAATGGTAAAAGATGCAGAAGCTAATAAAGAAGCTGATAAAAAGAAAAGAGAGTCTGTCGATGTTAGAAACCAAGCAGATACTCTAATTCACTCTACTGAAAAGAATTTAAAAGACCATGGATCAAAGATTTCTGATGCAGAGAAAAAAGCAATTGAAGATTCATCAACTGCTGTAAAAGAAGCTTTAAAAGGCGAGGATATTGAAGATATTAAGAAAAAAACTGAGGCTCTAGTTCAAGCTTCTATGAAACTTGGAGAAGCAATCTATAAATCACAACAAACTGCAAAACCTGAATCTGGAAAAGATGATGGTGGAGATGATACTGGAAAAAAAGACGAGAATGTTGTTGATGCTGATTTCGAAGAAGTAAAAGACGAGAATAAAGAAAAAAGCGCTTAAACTGACATTTAATTGTCTGGGGTAATTTGATGGCTAAAAGAGACTATTACGATGTCCTAGGCGTTAACAAAAGCGCAAGCCCCGATGAATTAAAATCCGCATATAGAAAATTAGCTGTTAAATATCATCCTGATAAAAATCCTGGAGACACTAAGGCTGAAGAAAAATTTAAAGAAGCTAGTGAAGCCTACGGAATACTTTCAGACAAAGAAAAAAAACAAAACTACGATAACTTTGGTCATGCAGCTTTCGAAAATGGTGGTGGCAGACCAGGTGGGGGTTTTGGTGGATTTAGTGGAGCAGATTTTTCAGATATTTTTGAAGATTTCTTTGGAGATTTTGGAGGAGGTGGACGCTCAAGAAATAGAAAATCAAATAATAGAGGTTCTGACTTAAGATATGATTTATCTATTTCTCTAGAAGAAGCTTATCATGGAAAAAAACAAGACATTAAATTTTCAACATCAGAACAATGTGGAACTTGCAAAGGTAGTGGATCTAAACCAGGTTATTCGCCTGATAGATGTTCATACTGTGGAGGTAATGGAAAAATAAGGTCTAATCAAGGGTTTTTTACTGTTCAGCAAACCTGTCCTCAATGTAATGGAAATGGTGAGGAAATTACGAACCCTTGTAATGATTGCAATGGTCAGGGTAAAAAACAAGCATCCAAAAGAATATCTGTAACAATTCCAAAAGGTGTTGATGATGGAACAAGAATTAGATTAGCAGGGAAAGGTGAAGCAGGAACAAGAGGTGGAGCAACAGGTGATCTTTATTTATTTATTAATGTAAACTCTCATAACCTGTTTAAAAGATCTGATGAAAATTTATTTTTTGAATTTCCACTTTCTTTTGCAGACGCTGCTTTGGGAACAACCATAGAGATACCTACCATTGACGGCGGAAAAGCAAAAATAAAAATTCCTGATGGTACTCAAAATGGAAAACAATTCAGATTAAAGGGTAAAGGAATGCCATTTATGAGAAGAGGCGATTTTGGAGACTTATATGTTCAAGTTAAAACAGAGGTACCTGTGTATTTAAATAAAAAACAAAAAGAATTATTAGAGCAATTTAGAGAAATTGAAAACGATAAGTCAAATCCAAGTATTAAAAAATTTTTTCAAAAAGCAAGAGACTTTTGGAAAAATTAAGATATGGGATTAGAAGAAATTATTCCATCAATAGCTTTAATATTAGTATTAATTCTTGTTCTACCTAGCTTCATAAAATCAAACTTCAGGAAAAGAGTATTTCTAAAAAATTTAAGTATTTGGGGTATTATTGTTTTATTACTTATGATACTTCTATATTTTATCTATTAATGAAAAAAATTAACTTAGCTATTTCTGGATGTATGGGCAGGATGGGCCAGCAGCTAATTAAGTCGTCAAAGAAAAATAAAAATTTCAAGTTAGTTGCACTCACAGAAAATAGAATAATAAATAAAAAGTTTAATGGAGTTAAACCTGAGTTAAATTCTGACAAGGCTTTTAAAAAATCCGACGTAATTATTGATTTTACTATTCCTAAATGTACTCTTGAAATATTAAAAATAGCATCAAAACTAAAAAAAAAAGTAGTTATAGGTACTACTGGATTTACTAGAAGTCAGGAAAATCAGATCAAGAAATTCTCAAAAAAAATCGCTATTTTAAAAGCAGGTAACATGAGCTTAGGTGTAAATTTATTAATGTATTTAACAGAAATTGCCTCAAAATCATTAAACGATGAATATTTAAGCAAAATATTTGAAATACACCACAAGCATAAAAAAGATTATCCATCAGGTACAGCCTTAATGCTTGGCAAAGGAATCGCCGATGGTAAAAATAAAAATTTATACAATTTAATTGGGAAGAAATTTTTAAACAAAAAATCATTTCCATATGGCAAAAAGATTAATTTTAATTCAATAAGAAAAGGTGAAATTATTGGAGAACATGAAGTAAAGTTCTCAAGTGGAAAAGAAATAATTACATTAAACCATGAGGCTTTTGATAGAGCGCTTTACTCAGATGGGGCTTTATCTGCCTCTAAATGGTTAATAAAAAAAAAACCAGGATTATATTCTATGAGAGACTTGCTTAACTTTTCATAATGAATGAGGAACAAAAAGCAAAAATTATAATTAAAACTCTTAATAAAATTTACCCTAAGGCACCTGTTCCTTTAAAAAGTAAAAATACTTTTACACTATTAATTTCTGTGTTGCTTTCTGCACAATGCACAGATGTAAACGTAAATAATGTAACAAAAGATATCTATCCTAAATACTATAAACCAGAACACTTTGTAAGATTAGGAAGAAAGAAAATTGAAAAATTAATAAAGAAAATTGGTATTTTTAGAGTTAAAGCAAAAAGTATTTACTTAATGTCAAAACAGGTTTTAGAAAAGCACAACGGTAAAGTGCCTAAAACTTTTGAAGAACTAGAAAAACTACCTGGTGTAGGCCATAAAACAGCAAGCGTGGTAATGTCACAAGGTTTTGGATATCCAGCTTTTGCTGTTGATACTCATATTCATAGACTTGCACAAAGGTGGGGTTTAACAGATGGAAAAAATGTCATCCAAACTGAAAAAGATTTGAAAAGAATTTTTCCAAAAAAAATATGGTCAAAACTTCACTTACAAATAATTTTTTATGGCAGAGAATATTGTAAAGCAAGAGATTGTTATGGTTTAAGCTGTAAAATATGTACTACTTGCTACCCAAATAGAAAAAAACCTGTTATTACCAAAAAAGCTTAATATGAAAATTTTGGGAATAGGAAACGCAATAGTAGATGTCATATGTAAAGTTGAAGATAATTTTATTGAACAAAATAATCTCACAAAAAGTACAATGAAATTATTTTTTGATGAAAATGAATTTCAAAATTTATTAAAAAATCTTAAAATTGAAAAAACAGTTTCTGGAGGATCAGTTGCAAACTCAATAGTTGGTATATCTCAACTTGGTAATAAAGCTGGCTTTATAGGTAAGATTTCAGATGATGAATTTGGTAGTAATTATGAAGAAGGATTAAAAAAAGAAAATGTAGAGTACTTTTATTCTAAAAAAAAAGAAAATTTACCAACTGGGACATGTCTAATACTGGTAACACCAGACTCAGAAAGAACAATGTGTACTTTCTTGGGAACTGCAGGAAAAATTAATGAGAACGATGTTAGTTCTGAAGCAATTAAAAAAAGTGATATAATATTTTTAGAGGGTTATTTATGGGATGAGGGAGAACCGAAGAAAGCTTTTGATAAAGCTATTATTAATGCAAACAAAGTTGCTATGTCTCTCTCTGATCTATTTTGTGTAGATAGACACAAACCTCATTTTTTAAACCTTGTTAAAAACAAGCTCGATATAACTTTTGCTAACGAGCAAGAAATTACCTCATTAATTGAAGCAAAAAATTTTGATGAAGTTATCAATTTTTCAAAACAACTTAATAAATTAGTGGTCATAACTAGGGGGGAAAAAGGTGCTATCGCAATAAATGGAGAATCTGTTATTGAAAATGATATACAAAAAAATCTAAAGATTGTTGATCTAACAGGTGCAGGCGATCTATTTGCTGCTGGATTTCTTCACGGGTATATTAATAAATTATCAACAAAAGAATGTCTTAAAAAAGGTACCGAAATGTCATCTAAAGTAATCCAACAAATTGGAGCAAGACTTTAATCTTATTTTTTTTTTCTTTTAAAACTTCCCTTTCCTTTTTTTGGTTTAACTATTTTCGGCTTATATTTTGTCGTATATAGGTCTTTAGCTATTGGGTTTTTTTTAATTAATTTGATAACCATTTTTTTTACTTACTATAAATTTATTGTCTTCAAAAGTTATGAAAATTTTTTTTCTTAATCTATAGATATGAGTTTCGACAGTATGAGTTTCAATATCAGATTGATAACTCCACACATTTTTCTGTAATTCGTCTACACTAATTGGTTTTTTTACTTTTGATAAATAAATAATAGTATTAATTTCTTTTTCGGTTAATTTAGTACTGGTCCTGTTCGATCGCATTTCTCTAGAATTTAAATCTATTACATAATCATTAATTTTTATCTGCGATTGATTATTAAATTGTTGTTTTAAAAATTCGATATTTAACTTTTCCAATAATTTAAAAATATTAATTGGTGTATCATTTAAAATAACTTGATTATTAATATTTAAATTCTTTTTATTAGATATAATAATATAATTATTTAATTTCTTTATTTTGTTATTTAATGAGGTTTCATTATCTATATTTAATATTTTAAAATTTAAGTCTAAATCAAGTTCTTCAAGAATTTGATATAATGAATAAAATTTGTATATTATTAAATTTTGGATGCTCACAAAAAATACAATATGATAATTTTTGTAAAAAATAAACACACTCTTCATATAGATGAATTTAAATTTAAATGCTGTATAGGAAAGAAGGGTTCAACAATTAATAAAGTTGAAGGAGATAAAAAAACACCAAAAGGAAGTTTTGAAATAGAAAATCTTTACTTTAGGAAAGACCGAATAGAAAAGCCAAAAACCTCCCTTAAATGTATAGAAATAAAAGATAATATGGGCTGGTGTAATGATGTTGATTTTCCATTAAAATATAACAAACTGATTAAAATAAATAACAAATCAAAACATGAAAAGTTAAAGAGAAAAGATAATAAGTACGATTTATTAATTCCAATTAAATATAATTTTAAAAAACCAGTTATAGGCTCAGGAAGTTGTATATTTATTCATATGACCAAAGATTACAAACCAACAGCTGGCTGTGTCGCCATTCAAAAAAAAGATTTTTTGATAATGTTAAAATTAATTAAAAAAAAATCAAAAATAAAAATTATCTAAAATCTTTGACCAAAGATATTAGATCCAATTCTTACGTATGTCGCTAAATTCTTGGTAGCATTTAAATAATCAGAAGACATACCCATACTTAATTCCTTGAAACCATGGTTATTGTTTAGATGTTTCATTTTATTAAAATAAAAATCTGAATCAGCATTTGCAGGTGGAATACACATTAATCCAATTAAATCTAAATTAATTTCTTTACAATAGGAGACAAAATAACTTAAATCTTTTTCATTAATACCTGATTTTTGATTTTCATCTCCAATATTTACCTGTAAAAAAATTTTAATTTTTTTATTTATTTTTAATTGCTCGTGAGAAATTTTGTTTGCAAGTTTTTCACTATCTACAGAATGAATAAAATCAAATAATCTTACTGCAAATTTTACTTTATTGGTCTGCAATTTTCCTATCATATGTAATTTTATTTTAGAATTTGTTTTTTTTATTTCAGTCCATTTGTCAACAGCCTCCTGAACTTTATTTTCACCAAAATGAATATGCCCGTATTCTATAAGTGGTAAAAATTTTTCAACTTTAAAAGTTTTTGAAACCGCTATAACCTTTGGTTGAGTATGAATTTTCAATTCATCAGTGTAATTTTTGATATTTTTTTCAATGTCTATTAAATTTTTAACTGTATTATGCATATTAATATGATTAGTAAATATTACTTTATAAATAAATTTGATACAAATAATATCAATAAACTTGATAAGCAAACAATTGTAATTTACAGGAACTATTCGTTAAAAACAAAGAATGAAACACTTATTCTTAAAATAAAAAAATATTGTAAAAGGAAATCAATAAAATTTTATTTATCTAACAATATTAAATTAGCAATAAAACTAGATTTAGATGGTGTATATATTCCAGCTTTTAATAATGATTTTCAACATCTAGCTTATTCTTTTAAAAAAAAATTTGAAATTATTGGATCAGCACATAATCTTAAAGAAATTAGAGAAAAAGAAAAACAAAATGTTAACAAAATTTTTTTATCATCATTGTTTAAAAAAAATAAAAACTTTTTAGGAATAAATAAATTTAAATTATTAACTAAACTAACTTCAAAAAAATTGGTTGTTTTAGGAGGAGTTTCTAAAGCGAATATAAAAAAACTTAAGCTAATCAAAAACCCTGAATTTGCTGGAATTTCTTATTTTGAATAAAAAAAAGGCCCCTAAAAAGGGGCCCTTTTAAGATTAATCTAAATTAAATTAGAATGCAAAGCCAAGATCGATTGCGTAACCATCGATATCGTCTCTTGATGCAGTTGAACCACCTACGTTATCCATAGATACGTAAGCAACTGAAACTGTTACACCACCTGTAGTATAAGCAGCTGATAAGTTTTTAGACTCTTGGTCTTGTGTCTTATCGCCAAACTCTCTTTCAGATTGGTGATATCCGATTGTTAAATCATCAGACACTTGGTAAGTTATACCAACTGCTGAGAAATCATCATCAGATGTAGTTGCACCTTCTTGAGATTGTTCTGATTCTTGAACACCAACTGTAAACGAACCAAAAGCGTACTTAGCGTACATAGTTTCTGTTTCTAGTTTTGATGTTCCAGATAGACCGTTATCATCTTGTGCAATACCAACTGTTAAACCTTCAACACCTGTGTATTTCACGTGCCATGAAACAGTACCGTCTGGTCTTGCTGATCCTGATGGAACATATGATAAGTCCACACCTAAACCTTCAATCATTTCCGGCACAACATATTTAAATGAGTTGTTAGTTCCGAAACCACCGATAGCTCCTTCTTTAGTAGCCTGTCCAGTAGTTTTTGCTGTAGCAGCTGCTGTTGAAGTTTTACCGATTACGTCCCAAGACTCACCGTATGCTGTTGGCATAACATCGTCAACTGATGACATTGCAGTTCCACCACCATGAGCATGGAAAGTTAAAGTTCCCATATCTGGTAATTCTAAAACAACACTTCTGTCATCTAGTGTACCACCATCAATTTCTTGTTTAGTAGTAACAACGATACCATTGTCTAACTCTCCAGATCCTGAAAAGTTCATTGAGTCACCTGATGAGAAAGTGTTTCCACCATCATGGTTAGACGCATTACTCATTGATATACCTGCAGAACCAGTAACACTCATTGAACCAGCAAATGCTGAAGTAGCAATAAGTGAACCTGCTAATGCAGTTAAACCTATTTTTTTAATGTTCATATTAATTACTCCTTTGTAATTGTTATTATTAATAATAAACGTTGCATAAATATCATTTTAGTACTAACAAATGGCCTATTTTATTGATATTTTGTAAAAAATTTAGATTTGTTGTATTTTTGCAACACTAATTATCAAGAATATTTGATTTTAAAGGGTTTTTTTCAATAATATGTATATATTTTACAATTATTCATTAAAAACGAAAATATTTAAATTATGAATTTTAAGTCAATTTTATTGTATTTGTTTTTATCATTTTTTCTATATTCCTGTAATGGTAAATTACCTGGAGCTGATGCAAGAAAAGTTCCTTATGATCCGAAAGAAAGAGTAAAAAGAAATCTAGAACAAGGTAAAGGTTTTAGATTAGACGATGCATTTGGTGGAGGTGGAAAAGCTGGAAATTTTGAGTTTGCAAGTTCTAACCCTTTATGGCAAGCATCTTTAGACACAATAGATTTTATGCCACTATCTTCAGCAAACTACAGTGGTGGAATTTTAATAACAGATTGGTACTCGGACGATCAAAATTCAAATGAGTCAATTAAAATTACAATTAGATTTCTTACTAATGAAGTTAGATCAGATGCTTTAGATATAAAAGTTTTTTATAAAAAATGTGATAATATAAGTAATTGTAAAATAACAGAGCAAGAAGGAAATCTTAAAGTTGAATTAAACAAAGAAATTTTAAAAAAGGCAGCAGTTTACAAAGAACAACAAAAAGATAATACCTTTAAACCATATGATTCAGGTGGTGAAAGAGATAACAAGACCTAAAAATATTTTAAAGCTTTAGTGGAAAGATATAATTTTAAATTTACAGAAGAGAAGTGGCAAAAATTTTGGGAAGAAAATAATTCTTTTTCAACAAAGATAGATCATTCAAAAGAAAAATTTTATTGTTTAGAAATGTTCCCGTATCCCTCGGGTAGAATTCATATGGGTCATGTCAGGAATTATACAATAGGGGATGTGCTTGCAAGATATAAAAGTTTGCAAGGTTATAACGTGCTACACCCAATGGGTTGGGATTCATTTGGAATGCCAGCTGAGAATGCTGCAAGACAAAACAATTTAGATCCTAAAACATGGACTGAAAGTAATATTAAAAATATGAAATCACAGTTAAAAAAATTAGGATTATCAATTGACTGGGATAGAGAAATCTCAACTTGTACACCTGAATATTATAAACACCAACAAAAATTTTTTTTAGAATTATATGATAAAGATTTAGTTTACCGGAAAGAACAATATGTGAATTGGGACCCTGTTGACCAAACCGTTTTAGCCAATGAGCAAGTGATAGATGGGAAAGGATGGAGATCTGGAGCTGTTGTTGAAAGAAAAAAACTGAACCAATGGTTTTTTAATATTTCTAAGTTTTCAGAAAAATTATTAGAAAATCTTAATTCACTCAAAGAATGGCCTAATAAAGTAAAAGTAATGCAAAAGAATTGGATAGGAAAATCATTTGGTTGTGAAGTAGATTTTAAAATTCAAAATTCTAAAAAAATTAAAGAAATAAAATGTTTCACAACAAGACCAGATACACTTTTTGGTATGTCATTTATTGCATTGTCTGTAGATCATCCTGTATCAGAATTGTATGAGAATAATGAGGAATTTATAAAATTTAAAAAACAATGCTCAACAACAGGAACTACGGAAGAGGCTATTGCAAATGCAGAAAAATTAGGTTTTAAAACGGACCTTATTGCAGTTAATCCTTTAAATGAAAACATTAAAGTACCTGTTTATTTTGCCAATTTTGTTTTGATGGATTACGGTTTAGGTGCAGTTTTTGGCTGTCCAGCACATGATCAAAGAGATTTAGATTTTGCTCTAAAGTATAACCTAGAAGTTAGGACTGTTGTTAGACCAGATAAATCAGATGATACATTTACAGTTACTGATAAAGCATTCACAGGTGCAGGATATATCTTTAATTCTGCATTCTTGAATGATTTAAAATGTCCAGAGGACTCAATTATTAAAACCATAGAATATTTGGAACAAAATAATTTAGGTAAAAAACAAATTAATTTTAGACTTAAAGACTGGGGTGTATCAAGACAAAGATATTGGGGATGTCCAATTCCAATTGCTTATAATGAAAAGGGTAATCCAGTAAAAATACCTCAAGAAATGTTACCTGTAAAACTACCAGAAATAAGCAAATTTGAAACTTCTGGGAATCCATTGGATACCTTAAAGGATTGGAAAAATATTACTATTAAAGGAAAAAATTACACCAGAGAAACTGATACTTTAGATACTTTTGTAGACTCATCTTGGTATTTTTTAAGATTTTGTTCTCCAAAGAAAAATGATTACGGTTTCGATAAAGATGAAATTAAATATTGGATGCCAGTGGATCAATATATTGGTGGTGTTGAGCATGCAATATTGCACTTGCTATACTCTAGATTTTTTATGCTGGCGTTATCTGATGAAAATGAAAAGATAAGCATTGAAGAACCATTTAAGGGATTATTTACTCAAGGCATGGTTTGTCACGAAACATATAAAAGCCAAAATGGTGAATGGCTTAGTCCTGATGAAATAGAAACTATTAATGGAGAAAAATTTGAAAAAACAGATAAATCAAAAAAAGTAAAAGTGGGTCCCTCTGAGTCCATGTCAAAATCAAAAAAAAATATAATTGATCCTGAAAATATTATTGAAAATTATGGAGCAGATGCTGCCAGATTATTTATTCTCTCAGATAGTCCACCAGAAAAAGATGTACAATGGTCTGATGAAGGAATTGCTTCTTCTTATAAATTTATACAAAAATTATGGTCTTTAAATGCAAAAATAATGACCGAAATTTCAAAGAATCATGAGATTAACTCAAGTGATAAACTTGATAAATTTACAAATATATATTTAAAAAAAATGACTGATAACTTAAATTCTTTTAGCTACAACGTTTTAATTGCTGGAATTCATGAAATGTGCACTTTTCTAAATAAAGAGACCAATAATAAATACACCAGAGGTACTCTTATTAGTAATTATAACAAAATTTTAATAACTTTATTACCAATTATTCCTCACTTTGCCTCAGAGTGTTTAGAAATAAATCAATTCAAATTAAACCAAATTTGGCCAAGAGTTGATGAAAGTAAACTTATAGAGGAGAAAGTTAAAATAGTTGTACAAATTAACGGAAAAAAAAGAGCATTAATTGATACTGAAAGAGATATCTCGGAAGAAAGTTTATTAAAAGTAATAAATAATAATAATAGTATAAATAAATATTTTTTTAATAAAGATCCACTGAAAGTAATCTTTATAAAAAATAAGATAATAAATATAATTGTATGAAAATAATTATTAAAAATATTACAAAAATCTTTTTGTTTATATTGGTATTAAATAGTTGTGGATATAGTCCTATGTTTAAAGATTTCAGTGACTTAAATTTTTCAATAAATATTAAAGATTCATTAGGATCAAGGGAAATTAATAATTTAATTATAGCAAATCTAAAAAACTACTCTAAATTAGATACATCAAAAAAATATGATGTAGTAGTTGATTCAGAATACAAAAAAAATATAATAGCAAAAGACTCTACGGGTGCTGCAACTGAATATAAAATAATTATAACTTCAAATTTTCAAATTAAATCAACAAACTTTAATGAAGAAATTAGTTTTAACGAAAGTTTTAACATGCAAAGCATGAGTAATAAATTAGATGAAAAGGATTATGAGGAAAATATTCAAAATAATTTAACAAATACAATAACAAGAAAACTAATTCTTAAATTATCTCAATTAGAATGATTTTAAAATTTTTTGAAATAAACAAAATAAACTTAAATAATCACAAAATAATACTTTTTTACGGAAAAAATGAAGGGTTAAAAAAAGAGTCCATAAATTTAGTCTTAAAAAACTTAAAAGAAACTTCAACATACGAAGAAAAAGAAATCTTGGACAACTCAAAAACATTTTTAGAAAATATTTCATCAAAGTCACTATTTGAGAAAGAAAGAAGTATCATTATAAAAAGAGCAACTGATAAAATTATGAATATTTTGGAAGAAATAATCTCGAAAAATTATGATGACGTAATAATTATCAACGCAAGTAACCTAGAAAAAAAATCTAAATTAAGATCTTTTTTTGAAAAAAGTAAAAAACATATCTGTGTTGCTTTTTATCCAGATAATCAACAAACTCTTTTAAAACTTGGGGTTAATTTTTTTCAAAAAAAAAATATATCAATATCTCAGTCAAATATTAATTTAATTGTTAATAAATGTAACGGTGACAGGGAAAACCTAAATAATGAATTAAAAAAAATAGAACAATTCAGTCAAAATGGAAAAAAAATTACGATAGATAGTTTGGTTAAACTAATAAACTTATCTGAAAATCATAGTATATCAGAACTTGTTGACAACTGCCTTGCAAAAAATGCAAAAAAAACAATTGGTATTTTAAACGAAAATAATTTTAGTAACGA
Organism: uncultured Pelagibacteraceae bacterium; assembly: GCA_902595885.1. Lineage (GTDB taxonomy): Bacteria > Pseudomonadota > Alphaproteobacteria > Pelagibacterales > Pelagibacteraceae > Pelagibacter. The sequence goes on from CACJRQ010000003.1 coordinate 18,802, forward strand.
AGATTGTATTTTAATTGCCAGAACATTTTTAAATAAAGCAAAAAAAATTCTTAAACTTTCTAGTGAATTTGAAAAAAATAAAGATATTGATTTAACAATTGCCTCTGCAAAACCACCAATTTTTTGGAAAGAGAAAGAGATAACAAAAGAACAGGTTTTCAAATGGAAACCAAATAAAATTAAAGAACTTATTTATAAAATAACCGAAATAGAATTATATATTAAAAAAAATATCACAAACTCAATTAATTTAATAACAAATTTTTTGATAGAGCAATGTACAAATGAAACTAATAATAAGATTTAATTATATCTATAATTTTATTTAACTGATCTAAATCCCTATACTCAAAAGAAATTTTTCCTTTATTTCTTTTGTTATTTTTTATTTCTACATTTAAACCTATTTTATTTGATACTGATAATTCAAGCGCAATTATATTAGTATCTTTTGAATCTTTTGATTTCTGTTTTCTATTTTTAAAAATTTTAACAAAATTTTCAGCTTGTCTAACAGAAAGTTTTTTTTCGATTATTTTAGTAGCAACAAAACTAGCATTATCTAAACCTACTAAAATTTTAGCATGGCCAGCAGTTAATTTTTGAGTTTCGATTAATTTAATTACATCCTCTGGCAAGGTTAAAAGTCTTAAGGAATTTGTTATATAACTTCTACTTTTTCCAATAAATCTAGACACCTTCTCTTGGTCATAAGCAAAATCATCAATTAATCTTTTATATCCTTGTGCCTCCTCAAGAGGATTTAGGTCATGTCTTTGAACATTTTCTACAATTGCAAATTCTAAGGATTTTAAATCATCAGCTTCAGTTATAACTACAGGAACACTATGAACACCTGCGCGCTGAGCTGCAAGCCATCTCCTTTCACCTGCAATAATCTCAAATTTTGATTTTTGATCATCTGATTTTCTTACCACGATGGGCTGTATAATTCCTCTTTCTTTAATAGAATTTGATAATTCTTCTAAATTAGTTTCATCAAATATTTTTCTTGGCTGGTATCTATTTGGTATTAAATCGCTTATAGATAAATGATTTTTTTTAGTTTCGACTTTTGTTTCTCCAATTAATGAAGACAACCCTCTGCCAAGACCTTTCTTAATTTTATCCATTAAGCAGCACTCCCTATTGTTGGTTCTTGATTTATAAATTCATCTGTGAAACTAAAATATGATTTGCTCCCAGGACAAGATTTATCATAAATTAGAACTGGCATCCCATGAGAAGGTGCTTCGGATAATCTTACGTTCCTTGGTATTACCGTTGAATAAACTTTTTCAGTAAAATAATCTCTGGCCTCCTTTTCAACTTGTGAGGAAAGCTTATTTCTTTTGTCATACATCGTTAAAAGTATACCCCTTATTTTCAAATCTGGGTTTAAACTTACTTTTATCCTTTCAATAGTCTTCATTAACTGAGTTAAGCCCTCAAGTGCAAAAAATTCAGTCTGTAATGGAACCAAAAGTGAATTTGAACTTACTAGGGCCATTACAGTTAGAAGACTTAAAGATGGTGGACAATCCACTAAGACATAATCATATATTCCTCTAGAATTGTTTAAATATGCGGTTAATTTGGTCTTTAATATAAAGGCCCTATTACTATCATCAGCCGTCTCTACTTCTAAGCCCGATAAATCTACATTGGATGTAATAATATCTAGATTTTCTAACTGTGTTTTTTTAATCACCTCACTAATTTCTCTAGTGCCATTCAATACTCCATAAATTGTATCACTAGAGCTCTCTATATTAGATAATCCCAGACCTGTGGTAGCGTTTCCTTGAGGATCTAAGTCGATTACTAAAATTTTTTTATTTATTTGAGATAAACCAGCTGCAAGATTTATAACTGTAGTGGTTTTTCCGACCCCACCCTTTTGATTTATGACTGAAATAATTTGCATTTAATTTTTTCTATTATCCTTTTAATTTTTTTTCTTAATTTTTTTAATATTTATTAAAAACGAATCTTTACTTGTTAAACTTTTTTTTTCTATATACTTCAGCTCCCATTTTTTTTTAGAATTCTCGAAAATTTTTTTTCCACTCTTCCCCATAAAAAAAATTAAATTTTTATATTTTGAAAAATTTTCATATACTAAATCTAAAACTACTGGCATTGGTTTGAATGCTCTGGACATTATTGTTCCTGTTTCTAAATTTTTTATTTCAAAAATATTTTTTTGAAAAACCTTTGTGTTTAAATTTAATTTTTCTGAAACTTCCCTTAAAAAATGGCTTTTATGGTAGCTTTTTTCATATAGGTGAACATTCATATTATTTTTCATGTTTTTCAGTATAATTGCTACGATTATTCCTGGCATACCCCCACCTGAGCCTATATCTGTGGTTGTATTGCAATTTAAGTCAACAAAATCAATTATTTGTGCTGAATCAATAATATGGCGGTCAATTATAGCTTTTTTTGATGCTGTATTTTGGCTAATTATGTTAATTTTTTTATTTTTTTCCAGAATCATAGATATATAGTTTTCAAAGTCTAAAAATGTTTCACGTGAAACATTTAAGTGATTGATTCTAGAATAAGAATTTAAAATTTCTTGATCCATTAAGCTATATGCTTAATAGACTTTCTTTTGACATGTGACAACAAAATATATACCGCTGCTGGTGTAATTCCATCAATTCTTAACGCTTGACCCATTGTTTTAGGCTTTATTTTCTTAAATTTAGCTTTAACCTCATTAGATAAACCTGAAAGTCCATCATAATTAATCTTATCAGGTATAATAAGGTTTTCATCCCTCTTAAATGCTAAAATATCTGCTTTTTGCTTCTTTAAATAACCCCTATAATGAGCATTTATTTCTATCTGTTCATCAATTTCTTTACTAAAAAAAGGTATATCAGACCATATTTCTCTGATTTTGCTCATATTTACCCCTTTTTGAGTTAAAACCTCGCTAGATGATCTCAATATTCCATCTTTTGCAATTTTTATTCCAAATTTCATGGCTTTAGATGGCGAAATCTTTAATTCACTCATTTTTACGTTTATTTGTCTGATTTGTTTAAATTTACTTAAATATATTTGCTTTCTCTCTTCACCTATTAGACCAATCTCTATTCCCTTGGCAGTTAATCTTTGATCAGCATTATCAGATCTCAAACTCAATCGATATTCTGCTCTTGATGTGAACATACGATATGGCTCAGCTACTCCCTTAGTTACCAAATCATCAATCATTACTCCAATGTAGGCATCAGATCTATCAAGTATGAATGGTTCCAATTTTTTAACAGACAAGGCAGCATTTATTCCAGCTATAAGGCCTTGTGCAGCAGCTTCCTCATATCCTGTTGTACCATTAATTTGACCTGCTAGATAAAGATTGCTTATCTTCTTAGTTTCAAGAGTTAAGAATAGTTCACGTGGATCTATATAATCATATTCTATTGCATATCCTGGTCTTAATATAGTAACATTTTCTAAACCATTGATATTATTACATATTTCTTGTTGCACATCAGCTGGGAGTGATGTTGATATACCATTTGGGTAAATTGTGTAGTCATTTAGACCTTCTGGCTCTAAAAATATCTGGTGACGAACTTTATCCGCAAATTTTACTATCTTATCTTCTATAGATGGACAATATCTTGGGCCTACCCCTTTTATACTACCCGAGTACATAGCGCTCTTTGATAAATTCTTTTCTATAATGTTATGAACCTTTTCATTTGTATAAGTCATTCGACAAGATATTTGTTTATTTAGATTTTTTTTAGTTAAAAATGAAAAAAAATAAGGATCGTCATCTGCGAATTGTTCTTCTAAGTTTTCAAAATTAATTGTCCTTGAATCTAACCTTGGTGGTGTTCCAGTTTTTAATCTTCCAATTTTAAAATTATATTTTGCTAATTGTTCACTCAAACCAGTAGAAGGTTTTTCATCGTATCTTCCAGCAGGAGTTCTTTCGTCGCCTATGTGTATCAAACCATTCAAAAAAGTCCCTGTTGTAAGTATTATCTTCTTAGATATAACTTTCTTACCTTCTTTAGTTTCAAATCCACTTATTGAATTTTTATCAAAAATAAACTTTACTACAGGATCAGAAAAAACACTTAAATTACAATAGTTTAGCAACATTTCTTGCATATATTTACGATAAAGTGATCTATCAGATTGAGTTCGTGGTCCTCTGACTGCTGGTCCTCTACTTCTATTTAACAATCTAAATTGTATACCTGATTTATCTGCTACATCTCCCATAACACCATCAAGGGCATCTATTTCTCTAACCAAATGACCTTTACCCAAGCCTCCTATTGCCGGGTTACAAGACATCTCACCGATAGTTTCTATTTTATGAGTAAATAGGGCAGTGTTCACTCCAAGACGAGCAGATGCTGCTGCAGCTTCACATCCAGCATGGCCTCCTCCAATTACAACTACATCAAATGACAAATCATTTTTCATAATCCAAATCTATATGTGATTATATAATTTACAAGATAGGCTTAATTTTTTGTAAATAAGCTTTATTTATCAACGTTTTTTGATAAAAAAAGTGCAAAAAACCAGCAAAATAGGGTATTACTTGCCGATACAAAAATCGTTGAAAATACTACCTAATATCTCCTCTACATCAACTTTTCCAACTATCATACCTAAATGTCTAGTAGCTAATCTTAAATCTTCTGCAGCTTTATCAAAATCTTCGATTTCTTTTTTTTGATTAAAGTTATTTAGATGATCCAAACACTGTTTCAAATGTTGCCTGTGTCTCTCTCTTGTAATTAAAATATCATCACTTGTTAGAAATTTATTTTTTAAATTATTTTTTATTTTTAATATTAATTCTTCAATGTTTTTATTTTCTTTAATCGAAATTAAAACATGATTTATTTTTTTAATTTCTGGATCAATATCTTTTTCTAAAAGATCAGATTTATTTATTACTAAAATTGCATTCTCATCTAATAAACCCTTCAAAACATCAGTAAAATCAAGGCTTTTTGCATCAACCACAACAAGCTTTAAATCTGCTTCTTCAGCTCTATTTAGAGATAATTTAATTCCTTTTTTTTCGATCTCATCTTTAGAATCCCTTATTCCAGCCGTATCAGAAATAATGACAGGATAACCATTTATATTAAGATGAGTTTCAATTACATCTCTAGTAGTTCCAGCTATTTCAGAAACAATTGCAACATCACGATTAGATAAGTGATTCATCAAGCTAGATTTGCCGGCATTAGTTGGTCCTAGAATAGCAATCTTAAAACCTTCTCTAATTCTTTCTCCAACTTTTTGATCATTTAATATTTTTTTTATTTTTACTATTACCTCATCAGAACTATTTTTAATTTCATTCAAAATATTATTTGGCAAATCCTCATCTGGAAAATCTATTTTAGCTTCAACATGTGATAAAATTTTCAAAAGTTTTTCTCTTAAAAAATTAAATTGGTCTGCTGATTTTCCATTCATAATTTTTATTGCTTGTTGTCTTTGGATTTCAGTTTCCGATGAAATTAAATCAGCAATACTCTCGGCTTTAAGTAAATTTATTTTTCCATTTTGAAAAGCTAGTTTTGTAAATTCACCAGGTTCAGCTAATCTGCAATTTTCAATATCTGAAAAAGAAGAATGCAGTGCATCAACAACAGCTTTACTGCCATGAACTTGTATTTCAGCCATATCCTCACCAGTATAGCTCTCAGGCCCAGGAAACCAAAGGATTAGTCCCTCGTCAATCAGCTCAGAAGTGTTGATTTTATTGATTTTTCTTAATGTTGCTACCCGAGGTTTTGGTAGTTCTTTACTTGTTATTAATTTGATAATTTTAGATGTTTGTTTTCCAGAAATTCTGATAACTGCGATACCAGAAATTCCAGGTCCTGATGATAGTGCATAAATTGTCATCAATTTTTATTATAGCTATATATTATCTTTAATTATATAAATTTTTTATGATCATTTGGTTGGCCTCCTATCCCAAAAGTGGAAATACTTACGTGAGAGCCTTTCTTTCTGCATACTATTTTTCTGAAAGTGGACATTTTGATTTTAGCCAAATTAAAAATATTGATCAATTTCCACATGAAAAATTTTTCAAACAAAAAGTAAATAATATGAAAGAGGCATCAAAACAATGGATGCCAATTCAAAGAAAAATCAACCAAGATAAGAAAATAAAATTTTTTAAAACACATAGCTTTTTAGGAAATTATGAAGGTAATATATTTACCTCACCAGAAACTACTCTTGGAGCGGTGTATATAATTCGTGATCCAAGAAATGTATTAACCTCTCTCAAAAACCATTTTTCTTTAGAAGATGATAAAGCTTTAAAAATGATTACAGATAAAGAGAGATGGTTAATGTCAAACAATGGATCTTTTGCCTCTTATACATATATAAGTTCTTGGTCTAATAATTACTTATCATGGTTAAGAAATAATCAATTTAGAAGACTTTTTATAAAATATGAAGATCTTATAACAAATAAATATGAAACTTTTAGAGATATAATTGTTTTTACAAATACTTTGATGAATAGAGTAGAGGGTATAGATAAATCAAAATTACAAAAAGCTATCGAGACTACAAATTTTGATATTCTTAAGAAAAAAGAAATCAGCGAGACTTTTGATGGATCAGAAAGTAGTTTTAAAAATTGGAGAAAATTTCACTCTGAAAACAAAAATTTGTTTTTTAACCTTGGTCCAGAAAATGATTGGAAAAAAATTTTAAAAACTAAAATTTCTAATGAAATTAAAATTAATTTTGAAAAAGAAATGAAAGAATTAAAATATTTATAAAAATTATTTTTTTAATAAATCAAACATTTCTTCAAGATATTCGGCGTAATTCTCATAAAGATTTTTTGATGATTTATATATAGGCTTTCTTGCTTGAGTAATGCTTGCAGTTTTAATTCCAAATTTATTTTTGTGATGATTAAGACAATTAGGGTCCCAATCTAAACCACAAAAATTAATTAAGTTTTTAATTTCTTGCTCAGAATTATCAATTAAAGTTTCATATTTAATAGTGTAAATGTCATCATAATTTTTTTTCCAGAAATTTATTAAATCTAAATAGATATTATAAAAGTTTGCAATATCTTTTTGATCGTATGCCCAATTCATAAAACCATGTATAAAATTATTTTTAAATATTGATAAACATACATCTCTAGAATTTCTTTCAGTAACAACTATTTTTGAGTTAGGAAAAAAAAATTTTATAAAACCTATCCATAAGAAATTCTGAATAGATTTATCAGAAAAAACTTTTGAAGTATATTTTAATTCATCAAATGAATTAAAAACATAATCCTGAAATAAATTTTCAGCCGAAAAAATATCATTGTGAATTTTTTCCTTATCAAGATTGTATTTTTTTAGGTAATTTTTGTTAATAAAAGGACTTAAGACATTATTTTCTCCTGTAGGCTCCACCTCAAAGTGAGAAGAAATAATTTGTTCTATTAAAGTTGTGCCTGATCTGGGCATCCCACATATAAAAATTATTTTTTTTTTTGATTTATTTTTTTTTATTTTCTTATGATCCAAATCAAGAAAAGTTTTTTTTATACTTTCGGTTAACGTTAATAGATCGTCTATATTAAAGTTAATCTGACTTTTTTTTAATTCATTCCCTTTTTTAAAAAATGAAAAAGCTTTCTTATAATTTTTTAATTTATCATATCCTTGACCCAGCGGGAATGCTAAATTTATAATTTCACTCTTGGTCAAGTTTTGATTATGATATAAATTTTCCATATCAATAAAAAATTGTTTATCTTTATTTAAATCGATCATTTCAGAAAAAAGTTCATAATAATTAGTTTCTGTTGGATATTTTTTTAAACATTTGAGAGCAAATTCTCTAGCTCTTTTAATTTCACCTATAGCTAGATACAATCTACTTAATTTTGAAAATATATATGCCTCAGTTTTTCCAGTTGATAGTCTTAGGGCAGATGAATAAAGATTTATTGCTTCCTCAAATTCATTTAAATATTCCTTAAGATTTGCAAAGTTTATATATCCAGTGAGATAATCAGGTTTTATTTTTATACACTTTTTATAATTTTTTTCTGATAGTTGATATTTTTCTAATGCTTTTAAAGAAATAGCCAAATTATTAAGTGCAAAATAATTATTTTTATTAAGTTCTATTGATTTCTCGAATCTTGGTATGGACTTTTCATAAAGAGCTAGGTTTTGATAAGCCTTACCACAAAGGTTGTATATTATTGTATTTTCAATTTTTGCATCAATTATTTTTTCACAGGAATTAATAACTGTTTTAAATTCTTTGTTATTTAAATTTTCAATAATTTTGTTAATTTTTTCGTTTAAATTCATATAATTTTTAAAATATAAAATTATTATACAATTAAAAAACAAAAAAAAATTAATCACAAGTGATTATTTGGTTAGCATCATATCCAAAAAGTGGGAATACCTGGGTAAGAGTATTTCTCAACACAATATTTTATACAAATAACGAGCTGAATATAAACAATATTAAAATCAAACAATTTCCTAACAGGGAACATTTTAAAAATATATTGGATGATTTTGGTGACATAGAGGGAGTTATTAAAAATTCTTTAAATGCACAATATGCAATAAATCTGGATAACAAAATAAAATTTTTAAAAACTCATAGTGCCTGCTGGAAATCAAACAAAGGTATTTTTACAAACAATGAAAACACCTTGGGCGTCATTCATATCGTAAGAGATCCAAGAAATATCATCACATCTTTAAAAAAACATTTTGGTAAAATTAATTACGAAAGTGCATTAAAATTTATGCAAGATGAACGAAAATTTTTAGGATCGAAAAATAATAAAGAAGAAAATGATGTTGCAACACTAATTTCTTCTTGGTCTAATAATTATAAATCTTGGAAAAAATTTGAGAAAAACTACTTTTTAATAAAATATGAAGATCTTATAGAAAATCCAAATAAAGAATTTTTAAAACTTATTCACTATTTAAAAGATATTACTAATTTTGAATTTGATGAGATAAAAATAAAAAAAGCTATAACTGACTGTAATTTTGAAAATTTAAAAAAACAGGAAAAACAAAGAGGATTTATTGAAGCATCAAAAGATAGTGATCAAAATTTTTTCTCTCTTGGCCCAAATAATAATTGGAAAAAATTTCTAGATAACGATATTAGACGAAAAATTGAAAATAGCTTTAGAGTAGAAATGGAAGAGTTGAATTATTTATAATTATTATGGTTTATTCATTGAATTAAAAAATTCAGCATTATTTTTTGTATCTTTTAATTTTGAATTTATAAATTCAATTGCATCCATTGTACCCATTGGAGCAATTATCCTTCTTAAAACATTCATTTTTTGCAAATCATTTTTATCAAAAAGTAACTCTTCTCTTCTTGTGCCCGATTTAGTTATATCTATTGCCGGATATATTCTTTTGTCTGCAATTTTTCTATCTAGTATTGTTTCGCTGTTACCAGTTCCTTTAAATTCTTCGAAAATTACTTCATCCATTCTGCTTCCTGTATCAATTAAAGCTGTAGAAATAATTGTTAATGAACCACCTTCTTCGATGTTTCTTGCTGCACCAAAAAATCTTTTGGGTCTCTGAAGTGCATTTGCGTCAACGCCCCCTGTTAGAACCTTACCTGAGCTTGGTATAACTGCGTTATATGCTCTTCCTAATCTTGTTATAGAATCTAATAAAATAATAACGTCTTTTTTGTGTTCAGTTAATCTTTTAGCTTTTTCAATAACCATTTCGGCCACTGCTACGTGCCTTTGAGCTGGTTCATCAAAAGTAGAACTAATTACTTCGCCCTTTACAGTTCTTTGCATGTCTGTTACTTCTTCTGGACGTTCATCAATCAGCAAAACCATAAGGTAACATTCTGGATAATTTTTAGCTATTGAGTTTGCAATGCTTTGCAAAATCATTGTTTTTCCAGCTTTAGGTGGGGAAATAATTATTGATCTTTGTCCTTTACCGATTGGACTAACTAGATCAATAAGTCTTGGAGTTAAATCTTGTTTTTTTTCAACTTTTGTAGTTTCAACTTCCATTACTAGCTGTTTATCTGGATATAGCGGTGTTAAGTTATCAAATGCAATTTTATGTCTTGCTTTTTCGGGCTCTTCAAAATTTATTTTACTAACTTGTAATAATGCAAAATATCTTTCTCCTTCTTTAGGTGCTCTTACTGGACCTTCAACCGTATCGCCAGTTCTTAATCCGAATTTTCTTATCTGATTTGGGCTAACATATATATCATCTGGTCCAGGAAGATAATTGGATTCCATTGCTCTCAAAAAACCAAATCCGTCTTGCAATAACTGCAAAACACCAACACCAGTAATCTCCTCCTTTTCAGCAACTTTCTTTAGAATAGCAAAAAGTATTTCTTGTTTTCTTAGTGTACTAGCGTTTTCTATACCAAGCTCTTCTGCTTGTGTAATAAGCTGTTCAGATGATTTTAGTTTTAGTTCTTGAATGTTCATGATTAATTTTTTGATAAGGACTTATCAGTTAGTCATAATATATATACTGTTGTTATTATTTCAACCCTAGATTGGCTTAAAAATAGCTAAAAATACAACGATAATTAAGATAACCGTCGGTATTTCATTAATTATCCTAAAAAATTTTGCAGATCTTGTATTTGTAGAATTTTTTAGAGAAGCAAGACATTTCCCTAAATAATCGTTGTAAGCTGTTAACAATATTACCAAGACAATCTTTATTTGAAACCATAATTGAGAGAAAATTTCAATTCCATTAAGATAAATTAATACCAATCCAAAAACCCAAGTAAAAACCATTGCGGGTCGCATAATGTAAAAAAATAATCTTTTTTCCATAACTTCAAATATATCAATTGCTTCTTTCTTTTCTTTGTTCTCTACATGGTAAACAAAAATTCTAGGAAGATATAAAAGTCCTGCCATCCAAGAAACAACAGCAATTAAATGTAAAGATTTAAATAATAAATACGAATTCATATATCAGATATTTCTTTCAATTAAGGACTTTAGCAATACGATGTGATCATTATTATCATTTAAACAGGGAATCATATCAAAGTTTTCTCCACCCGAATTTAAAAAACTCTCTTTGGCTTGAATTTGTATTTCTTCTAGAGTTTCTACACAATCAGATGCAAAGCCTGGACAAATTGTAAGAACTTTTTTGACACCCTCTTTGGGTAAATTTTCTAAAGTCTTATCAGTATATGGTTGAAGCCATTCTTGTGGACCAAATCTTGACTGAAATGTGGTTTTAATTTCAATTGAAGTAAATTTTTCTGAAATAAGTCTTGTCGTTTTATGACAATAGCAATGATAGGGGTCGCCTTTATCAAAATATTTTTTTGGTATCCCGTGATAAGAGGCTATAATTAGATCTGGTTTCCAATTAATTTCTTTAATTTTTTTATTAATCGAATTAACGAGTGCATCAATGTAAAGTGGATCAGATTCATAGTGAGGAATTATTTTTAAAGAAGGTTGCCACCTCATTTTCATTAAAGTTCTGTATACCTCATCACAAACTGTTGCAGTTGTAGCTGCCGCGTATTGAGGATAAAGCGGAAGTATCACTAAGTTTTCGCATCCCATTTTATGCAATTTATTAATCTTGTTCTTAATGCTTGGATTTCCATATCTCATAGCAAAATCTATAATAATGTTTTCTTTTGATAGTGAATTTGAAATTTTCTCACTTTGCTTTTTCGTGTAATAAAGAAGTGGAGAAATGTTTTCATCTTTCATCCAAATTTCTTTATAAGCTTTAGCAGTTTTAGAGGGTCTAAGATTTAAAATAAATAAATTTAAGATTATTTGCCAAACTAACGGATTTACCTCGATAACTCTTCTATCAGAAAGAAACTCTTTTAAATATTTTCTTATATCAAACCAATTAGTGGAATCAGGTGTACCAAGATTGATTATGAGCACACCTGTGCTACCATATTTTATTGGTGGGTGGTTTTTTTCAATCATTTAAAATCTTTTACAATTTTAATTAAGCTTTCAACCATTTCTGGATTAGTTTCAGGTAGAATACCATGACCGAGATTAAATATATATGGATGATCTCGGAAAATTTCCAAATATTTAGAAGCCTCTTTTTTTAATATTTCTTTGTCTGTTAACAAAATTTTTGGGTCCAAGCCACCTTGTATAGGTATTCTTATATCCCTAAGTATATTTTTTGGATCAACGTTATAATCGATGTTAATAGCATCTGGTTTAACGATTTCACAAAATTCTTTATAATTTTTTACCTCTCTGGGGAAACATATCACTGGTACATTTAAAGATTTTACATAATTTACTAAATTTAAAGTTGGGGAATAAACATAGTTAGGCAAATCTTTTTCATCTAACAAGCCTGCCCAACTGTCAAATATTTGAATTATGTTTGCACCATTATCAATTTGGTTTTTTATATGAATTTTTAAAAACTTTTCTATAATTAATAAAATTCTATTTATTAAAAATTCATCTTTAAAGAAATTTTTTTTTAAACTCTTCTTTGGTGATTGTTGATTGATCATATAAACTAATAGCGTCCATGGAGCACCAACAAATCCAATAGTATTTTTATTGTTTAAAGCTTGGTCTGAACTAACTTTTTTTATTGCTTTATACACACGATGAATTTTCTCTACAAAATCAATTTCATCAATTTTTGCAACTTCGTTTAAATTTAGCTCTCCTAGCCTGGGCCCAAAGTTTTTTTCAAATTCTACTTTTTGGCCCAATCCATATGGAAGCATTAAAATATCTGAAAATATTATTGCAGCATCTAGATTAAATCTTTTTAAAGGCTGTAGAGTTATTTCTGAAGACAAATCATCATTTAGACACAGATTGACAAAATTAGGATTTTTTTTTCTAATTTCTCTAAATTCTGGTAGATATCTTCCTGCTTGTCTCATAATCCATATAGGATTTAGTGAAGTATCTTTGTTAATTATTACTTTGTTTAAAGGTTTCATAAATAAGTATTATTAATTATTGTAGTTGTAATATATCCTGTGAATAAAGGTGATTATTTTTTATAAACATTATATTCACAGTTTATCCATATTCTGTGTGACTAAAATTGTTTAAAATGAAGCTTTTTTTATCATATTAATTTTTGTGGATTGTTTTAACCAGTTTATTATTAATGTTAATAAATAGTAGTTTTTACAAGGTTAATTTAAAAAATTTTAAATTGTTTAATTAAATTAAAATAATACAAACTTATTAACAATTTATTCATGAGTAATATATATCAAATATATTTAATATCAGATTCAACTGGCGAAACTTTAGATAGAATATTTTTAGCTCTCAAGGCACAATTTTTAAATATTGAGTATAAAGTGCATTCATATTCTTTTACCAGAACTGAAAACCAAATTTTAAAAATTTTAGAGGATGCAAAAAAAGACAAAAATGCAATAATTTTATATACCATTGTAGATAATAATTTAGCCAAATATTTAGCAAACGTTAGCGAGGATAAAAAAATTCCATGTTTCGGTGTTCTCGGAAATTTAATTTTAAATTTTTCAAAAATTTTAAACCAAAGAGCAACACATGAACCAAGTGGACAACATATATTAAATGAAGAATATTACGATAGGATTGAAGCAATCCAATTTACAATGAATCATGATGATGGAAATTTAATTAATGAAATTGATAAATCAGATATTATTCTTGTAGGAGTAAGCAGGACCAGCAAAACACCAACCTCAATCTACCTTGCAAACAAAGGTTTCAAAACATCCAATATTCCATTAGTAAATGAAAACTCTTTGCCGGAAAAATTGAAACAAAATCCTCAACTTGCATGTGTGGTAGGCTTAAGTACAGAACCAGAAAGATTAGCTGATTTGAGAAAAAATAGAATGAACTCTTTAAAAGAAAGAGAAAATATAAAATATACTGACTTAGAAAGTATTAAAAAAGAAGTTTTAGATGCTAAAAAAACATTTCAAAAATATAAATGGCCACTTATAGATGTTACAAGAAAATCTGTTGAAGAAACAGCGGCATCAATAATTAAAATTCATGAAATATATTTAAACAATGTTAAATAAGATTGTTCTTGCTTCTAAAAGTAAAATTAGAAAAAATATTTTAGATAAAAACAATATTCAAAGTACCGTTGTACCATCTAATGTTGATGAGGACACAGTGAAATTAAGTCTATTAAAAGAGAATGCAACTCCCGAGATTATTTCAAAAAACTTAGCCGAATTAAAAGCAAATAAAGTTAGTGCAAAAATAAATGATCAAATAGTACTAGGGGCCGACAGTGTTATAGATTTAGATAGTGAATTAATCTCAAAACCCCAGAGTAGACAAGAGGCAATGGAAATATTACAAAAATTAAATGGTAGGACACATTTTTTAATTAGTTCTGTCTGTGTTTCAAAAAATGGATCAATGATTTGGAATTACACGGACAAGGCCACACTTAACATGAAAAATTTTTCAGAGTCACAATTAGAAAAATATTTATCTAAAATATCAGATGAGGATTTATTTGCCTATAATGTTTACCAAATAGAAGGAGAGGGCAGGAGCTTATTTGATAGCATTATTGGAGATGAGGATACTATAATGGGTCTACCAATAAAAAAGATTAAACAGTATCTAAATGAGATAAAATGAACAAATATTTCGTAATAGGAAATCCAGTAGAGCATTCATTATCACCAAAATTACATAATTTTTGGATTAAAAAAAATAACATAAATGCTTTTTATGATAAAAAAAAACTTGAAGAAAATGAAATTGAGAATTTCATTAAGAATATAAAAAAAAAAATAATATCAGGCTCTAATGTAACTGTTCCATTTAAAAAAACTGTTATTCCTTATTTAGATAAATTAAGTTATGAGGCAGAACAAACACAGTCAGTTAACACGATAATATTCCAGAATAATAGATTAGTAGGTCACAATACTGATATTGTGGGCTTTTCAAAAGCAATAGAGAAAACAAATTTTGCAGTGAAAAATAAAAAAATTTTTATATTAGGTGCTGGTGGTGTAGTACCTTCAATAATATTTTCTTTAAAAAGAATGCAAGTCTCTGAAATAATTATAAGTAATAGGACTAAAGAAAAAGCTGAGAATTTGAAAAATTATTTTGATAATTTAAAAGTTATAAATTGGGGAGTCGTTCCAACTTTTGATATAATTATTAATGCAACTAGCTTGGGATTAAAAAATGAGTCTATAGAATTAGATCTTTCTAACATTGGAAAAGATAAATTATTTTATGATGTAATATATAATCCAAGTGAAACTAAATTTTTGAAAAAAGGAAGGGAATTAGGAAATAAAACTGAAAATGGTAAATTAATGTTTATATATCAAGCTCATGAGTCATTTAAATTGTGGCACGATATAGATCCATTAATTGATGAAGAAACATTTAAACTATTTGAAAATGATTAAAATTGGAATTCTCGGTGACATTGGATCTGGCAAAAGTTATGTAGCTAAAAATTTTGGTTATCCAGTATTTGATGCAGATTTTGAAGTATCTAAACTTTATAAAAAAAATAAAAGTATTTTTTATAAATTAAATAAAATATTACCAAAATATATAATTTCCTTCCCAATTAAAAAAAACGAAATATCAAGGGCAATATTAGGCAATAAATCAAATTTAAAAAAAATAATTAATATTGTTCACAAAGAAGTTAGAAAAAAAATGAAAGTATTTTTAAAAAAAAATAAACATAAAAAAATTGTAATTTTAGACATTCCTCTATTATTGGAAAATAAAATTAACAACAAAAAAGATATTTTAATATTTGTCGATTCTAAAAAATCAGATATTGAAAAAAAACTTAAAAAAAGAATTAATTTTAATAAAATATTATATAATAAATTTAAAAAAATACAGTTTACATCTGTCTATAAAAAAAAGAGGTCAAACTTTATAATTAAAAATAATTTTAAAAAGGAATCGATTAAAAAAAGTATTAAAACAATTTTATCTCAAATATTATAAATGATAGAAATAGTATTAGACACTGAAACTACAGGCTTATCAGTAAAAGAAGGACATAGAGTTGTAGAAATAGCATGTATTGAATTAGAAGATTTAATACCAACTGGTAATGAATTTCATATTTGTTTAAATCCTGAGAGAAAAGTATCAGAACAGGCATTCAAAATTCATGGATTTGCTGACAATTTTTTATCAAAACAAAAAAAATTTTCTGAAATTAAAGATAGTTTTTTGAATTTTATTAAAGATAAAAAATTAATTATTCACAATGCAGAATTTGATCTTACACACTTAAATAATGAACTTTTTTTATGTGGAAATGAAAAAATTTCAAATGAAGTTGTAGATACTTTGATTTTGGCTAAAGAAAAATTTCCAGGTTCCCAAGTAAGCTTAGATGCTCTGTGTAAGCGTTTCAGAGTTGATAATTCAAAAAGAACCCAGCATAATGCTTTGTTAGATTGTCATTTATTATCTAAAGTATATATAAATTTAATCGATCAAAAAGAGCCTAAATTAAATCTTCAAAATAATGAGAATTTTGATAAAGATCAAAGTAATTTAAATATTGAATATTACAAAAAAATAATAGTACCAACTGACGAAGAAATTAAAAATCATAAAAAATATATTAAAGAAAGTTTAAAAAAAAATTTTTTTAATTAAATTGTTGTTTATATAAAGTTTCAAAATCAACTTTTTTTTCAAATTTTACGCCAGGGTATCCTGAGTTATGCAAAAGTTCTAAAAGCGATTTTTCTAAATCAGGATAAATTTTAGTTTGTACATCGCATAATATAATTTTTTCTAATTCTTTTTTATCTTTAATATCATCATTTATTTTAATTATTGTTGAATACACTAATTCAAAATAAGATTTTTTTTGATTATTTTCTTTGTCTTCGAATTTAAAGGTAGTATTTACTTCAACCATATTATTTTTTAATGCTTTGGAGTTAATATCTATTCCTAATTGATATTTACTGATCTGATCTTTCACAAAAAGATGTGTTTCAATATTTGGTGTTTCACTTGATAAGTCTTTGATATATTTTGCAAGTATCTTATATTTTTCTGTCATTATCATCTTCTATATCTTCAAATTCACCATCAATAAAATTTTTTCTTATATTATTATTTGGTTTGAATTTTTTTTTGAGTCTTTTAAAAATAAATTTTCTACTTAATGGAAATATAAATAAAAATCCCAATATATCTGTTAAAAAACCTGGTATAATTAAAAGCACTGCTGCTAAAGCAATAAAAGCTCCTGATAATACCTCGTAAGCAGGCGTTTCATTTTTGCTCAACAAAATAAAACCAGATTTTAAGGTGTTTAATCCCTCGTGTTTAGCGTAATAAACCCCGACTATTGCAGTAAAAAATATTAGAAAAATAGTATAAATGGCTCCAATTTGTGAGCCAATTTTGATAAATATATAAATTTCTATTATGGGAATTAATATTATTGATAAAAGTATTGTGTTCATTTGTCCTTAATCTAAATTGCTGGTTGAAATTAATCAACATAGTAATTACTATAAACATATGAATTACAGCTTTGAATACATTGATATAATTTTATTGGCAATGATTGCCGGGTTTATTTTTTTGAGATTAAGAGGGATTTTAGGTAAAAGAACTGGTTTTGAAGGTAAAGCACCTTCGCAGTTAAAAGAAGTCTTAAAAACTGTAAATCAAGACCAACCAAAAAAAATAAACGAAAAGTTTGATGAGAAAGCTCAACAAGAATTTCTTATAGGTGCAAAGATTGCATATGAAACTGTAATAACAGATTTTAGTGATAACGATAACAAAATAACAACCAGCAAGCCTTTATTAAACAACGAAATCTTTAATCAATTTAATCAAGCGCTTAAAGAAAGAAGTTCTAGAGGTCATTATGCAGAAATTACTTTTATTGGTATTAACTCTGCAAAAATTAAAGAGCACAAGAGAATTGGCAAAATATTAAATGTTACTGTGGATTTTATTGCAGAAATTATTACTTGTATTAAAGATAAAGACAAAAAAATAGTTTCAGGTGATCCGGAAAAGATTAAAAAAATTTATGACACATGGGTGTTTTCAAGAGACACTACATCTTCAAATCCTAATTGGCAGCTTGTTAATATATTAACGTAATTGAACGATAATATCTCATATAAAGACAAAAAAGATTGGAACAATTTTATTAATAGTAGAGATAAAGTTCCAGATAAAGATGTTAAAACTAAAGATAAAAAAATTTTCAAAACAAGATCAATAGATTTACATGGTTATACTTTAGATGAAGCCAATAAAACTATTGAGAATTTTATTAATAAAGCTTTCTTAGAAAATATTAATAAACTTATAGTTGTCACTGGAAAAGGTCTTCACTCAGATAATGAAAAAAATCCATATGTTTCGAAGGACCTTGGTATTTTAAAATATTCAGTCCCAGAATTTATTTCAAATAATAATAGTTTAATGGGAATGATTAATGAAATAACGGATGCTAAATTGGAAGATGGTGGTAGTGGAGCTTTTTATGTTTTTTTGAAAAAAAATAAGTCTATAAAATAAATTTTGAAAGATCAGTATCTTTTACTAATGTATCTAAATTTTTATTAATATATTCTTTATCAATAACTATTTTTTCACCTGAACGGTCAGTAGCAGTAAAGCTTATCTCATCTAAGATTTTCTCAATGATAGTATGCAATCTTCTAGCCCCAATATTTTCAACAGTTGCATTTACTTCTGAAGCAATATTGGCTATGGCGTCAATACCATCGTCAGAAAATTCAAGATCAACATTTTCAGTTTTTAGTAAGGCCACATATTGTTTTATTAAACTAAAGTCTGGTTCTCTTAATATTCTTTTAAAATCTTCACTAGTTAATGCTTCTAACTCAACTCTAATTGGCAATCTGCCCTGTAATTCTGGAAGCAGATCAGAAGGCTTTGCAAGTTGAAATGCCCCAGATGCAATAAACAAAATATGATCTGTTTTTATTGGACCATGTTTGGTATTAACTGTAGTTCCTTCAATTAAAGGCAATAAATCTCTTTGAACACCTTCTCTTGAAACATCACCTCCCACTCTGTCGGTTCTAGCTGAGATTTTGTCTATTTCATCTAAAAATACTATCCCATTATTTTCTGTAGAAAGTTTTGCAGCTTTTATAATTTTATCTTGTTCAATTAATTTATCAGATTCATCATTAATCAAAATTTCATGAGATTCTTTTACTGTCATTTTCTTTTTCTTTTCTTTGTTACCCATTGATTTTCCAATCATCTCACCAATATTTATCATACCAACATTTGCACCTGGCATACCAGGAATCTCAAAAGAAGCACCACTTGAACCAGTGTCGCTAACAGCAATTTCAATTTCGTTATCGTCTAGATCACCATTTCTTAATCTTTTTCTAAAACTTTCTCTTGTTGCAAGACTTGCTTTTTTGCCAACTAAAGCGTCTAAAACTTTTTCTTCAGCAGCCTTTTGTGCTTGTGCAAAAACTTCTTTTCTTTTTTTTACTTTTTCCATTGAGATTGCTATCTCAATTAAATCTCTTACGATTTGTTCCACATCTCTTCCAACGTATCCTACTTCTGTAAATCTTGTAGCTTCAACTTTTACAAATGGAGCCTCAGCAAGCTTGGAAAGTCTTCTTGAGATTTCAGTTTTACCCACTCCTGTTGGTCCAATCATTAAAATATTTTTTGGCAAAACCTCATTTTTCATTTCACCTTTTAACGCTTGTCTTCTCCATCTATTTCTCAGTGCAACAGCAACAGCTCTTTTTGCTTTATTCTGTCCAACTACAAATCTATCTAATTCAGAAACAATTTCTCTCGGAGATAATGAACTTACTAAAGAGGCTTCCTCTTTTTGATTTTTATCTTTTGGGTGCAGTTGTGTTACGTTTGATTTATCCATTATATTTTTTCAATTTTAACATTATCGTTAGTAAAAACACATATATCTGCTGCAACTTTAATTGCTTTCTTAGCAACCTCTTCAGCGGACATGCTGCCTTCCATTAAAACTTTTCCGGCGGCTAGCGCATAATTACCACCTGAGCCAATTCCAATTACATCTCCCTCAGGCTCAAGAACATCACCTGTTCCTGAAATAATATAGCTATTACTTTTATCCCCTACAGCCATTAACGCCTCTAATCTTCTTAAATACTTATCTGTCCTCCAATCTTTAGCTAATTCAACAGCAGCTCTAGATAAATTTCCTGCATGTTTTTCTAATTTACCTTCTAATCTTTCAAATAGAGTTAACGCATCTGCAGTTGACCCTGCAAAACCGGCGACTACATCTCTTTTTTCAATTTTTCTAACTTTAGAAGCTGTACTTTTTACAACGGTATTTCCCATACTTACTTGTCCATCTCCAGCAACTACTACTTCATTGTTTTTTCTTACTAGCACAATTGTTGTCATACTTAATAAATGGTAACTATTTTTGATACTTCAAGTGTTCAGACTGATATTGATATAGTGAGATTATGTATGTATACCATTTAAATATATGGTTAGAAAAGGAAAAGTATCTCGAAAAACAAAAGAAACCAGCATTAATGTTGAAGTAAATATTGATGGTAAGGGTAAGTATCAAATTGACACTGGTATAGGTTTTTTAGATCACATGCTTGAGCAATTATCAAAGCATTCTTTAATTGATTTAAAAGTTAAAGCAAAAGGAGATACTCATATCGATCTTCACCATACAACTGAAGATACAGGTATTGCAATCGGAGAAGCTTTAAAAAAAGCAGCAAAAAAATTTGTAGGCATAAAAAGATATGCTCATAGAGTTATTCCAATGGATGAAACATTAACTAGAGTAGCAATTGATGTTTCAAATAGACCTTATTTAATTTGGAAAGTAAAATTAAAAGTTGAAAAACTTGGTGAGATGGACACAGAACTTTTTAAAGAATGGTTTCAAGCTTTCTCTCAATCTGCAGGTATTACTATGCACGTAGAAAATATTTATGGTGACAATAGCCACCACATAATTGAGTCTTGTTATAAAGGTTTAGCAAGATCATTAAGAGATGCTTTAGAGATGGATCCAAGAAATAAGAAGAGCATCCCATCCACTAAAGGCTCATTATAAGTTTAATGAAAGTCACAATCGTTGATTATAATTCGGGCAATATAAGCTCGGTGATAAACTCCTTTAAGGAAGTTGCTAAAGATAAAGTAAATATAGAAGTAACTTCAGATTTAAATAAGATTAAATCTTCCGATAAAGTTGTTTTACCAGGGCAGGGTTCGTTTAAAAGTTGTGTTGATGCACTTAATAAAATCAGTGGTTTAGTTGACACTTTAAATGAGTTTGCAATTAATAATAAAAAACCACTTCTTGGAATTTGTGTTGGATTACAAATGTTTGCAGATCTCGGTTTTGAAGAAACAGAAACCAAAGGGCTTGGATGGATTTCTGGCAAGGTATCAAAAATAGATAATCAGAATGGAAAATATAAACTTCCTCACATTGGCTGGAACCAAATTAATATTGTTAAGGACAGTAAAATTTTTAAAGGTATAGAAAATAATTCTCACATGTATTTTGTTCACAGTTATCAATTTGTTCCAGAAGATAAAAACGTAATTTCTGCAACAACAGACTATTCATCAAATATTGTTTGCGCTGTTGAAAAAGAAAATATTTTTGGAACCCAATTTCACCCTGAGAAAAGTGATAAAATTGGGCTTAAAATAATTGATAACTTTATTAACTTATAAATAAAAAAAATGAAAATTTTTCCTGCAATAGATATTAAAGATAAAAAGTGTGTGAGGTTAGTTAAAGGAAATTTCAATAATAAAACTGAATACAAAATGTCGCCAATTGAACAAGCCGGGAAATATAAGGATCATGGTTTTAAAAACTTACATATAGTTGATTTAGACGGAGCTTTAACAGGTGAAACAATTAATTTGGATATTATTAAAGAAATAGTTACTAAATTTGATCTTAAAATTGAAATTGGCGGTGGTATCAGAAATTTTGAAAGTATTAAGAAATATACTGATGCCGGTGTAGAAAAAGTTATTTTAGGAAGTGCTGCTATAAAAGATAAAAACTTTTTAAAAGAGGCATGTGAGAAATTTCCAAATAAAATTGCCTTAGGATTAGATGCTAAAGATGGTTATTTATCTGTCTCAGGCTGGAAAGAAAATTCAAATCAATTAACAATAGATTACTTAAAAGAAGTAAATGATTATGGTGCAAGTAGATTGATTTATACTGATATAAATAGAGATGGGATGAAGCAAAGTCCTAATTTTGAGGAGACAGCAAAGGTTGCTAATATATCCAATTGTCCAGTAATTATATCTGGTGGAGTTTCTTCAATCGATGATATTAAAAAAGCTAAGGAACTAAATAATAAAAATATTGAAGGCATCATAGTTGGAAAAGCTATATACGATGGTGATATTAAATTAGAAGAATTGGTGAAAGAATTAGATGCTTAAGAATAGAATAATACCTTGTTTAGATGTTAAAAATGGTCGCGTAGTAAAGGGTATTAATTTCATTGATCTACAGGATGCAGGTGATCCTGTTGAACAAGCTAAAATTTATTCAG
This sequence comes from uncultured Pelagibacteraceae bacterium, assembly GCA_902595885.1. GTDB lineage: Bacteria > Pseudomonadota > Alphaproteobacteria > Pelagibacterales > Pelagibacteraceae > Pelagibacter. The sequence goes on from CACJRQ010000003.1 coordinate 41,452, forward strand.
ATGGTGGCGCGGATGAAATTTGTTTTTTAGATATTACTGCTTCAAATGAAAATAGAGATACAATTTATGATGTAGTAGAGAGAACTTCAAAAAATTGTTTTGTTCCATTGACAGTTGGAGGTGGTGTCAGAAGCGCTGAAGATATTAATAAATTGTTAAATTGTGGAGCCGATAAGGTATCCATAAATACTGCTGCAGTTCAAAATCCAGAAGTAGTAATAGAAAGTTCTAAAAAATTTGGGTCACAATGTATTGTTGTAGCGATAGATGCTAAAAAAAACAAAGATAAATGGGAAATTTTTACGCATGGAGGAAGAAACAATACAGGAATTGATGCAATAGAATTTGCTAAAAAAATGGAAGATAGTGGTGCAGGTGAGCTACTAGTTACCTCTATGGATCGAGATGGTACTCAAGTTGGTTATGATATTGAGCTTATGTCTAAAATATCTTCTATGATAAATATTCCAGTTATTGCTTCAGGTGGAGTTGGAAATCTAGATCATTTAGTAGATGGAATTAAATTAGGAAATGCCAGCGCAGTTTTAGCAGCATCAATATTTCACTATGGCAAACATTCCGTAAAAGAAGCTAAGGAATATTTGGATTCAAAAGGAATTCCTGTTAGAATTTAATATGCTTAATACATTAGAAAACCTAATAAAACTTGCAAGAGACAGAAAATCTTCCCCAGTTGAAGGTTCGTATACTAATAAGTTGCTTACAGATAAATCATTAAGCAAAGCAAAAGTTTTAGAGGAAGTTGATGAATTAATTGAAGCTGTAGAGAAAAATTCTAATAAAATTCATGAAGCAGCAGATGTATTTTATCATCTGCTAATGTATCTTGAAGCTAATGAAATTAAAATTGAAGAAGTAATGTCTGAGCTAGAAAAAAGAAAAAAATGAGTTACGACGATAATAATATTTTTGCAAAAATTTTACGTGGTGAGATACCTTGTAATAAAATTTATGAAGATGAATTTGTTTTGTCATTTCACGATATTAATCCACAAAAAAAAATTCATGCTCTTATAATTCCAAAGGGAAAATATATCGATTTAGATGATTTTAGTTTAAAAGCTTCCCCTGACGAGATGGTTGGATTAATAAAAGGTATAAATATAGTCGCTAAAAAACTAGGTATTTCAACAGAAATAGGCAAAGGTTATAGAGCGTTAGCCAATATAAGTGATCACGGCGGCCAAGAAGTGCCTCATTTACACTTCCATTTATTTGGAGGTGAAAGAGTTGGGAAAATGGTTGAGTGATTGAAGAAGTAAAAAGAAACTATCTAGAAATTAGTTCACTAAAAGATCTTAACGAAGGAAACAAACCTTCAGAAGATTATTCTCTAAATTTGATAGATCCAATTAATTTTCAATTGAATAAGTTTTTTTATAAAAATATTGGTAAAAAACATAAATGGGTAGATAGATTAATCTGGAATGAACAGAAATGGATTGATTATGTTTCAAGCGAGAAAGTTAAAACTTATGTACTCAAAAATAAAGATGATCTTGTAGGATTTTTTGAATTAATTTTTCATTTTGAAAAAAAAGAAGTTGAGATTGCATATTTTGGAATTCTTGAAGAATATCAAAATAAAAAATTGGGATCCTTTTTATTGTCTGAAGCTATAAAGAGATCTTTTGATGAAAATGTTAATAGAGTTTGGTTACACACTTGTTCTTTGGATCACAAGAATGCTCTTAATAATTATATTGCCAGGGGAATGAGAATTTTTAAATCTGAGATTGTAAAAATTTAATTTTGAATGGGTAACTTAAATAATTTTTTTTTTATGTTTTGATTTTTTATAATCGGGCCAAGAAGTGTTAAGGCAGTATTTTGATAGATGTCTTTTGTCTGCCAACCAATTAATTCTAGAGATATAATATCAAAAAATATGTCTATTTTATTGTTGTTTTCTTTGATGGTGTATTTGATGTATGAATTATCTATAATATTTTCTTCTAGACTATAAATTTTATTTATCAGAAAATCTTTATCTAAAATTAGGTCCAATGGAGTTTTTTTGAGAGGATAGCGATAATAACTCGATATTGTTTTAATCACTAAAGACTTACCATTTGAAACTAAAATTTTGTTATTTTTATCATAAGCACAATAGATTTTTTTTGGATATTCGATTGTACAATTTCCACTTTCAATTTTTCCATTTATGTTTTGTTCAAATTCAAAACTTAAATTTGAAGTATTATTTAAATTTTCAATTATTTTATCTCTACTATCAGCACTTGCATTGAAACTTAAAAATGTAAAAAAAAAAATTAATAATCTTAACATTAAAGAACATCTCTTTTGCCAACATGATTTGCTTTACTTACAATTCCATCAGCTTCCATCATATCAACAATTCTTGCAGCTCTATTATAACCAATTTGAAGTTTTCTTTGTAAAAATGATGTAGAAGCTTTTCCCTCAGATCTTATAATTTCTACAGCTTGCTGATACAAATCGTCTTTATCCCCTAAATTTTGATTATCCCCTATTTCTTTTTCGTCTGCAAAATTTAAAATTTCGTCTATATAATCAGGTTCTGCTTGAGATCTTAAAAAATTATTTATTTTTTCAATTTCATTATCTGAAACAAATGGTGCGTGAATTCTAATTATCCTGTTAGCTGAGGACATATATAGCATATCTCCTTTCCCTAAAAGTTGTTCAGCACCTTGTTCTCCAAGGATTGTCCTACTATCTATTTTAGAGGTCACCTGAAAAGATATTCTAGTTGGAAAATTTGCTTTAATTGTTCCAGTTATCACATCAACGCTTGGTCTTTGTGTAGCCATAATAATGTGAATACCAGCTGCCCTTGCCATTTGTGATAATTTTTGGATATAATTTTCAATCTCTTTACCTGCTACTAGCATTAAATCAGACATTTCATCAACAACCACAACTATGTAAGGCATTGGAAGTTTGTGTTTAGAATTATAACCATCAATATTTCTAACACCTTCTTTCGTCATTAAACGATATCTACTTTCCATTTCTTTAACTACCCATCCTAAAACAGATGCTGCCTTCTTAGCTTCAGTGATTACAGGACACAACAAATGGGGAATTCCTTCATATGTTGATAATTCAAGCATTTTAGGATCTATTAAAATAAACTTACATTTATCAGGCGTATGCCTGTAAAGAAGAGAAAGTATAATAGTATTAATACAGACTGATTTACCAGATCCAGTGGTTCCTGCAATTAGAAGGTGAGGCATTGAGGATAGATCTCCAACTATTGGTTTTCCAGAAATACTTTTTCCTAAGGCAATAGGTAATTTAATTTCTCTTTTTTTAAAATCAGAGTCATTAAGAATTTCACTTAAATAAACATTTTCTCTAGAATTATTTGGCAACTCTATACCAACTGTATTACTTCCAGGAATTGTAGAAATTCTTGCCGATTCAGAGCTTGTATTTCTAGCTATGTCATCAGATAAATTAATTATTTTTGATACTTTTACCCCAGCAGCAGGTTCAAATTCATTTAAGGTTACTACAGGACCATAGCTAACTTTTTTAATTTTACCACTGACACCAAAATCTAATAAAATTTTTTCAAGAAATTCTGGATCATGAGATTCCTTTTTGGATAAATTTTCTCTTTCTTTTTTAGTAGGATATTTCAATAAATCTAATGAAGGTAATTTAAATTTTATTTTTTTATTAATATTTTCTGCTTTAATAAATGGCAAATCTTCTTGTATAAGATTTTTAATTTCTTCTTGTGGGATATATTCACTTATAACTTCACTTTTGTCAGTGTAATTTTTCTTTTCATTGTTGTTAAATATTTGAATAAATTTTTTTAAAACTAAATAAGATTTTATTGGATGAAAATTAATACTAATTAAAAATAAGATAAAACTAATTAAGATTAATACATAGTAAAAAATTTGTTCATTTATCAATATTAATGATTTTAAAAATGTTTGATCGAAGTAATTTCCAATAAATCCACCATTTCCATTTATATAAAGGGTAAATGCATTTGAATGAAAATGGGCTAAAAATAGAGTACCAAATATTGAATAAATAATTGCAAAAAATATATTTTCTATAACAAGAAAAAATTCTTTTAGTCTAAAAATATTAATGCCTGTAATTATCAAAGTGAGTGAAAGCATATATGAAATTAATCCTATAGATTGAAAGAATAAATCTGAAATAAAACTTCCGTAAAAGCCTAGAATATTTTCAATATCTGTGTTGTCTGGAAATATAAAATTTGGATCGTCTGGAGAGTAAGTTAATAGTGCTGCTAAGAGCAAAATCCCCGATGCAAAAATAATTATACCAAATATTTCTGCAAGTCTTTTAATAGTAAAATTAATTAACGAATTAGCAGTTTTTTTAATATCCATAATTAATGAATCAATTTTATCACTTTGTATCATCTAATTTTTGTTGTTAAAATTAAAAATAATATGAGAATATGCATACTTGGATCTGGATTATCAGCTTTAACTTTAGCAAAAGCTCTAGTTAATGAAAATATTTGTGTTGATATAGTTTTTTCAAAAAAAAAATTTAACATTAATAAATCAAGAACTTTAGGTATTTCAAAAAGTAATGTTGAATATTTTAACAAGAATATAAAAAATATTGAAAATATTATTTGGAAATTAAAAAAAATAGAAATTTATAGTGACAATTTGAAAAATGAAAAAATATTAAACTTTGCAAATAACAATGATCAGCTTTTTTCAATTATAAAAAATTTTAAGCTTTTTGATATACTTAATAAAAGTTTATCTAGTAATAAGTATTGTAAAAAAATAACTTTTCCCCCAAAAAAAATTGATTTCAATAGCTATAATCTTGTTATAAATACTGATTATTCTAATTTTTTGTCAAAAAAATTTTTTAATAAAAAAATTGTTAAAATTTATAACAGTCTGGCTTACTCAACTATTATAAAACATGAAAAAATAATTAATGATACTGCAATTCAAATATTTACTAAAAAGGGTCCTTTAGCTTTTTTACCAATTTCAAATAATGAAACTTCAATAGTATATTCTATTCACAATTCAAAAGATCAAAAAAAACATGATATTAACAAATTAATTCAAGAATATAACCCTAAGTATAAGCTCAAAAAAATTGAAAAGTCAGAATTTTTAGAATTAAAATCTTTTCATTTAAGATCTTATCATAATGGTAATATTTTAGCATTTGGAGATTTATTGCATAGACTACATCCGCTTGCTGGGCAAGGTTTTAATATGACAATAAGGGATGTTAAATTTTTGATTGATATAATTAAAGAAAAAATTGAATTAGGATTGCCTCTTGATAGCTCTGTAAACTTTGAATTTGAAAAAAAACTAAGACATAAAAATTTTATTTTTTCAACCAGCATAGATTTTGTTCATGAGTTTTTTAATTTGGAGAGAAAATTTAAAAATAATTTGTTAAGTAAATCTGTACAAATATTAGGAAATAATAATTCTTTAAATAATTTTTTTACAAAAGTAGCTGATAGAGGAATAATATTTTAATTATTGTATTGTTGTATTATTAAAATCATCAAAGTTGTATGTACTTAGAATTTGAGAAATTCTCTCTTTTCTTATGTCTAAATTTTCCGCCTCCAACAAAATTTGTTTTTCTTCCAATGAAAATGGAGAAGCCATAGCAAGTGCATTTATTGTTTCCCCCAGGCTCTGTTTTTCTAATGCCTTCCAATTTATTATAAAACCTTTTTTTTCAAATAATGATTTTAAATCTTTAAAAATCAATTCAAGATCAGAAAATTTTAATTTTTCTTTTGTCTCAGCTAAATCCTCAATATAACTATCAAAATTAACTTCTAGGACTCTATATTTACGATCTGTATTAACTTCTTTCTTTGTCTGAAACCTAATCAACCCCTTAAGTTCAATTAGGAATCTTCCATCTTCAGTTTCTCTAAAACTTGTGATTTTCCCTAAACAACCAACATCATGTAATTCAGGATTAATCTTTTTAACATTTGAAGCTTTAGGCTGGATCATACCAATCATTTTATTTGATTTCATACTATCATTTATCATTTCAATATATCTTGGCTCGAAAATATTTAGAGGAACAGTTGTTTTTGGAAAAAGAATAAAATTACTTAAAGGGAATATAGGGATTGTATTTGGAAGGTTAACTTTATTCATAAATTTAGATTATACCATTTATAATTTTTGATAATATTTAAGTTTGTCACAAAGCTAAATTATTTATTATATATTAAATTATATTGACACTTGCTTAATGACTAAAAAGCCACTACTTTGAATGCTTATAGAACAAGCGGGCATAGCTCAGTGGTAGAGCGTCTCGTTGCCAACGAGAAGGTCGAGGGTTCGACCCCCTTTGCCCGCTCCAAAAATACTGCATGTGAATATTTTATTGTTGTTTTATTGAGACTATATTTAAATTAAATGAAGGAAAAAATTAAATTAAATATTAAACAAGTATTTGATTTGGCATTTCAAAATCAGAGTAAAAAAAAATTTGATTTGGCTAAAAAACTTTATGAAAAAGTTATCGAGATAGATCCAAATATTATAAACGCTCAGTTTAACTTGGGAATTATATATGAGGAATTAAATGAAGTTGAAAATGCAATTAAATGTTATGAGAAGACAATTCAAATAGATCCTTTGTTTATTAAATCTTATAATAATCTAGGATTGATTTATGTTGATTTAGGAAACTATAAAAAAGCAATTAATTATTTTATTTTAGCTTTAAAGAAAAATTCTGAATATGAAAATATCATTATAAATTTAATAAATGCTCTCACTCATTATTCGCCCAACATAGATCATCCAATAATAGATGCTGATAAAAATATTAAACAATTGGGTAACATCATAATATTAGACGATTTACTTGATAAGAATAAATTAAAAATTTTTTTTGAAGACATAAATAAAATTAAAAGTAAAATTGAAAACAAAATTTTAAATTTTTCAAATTCTCAAGTTTTTAGAAGAAATTCTATAAATTATAATTGCGAACGACATCATGATGTATTTAATAAATTTAATATTATTCCAAGATCTTGTTTTGATTGTTTTAAAATTCAAATTGAACCAGCTAATGTAGTAGAATTAATTAAATTATCTTTCATTTTTGATAGATTTCAATTTCCAAATAATAATTGGAGAAAATGTATGATAGAGTTGAGGCCAAGTGTATCTGGAACTTATAAAGGACTTATATATTGTAATAGCTATAAAGAAATGGATAAAATTTTAAAAGATATCTCTCCAATTCTAAAAAAATATTTAAAATATAAAATAATTACAAAAAGAGGTTGTTCTGAATTTTATAAATCGTACCCGAATTACAAAATTGTAGATGAAAATAATAGTGATCACATGGGTTATGATCTAAATTGGAAAAAATTAGAGATTGAAGCAGATTTAAAAAGAAATTCTAAAGAATTAAAGTTAATAAGTTCACTTTCAGGCCTATCATTATCTGATGTTTTAACTATGAACCAATGGTTAAATTATGCTAATTTAATTGAAGACAAATCATACTACGATATTGGATTAGAACCATCATATTCTGAGTTTATTCATAAAAAAATGTCACACCAAACTGAGTTTCGTAGAAAGCAGTTTTTGTGTTAAGTATTAAGTATGTCTGATCTTAGTGAAAAAAAATGTGTTCCGTGCGAAGGTAATATTCCTCCATTTAATATAGAAGAAATTCATACATATTTAAAAAAAATTGATGGATGGGAAGTTCAAGAGGATACATTAGATGGATATCATCTAATAAAGAATTTTAAATTTGACAATTTTTTGCAAAGTCAAAAATTTGTAAACAGGGTTGGAGAAATAGCTGAGACAGAAGGTCATCACCCTGATTTATGGTTTGGTTGGGGTTATGCAAGAATCAAAATATTTACACATGCAATTAAAGGTCTGGCAGAGAGTGATTTTATTCTTGCAGCAAAAATAGATAAAATATCTAATGTCTAAAGTGTCTCGTCTTTGAAAAAAGTAGCACTGTACCAGTTTCGTTTGCAAACTTAATTATTTCCTTATCTCTTATTGATCCAGATGGTTGAACTACTGCTTTAACACCGGATTGTACTAATTTCTCAATACCATCCACAAAAGGAAAGAATGCATCTGAGGCAGCAACTAAATTATCATTCTGGAGATTAAATTTTTTCATTTTATTTATTGCTATTTGACAACTATCTAATCTGCTCGGTTGACCAGAGCCAATACCAACAGTGGTTTCGTTTGATGCTAACACTATTGCGTTTGATTTGACATACCTACATACATTGAAAGCAAAAATAAGATCTTTAAGTTGTTTTGATGTTGGTTTTCGTTTTGAAACGATTTTAAAATTTTTAGATGAAAATAAATTTAAGTCCTCTGATTGTATCATTATATTTTGGTTGAATGATAAAAATTTAAGAAGTTCTTCCGTTGAGTAATTTGTTCCGTCAATTAGTCTTAAGTTTTTTTTAGCTTTTAATATTTTGATAGCACTACTTTCAAATCCATTGGCAATAATTACTTCTAAAAATAATTTATTTAATTCTAAAGCTAAATTTTTAGTAATTTTAAAATTGCAAGAAACTATTCCACCAAAAGCACTTATGGGATCACAAGAAAGAGCAGATTTATAACTCTCTAAATGATCATTTTTAGTAGAAACACCACATGGATTTGCATGTTTAACTATGACTGTTCCTTTACCCTTTGGTAAAGATCTTGAAATAGTTAAAGCACTAAATATGTCATTATAATTGTTATAACTTAGTTGTTTTCCATGAATTTGTTTTAAATTTGTGTTCGAACTATTTGAATACATTGCACTTTGTTGATGAGGATTTTCTCCATATCTAAGTTGTTCTATAAGATTTCCATGTAAAATTTTTTTCTTAGGGAAAATAGTATTTGTTTTTTTATTGAAATAGTCAGAAATAACAGAGTCATAATAAGCTGTTTCAGTAAAAGCTATCCTTGATAGCTTTTCCCTAAAACTTAAGGAAGTAGATCCTTTGAACTTTTTTAATTCTTCAATTAATTCCTTATACTGGTCTGAAGAAGTAATTACAGTCACATCATTATAGTTTTTGGCTGCAGACCTAACCATTGTAGGACCACCCACATCTATATTTTCTATAATTTTTTTATGGTTTTTTGTTTTTTTAAGAGTGTTCTCAAATGGATAAAAATTAACAATGACTAAATCAATATTCTCAAAACCATTATTTTTTAGGTCTTTAAAGTGAGATTTTTTTTCTCTTTTATTTAGAATACCAGCATGAATTTTAGGATGAAGAGTTTTTACTCTGCCTTCTAAAATCTCAGGAGAATTAGTAAATTTAGAAACCTCTAAACACTTAAATTTTAATTTTATAATTTCTTTATAGGTTCCACCTGAGCTGATTATTTTTATTTTGTTTTTTTTTAAAATATTTAATAAAGGTTTTAAGTTTTTTTTGTCAGATACAGAAATTAGGGCTGTTTTAATTTTTCTATTCATTTTAATTTACTGATCTCCCATTTTATAACCTGCTCTTTTTCATTGTTCATGCCTGAGATAAAAATATTTTGGTTTTCTTTATATGAATTTTTATTACCGAAATATAAACCATTATCAATATTAATCTCAAATTTATCACAACTAAATTTCCAACCTTCCTCATCTAAATCAATTAATATAGATTTGTTATCTTGTGTTTTCATCACTTTTGAGTTTGGATTAAGATGAAATCTAATATCAAATTTAATTTCTTTATTTGAACTTTTTCTAAATAACTTATCATAGCCAATAAATTTCATTTGTTCTGGATAGAACTCAATTTCTCTCTCATAAATGGTTCCAAATTTAATTAAATAGCCATCATGTGCACCTGATACTTTCCAATAATTATTTTCAAAAACTACATTTTTTTTTGATACTTTCAGTCCTTTATCAATAATCAAATTTTTTTGATGCTTAGTAAAATTACAAGAAGAATAATCCTCAATTGTTAAAGAGCAATGTAGTGAGGTACTTCTTGATAATTTATTAAATTTATTATTTCTATCTGAGTAATAACCAGCATTAGAAAATAATTTTTTATCATTTGAAAATATTTCAAATGATAAGGCACCCGCTTGATAGTCGTTGGAAAAAGTTTTGTTAGGACTAGAACCTATATCGGCAGCGAGAATTATTTTTTTATTTTTAAGTATTGCGTATCCACCAAGTTCAGTGACTTGACTCTTAAAAGTATAACCAAACCTTTTTAAATATTGATCAAATTCTTTATTTTCAGAAGAGTAATTACCATTAAAAAAAATATCTTGTTTTATATTTTGCCAGATGAAAGCATAACTTGATCCTAAATAATAAATAGTCTCATCAATATATTCAGGAATTAAACTCTGAGATTCTTTGAACCACTCTCTTATAATTATAAAGTATTTTAAATAAAATATTAATTGCTTTATATTTCTTGATTTTGGAAAACCTTGATTATCGATTGAAGATTTAATTATATTTTTTAATAAATTTAATCCATTTACAAGATATTGTTTTTCATTTTTATAAGCTAATCCAGTTAAAATAATTGCAGCGCACCCAATCATCTTATTTTCTATTTCTTGTGAGTTTTTGATTTCATTTAACAAATGATTAGTTTGTTTTTGAATCATATGATCAAAAGTAGATCTGTATTCTTGATCACTATCTTCATAAGTGAGCTTATGATTTGATAACCATGAAATAATTCTCTTTGCTGTTAAATCAAATTCCCAACTTTTTTTTTGAAATTTATTGTTATTTGAAATCCAATTTTTAATGACTTTTTGTGTAGTTTTTTTGGAAGATTTTAAATCTAAGCTAAAAAACCAAAAAAAATTATTTAATTTTTCATAATCTTTTGAGCTTAAATTATTTTGCCAAATTGACTCGATAGCAAAATCTTCAATTTTATATTTTTTACTTTGATATTTAATTATAGATGAAAGTAAATGAGGACTAGGTTTGTATTCAAAACTATTTTCAAAAGTTTTTGATATTTTTTTTTCATAAAAATTTGAATTTTGATAAATTGACTTAAAACTTCCTTTTATATTAAAATAAAATTGACCTAAAATGCCTAAGGAATTTGTATTAATCATTAACTTATTTTAATTTTAATAAATTAATATTTTTCTTTATATCTCCATCATTACTTTTGAATACAGTAGTACCTGAAACAAGAATGTTAGCACCAGCGTCAATTGCACTTTTGCAATTATCAAAATTGATACCGCCATCAATTTCTATGTCAAAATCTATCTTTTTTTGCTCTCTTATTTTCTTTAGATCTTTAATTTTATTTAAAACTTCTGGCATAAATTTTTGACCTCCAAACCCAGGATTTACACTCATAATTAAAATTAAATCTATTTGGTCTAATAAATTTATAATTAAATCAATTTTGGTTTCAGGATTAAGTGAAACTCCAACTTTTTTATTTTTTTCTCTTATTTTTTTAATAGAATTTTCTAAATTATCAGTTGCCTCAGGATGAATAGTAATTATGTCTGCTCCCGCATCAGCGTAAGCATCTATATATTTATGCACTGGTGTTATCATTAAATGAACGTCAAATTTTAATGAACAATGTTTTCGAAGAGCTTTAATTACAGGTGGCCCTATAGTTAAATTAGGAACAAAATGACCATCCATTACATCTACATGAATCATATCAGCACCGCCTTCTTCGAGTCTTTTAATTTCTGAACCTAATTGACTAAAGTCAGCTGATAAAATTGATGGTGAAATTTGTATATTTTTCATTGATTGCTAGATTAACTAGTATCAATTTTAAAAATTAAAATGAATTAAAAAATTGATAAATTTGTCTAGAAATTTCACTCTCCAAAGGAAATGACAACATTCCCATCACTGAATAGCCTAATATCCAAGGCATTAGATAAAATCTAATCATGTAGAAAAACCAAGCAACATACAAGGGTACCAATGGTCCAATGATAAATGAGGGTGTTATTGGTTTAAATAATTTTATAAGAGGATTGGTGTATTTTACAAATACTCTCATGAAAAAAAACTGGGAGTCTTCTCTTTGAAAAATATTCATTGCTACCCTTCCAATAAGAGTCCACATGATGATCCCAAGCAAATAATCAATAAAATATATTAAAGGATGAAAATTTGCTGACATTTAAAATTTATATTGGAAAATTAATTGAAATAAAAGGGGCGAAATTAATCGCCCCTTTAAAAGATTATTTAGTGTGATCTACCAAGAATTGATTTACCACTCGGTACACGTACATCATCAACCATTTTTTGAGTAGCTTTATCTGGTTCTGCAGTCATTAAACTAACTACAACCATTAAAACTAAACTAACAGCTGATCCGAAGATACCAAATGTTAACTGTGTAATTCCTAGGAATCCACTTCCACCAGTTCGTACCCAAACTAAGTACCAAGCACCAGCGGCTAGACCACCTAGCATACCAGCAATCGCACCTTGTCTATTAGCTCTCTTCCACCATACACCAAGTACAAGTGGGAAGAACAATCCAGACATCGCAAAATCAAAAGCCCAGATAACTGAACCTAAGATTCCTTGAATCTCCATTGCTGCAATAGTTGCTCCAGCAAAACCAATTACTACAAGTAATACCCTTGCAACAAGTAGTCTTTTTGCAGTTTCCGCTTTTGGATCAATGATCTTATAGTAAACATCATGTGATATAGCGTTCGCAATCGCCAGAATCAAACCATCGGCAGTAGACATGGCAGCTGCCATACCTCCTGCAGCAACTAGACCTGAAATTACATAAGGTAATCCAGCTATCTCTGGTGTTGCTAATACAACGGCTTTACCACCCATGAAGAACTCGTTTAATTCAAGAGTTCCATTTCCGTTAAAGTCGCTGATAAACATTAGGTTTGCTTGGTTCCAGTTTTGGTACCAATCTATCGCTTCCACTTCTGCAAATGTCTTACCGATAATACCAGTTGGTAAATTCGGGTCGATCAATGATAACTTAGATAATGTAGCTAACATTGGAGCAGAAGAATAAAGTAGGAAGATAAAGAATAATGACCAACCTACTGATTTTCTAGCTGCTTTTACACTCGGAGTAGTAAAGTATCTCATCATCACGTGCGGTAATGAAGCTGTTCCCATCATCATCGCTAATGCTAATGAAATAAATGCCCAAGGTGTAGCGTTCACTGCAGAGTGAGCTTTAGTTATTCCTGCTAAGCCTTTAGGTACTGTTTTTAGATCAGCAGCTGCGTTTTTAACAAAACCGAACTGTTGTTCTAATTCACCAATTCTAGCAACCTCATCAGCTAACATAAAGTGAGGGAAGAAACCCGCACCCATTTTGTTACTGATCCAGAATACTGGAAGTAGGTATGCTATAATTAGTACGATATATTGTGCAACCTGTGTCCAAGTTACCCCTCTCATACCACCTAACATTGAACATAATAAAATACTTATTAGTCCAACATAAACTGCGTATTGGAATGGGATATCTAGTGCAACAGATGCAATAGTACCTGTAGCGTTAATTTGTGCAGTCACATAAGTAAATGAAGCAACAGTTAAAACGACCACTGCGCTAAATCTTGCTAAATTACCACCGTATCTCGTACCTATAAAATCTGGAACTGTATAACAGCCAAATTTTCTTAGGTATGGTGCTAATAAAGATGCAACAAGCACGTATCCACCAGTCCAACCAACAAGTAGAGCCATATAACCGTAACCTTTAAAGTAAATACCACCTGCCATAGCAACGAATGATGCACCAGACATCCAGTCTGCTGCCGTCGCCATTCCGTTGAAGACTGTTGGTACTTGCCTTCCAGCTACATAATATGCATCTGCTTGGGCTGTTCTTGATAGATAACCGATTAATGCATAGATGAATACAGTAAATGCAACGAAAGCGATACCTATCGTTTTAGCTGTCATACCCATCTGTTCAGCAATTGCCATAATGATTATGAAACCTACAAATCCTCCTGTATAGATTCCGTAAATCTTAGGCAAATTATCTATGAAATTACCTTTCATTATTCGTCCTCTCTTTCGCTAAAGCCGAACTCTTCATCGATTTTTTCCTGTCTGTTCGCAAACCAGAAAATTAAGATTACGAAAGCACCAAGAGATCCCTGACAAGTAAACCAATATGTCCATGGATAACCGAAAGGTCCTGTGACCTCGTTCATTTCAGCTCCAAAGAGAAAGATGCCAATTGAGAAAACAAACCAGATTGCCAGTGTTATAAATAGCAATCCCCTGGTTTTTTCCCAGTGTTTTTGTTGATTTGACATTTATACCTCTCTATTTAGTTATAACTGGTTGAAACCATAACCATTATGAGGGTTTTGAAAAGACCTAAAATTCACCATTTTAGGTACTTATTTACTTACTTTTTTAAGATATAATTGGCGCACTTACAAATTAACATGGGAAAATACAAATTAACTTGGAGAGATATAAAACTTGAGGATTTTAAAACATATTTATTCGCTATGTTTAAGGCGTTTATTCCCAAAAAAAAAATAAAAAATTTAGATGAACTAGAACAATTTATTCAAACAAAATCTGCCTGGGCCACTCAAGTTACTTTATATAATTATCTAAAAACTAGAATGGGGACAAGATACGTTCTTCATTTTGATAATGATGAATTTATGTCATCAGTAAATCTTGCTAAATGGAATATTTATTCAGTAGCATTACAAGATTTAACTTTTTTTACTTTTTCATATTTGAAAGTTAATTCCAATTATCAGGATATTCATAAATCAAACGAAATTTTTAATAAAATTTTAGATGATGAAATTTCTAATAAGATGCCACTAGATATCATCGATGAAGCTAGAAAAAGTTTTAATGAACGATTAGAGAAAATAAATTGGGATGATTATTATCAAGACTTACCTTTTAATCCTAGTGCACTCTCTTTATATAAATGGGCTCCAATTGCAGATGAATTAAAAACTCTAGATCGAAAGATCGTTTTAAATTCGATGATTTTAAAATGGGATGTTGTTAAACAAGAATTTAAAGATTTAATCCAATTTTAAATATTTTTTCTATTGTCAACTAAACTTTCAACTACACTCGGATCTGCTAGAGTAGTTGTGTCTCCTAATTGACCATGCTCGTTAGCTGCAATCTTTCTTAAAATTCTTCTCATTATCTTTCCTGACCTTGTCTTTGGAAGACCCGGTGTAAAATGAATTAGATCTGGGGTTGCTAAAGGTCCAATTTGTTTTCTGACCCAAAGTTTTAGATCTCTTTCAAGTTCGCCAGTTTCTATTTCTCCTGCATTCAAAGTAACATAACAATATAACCCATTACCTTTTATATCGTGGGGGTAGCCAACTACAGCGGCTTCAGCTACTTTTGGATGAGCAACAAATGCACTTTCAATTTCAGCAGTTCCTAGGTTGTGGCCAGAGACAATAATTACATCATCTACTCGACCAGTAATCCAGTAATATCCATCTTTATCTCTTCGACATCCATCGCCAGTAAAATATTTTCCGTTAAATTGAGAAAAATACGTATCAATAAATCTTTGATGATCACCATAAACAGTTCTCATTTGTCCAGGCCAAGATTGAGCTATACATAATCTACCTTCACCAGCTCCTTTAATTTCTTTTCCGTTTTTATCAACGAGCACTGGCTTAATTCCATAAAAAGGTTTTGTCGCAGACCCAGGTTTAAGTGGAATAGCACCAGTTTGAGGAGCAATCATTATACCTCCTGTTTCCGTTTGCCACCAAGTATCTACAATTGGACATTTAGAATTACCTACAGTTTTATAGTACCACATCCAAGCCTCTGGATTTATTGGTTCTCCTACTGTTCCTAAAAGTTTTAATGATTTTCTGGTAGTTTTTTTAACTGGTTTATCTCCCTCACGCATTAAGGCTCTAATTGCAGTTGGTGCAGTATAAAAAGTATTTACTTTATATTTATCAACTATTTGCCACCATCTTGAACTATCAGGATAATTAGGAATTCCTTCAAACATTATAGTCGTTGCACCATTCGAAAGTGGTCCATAAATAATATAACTATGTCCAGTCACCCAACCAATATCAGCAGTGCACCAATAAATATCTTTTGGTTTGTAGTTGAAAATATATTGATGAGTCATAGAAGCATAAACCATATAGCCACCAGTAGTATGCAGAACACCTTTAGGCTTACCTGTTGAACCCGATGTATATAAAATAAACAAAGGATCCTCTGCGCTCATTTCTTCAGGCTCACAATGATTAGGAACATCTTTAATTAAATCATGAAACCAAACATCTCTATTTTGATCCCAGTTAATATAATTACCTGTTCGTTTTACAACAATGCAATTTTTAACATTTGGACAACTCATTAAAGCTTCATCGACTGTATATTTCAGTGGTATAGTTTTTCCACCCCGCACTCCTTCATCTGCAGTAATGATATATTCGGACTCACAATCATTCACTCTTCCCGAAATAGAATCCGCTGAAAAGCCTCCAAAAATAATCGAGTGAACTGCACCAATTCTTACACATGCCAGCATTAAAATTGCTAATTCTGGTATCATGGTTAAATAAATTGTTACACGGTCGCCTTTTTTAATTCCTAATTTTCTTAAACCATTTGCTGCTTTAGAAACTTTTTGGTGAAGCTGTTTATAAGAAATTTTTTGACTATCTTTTGGATCGTCTCCTACCCAAATAATAGCAGTTTTATCTTTTTTATCTTTTAAATGTCTATCAATACAATTTGCCGAAGCATTTAAAGTACCATCTTCAAACCATTTAATTTTGACTTCTTTTGTACTGTATTTTACATCTTTAATTTTTTTATAAGGTTTTATCCAAGTAATTCTTTTTCCCTCTTTTCTCCAAAATTCATCATTACTCTTTATAGATTGAGAATATTTTTGTTGATATTTACTTTTATTTGCTAAGCTACTTTTAACCCATTCTGGTTTTGTTTTAATAACCACTTCAGGAGGTGTATTTCCGTTTTCTTTTTTTGCTTTAATTCTTTTTTTTACTTTTTTAGAAGCTCTTTTTTTAACTTTAGATCTTCTCTTCACCTTTTTTAAGGTTTTTTTTCTAACTTTAGATTTTTTTCTTCTTACCTTGCTTTTCTTCTTCTTTTTTTTTGGCATAGGATAATTTTTTTTTTAAATTCTACTCATGTTATTTATAATTTTCCAGCTTTTATAATCAACAGGCATTACAGAAAGCCTGCTTTGCTTTATAAGAGCTAAATGGCTTAAATCCTTATTTTTTTTAATGCTTTCGAGTGTTATAGGCTTTGAAAATTTAGACTTAAATTGAACAGTAACGGCAACAAACCTTCCTGTTTTGTCTGTTTTATCTATATAAGATTCTTTAATAACTTTTACTATTCCAACTATCTCTTTTCCAATATTTGAATGATAAAAAAAACATAGATCTCCTTTCCTCATACTTTTTAAATTCTTTGCAGCTTGATAATTTCTGACACCATCCCAAGGTGCACCTTTAATTCCAGCTTTTTTTTGCTGATCAATTGACCAAACATCTGGTTCAGATTTCATCAACCAATATTGCATCTATTTTTATCTCTTTTTGTTAAGTTTTTATTTGATGTAGGTAATCTTTCCTTCAGATGGAATTCCAGCATTTGTAATTATAAAAACTAAATATGTTCCATCACTCAATATATTTTTATTTTGAGGAATACTGAATTTGATTTCATTTTTATTTATTTTTGTAAAATCTAATGATAAATACTTTAATTCTGATGCTTGGGCATGAGTTGTAGACCCTGTACTAATAAGAGATATTTTTTCTATCTCAGTACTATCATCAACTAACATTATTTGATTATTTCTATTAGTTATTATTTTTTCTAATTTTTTAATTTTAGGTCTTTTTGCTAAAATTGTTTTACCTTTAGTATTTTTTGAAAAAAGATAGGGCGGATAAAACAATTGAGCATTCCATACATCTCCACCTGCAACAAAAACTCTTCCATCGGGTAATAATAACGATGTAGAGTGATAATTTCTTTTGAAATTTGTTTTTGACATTTTTTCCCAAATATCGTCATTAGTTTTATAAATTTCAGGAGTAAAGTTACTAAAATAAGTATCATCATAAGCACCCTGATATATAGCTGTTCCACCATTAACAAATACATCACCCGTAGGTAAAATAGTTGCATCAGCATTAGCTCTTGGATAATGCATGCTTTCTTTCTTTTCAATTTTTGGATTAAAAGAATTTGATATATCAATTATAATAGCTTCGTTAGATGCCGCATATCCTTCTCCTTTTTGTTGACCACCAATAAATAGAATTTTATCTTTAGCTATCATCACGGCTGAAGCTTTTTCTCCCACAGGTGCACCTATAGTCAATGTATTAATTTCTTTATAGTCATTTTCATCGTTTGGGTTTTGATGAATTATTTTTTGGGCAATTGCACCTTTTACAAGTTTAATTTCACCAACTTTTGAAATTTTATAATTATTTTTTTTATCCATTACCCAAAGTTTGTTATAAGATATCCCAAAGGGGTTTCCGTCAGAGGATAAAAAAAATTTTGGATAAGACCATTCGTCATTTTCCATATTTCCAAGAAGTTCAAGACTTTCTCCTTCTTTAAGTATTTTCCAACTAAGTGTACCATCCTCATTTTCAGTTAAAATTTCTGGAGTATGACTTATTCTATCCTGGGTTAAGACTTCGTCATGTTTTATTTTAGCACCCCCAACCATTATAAAGTGATTTTCCGCTGTTCTAACAATGGATCCGTACCATCGGTCATAATTTAAATTACGCCCCTTCGTAAATTTTTGAGTTTTAATATTATAAAATGTCGTTGCATTTTGAGTATCTGGAGCACCATGTTTTGGCTCTACATTACCACCTAATATAAATACATTTTCGTTATCAAATACTCTTACCACTGAACAAAAAGCATCCCAAACTATTGGTCTATGAAAAACTTTTTGACTATCAATATCTATTCCTTTCTTTGGATCCCATATTACAAAGTCAATACCAGCAAAAACATCATGGTGTTCCCATTGTTTAGTTCCCTTATCTCTTTCCAATTCATAATTATCAGTGAGTTTTAATTTTTTATTTTGACTTATATTTTTATCTTTTTCCTTTTCTTTTATTCCATAAGAGCCAAAAGTCATTACAGTTTCGTCTGGTAATAATACTGAATGAACAGCTATAACTGGCCAATCAAAAGGCGGACTCCAAAATCCCTCAACATCAGCATTATTTGGAACTTTTCCTTCTTCTAATTCAATGTTTTTTGAATTAAGATCTAATGGGTTGACAGGTTTTTGAACGTAATATTTTTTTTTTATGTATGTATAGAATGTTTTCGATTCATCCCAATTGAACCCTTTTTTACCTTCCCAAGAAAAATGATTTCCTAAAAGAAATCCAGAACTTATGATCAAAAAAAATATAAAAGAAAATAAAAGTATTTTTTTATAATACTTAAATAAATTTATTGATTTTAGTTTATTAAACATAATTAATTACTTTATATACTACAGCTAAATTTTATTAAATGATTTATAATTTTACTCCAGCACCCTTTAAAAACTTAGCATTTTCATCTAATGACCATCTTGGTTTTGCTGGATAATCTAAATTGTTAAATTGTTTTAATTTAAACTTTTCTAAGCCTACCATTGCAATCATGGCGGCGTTGTCCCCACAAAGGTCTATTGGTGGAAAAATACTTTCATAATTATTTTCTTTGCATAGATTAATTAACATAGACCTAATTTTTTTATTTGCTGCGACTCCACCTGCAACTACAAAAATTTTTTCATTTAATTTATTCATTTTTTCAAATTCATTAAAAGCAATTTTTGTTTTTTTATATAAAATTTCTTCAATTGTTTTTTGAAAGGATGCTGCAAGATCATATTTGTCTTGTTCTGATTTAATCGTTTTGCTTATTTTTAATATAGCAGTTTTAAGACCTGCAAAAGAAAGATTGCATCCTCCTTTATTAAGAATTGGTTTTGGTAAATTATATTTTTTAGGATCACCCTTTTCAGCCAAAATTTCAACCTGAGGTCCTCCAGGAAATTCTATTCCTAAAAGTTTTGCAGTTTTATCAAATGCTTCACCCAAAGCGTCATCAATAGTTGTTCCTAATCTTTTATATTTACCAAGATTTTTAACATTCAAATACTGAGAGTGCCCACCAGAAATTAAAAGAAGTAAATATGGATAATCTAGATTTGTATTAAGTTTTGGACTTAAAGCATGCCCCTCTAAATGATTAACTGCGATAAAAGGTTTATTTATTGCTGATGCGAATGCTTTGCCAAAACTTAATCCTACTGATAGACACACAATCAATCCAGGCCCAGCTGTAGAAGCAACTGCATCTATTTCTTCAATTTTTCTTCCACTTTCATCAATAGCTTTTTTGACGATCCAATCAATTTTTTCAATGTGTGAACGAGCTGCTAGTTCAGGAACTACACCACCAAACTCCCTATGAACCTCCACTTGACTTGAAACAATATTCGATAAAACCTCAGGGAATCCTTTTTCATTTTCGGTTATTAAAGAAGCTGCTGTTTCATCACAACTAGATTCTATTCCAAGAATTAAGGTTTTTTTACTCATTCAAATAGTTTTTAATAATTGTACAATCTTAATACAAGTAAGAAATAAATTTTTATGAGTAAAAAAATAATAATTGGATCTAGGGGTAGCAAGCTTGCCTTACTTTATGCTGAACAAGCTAAAGATAAAATTATTGAAAATACTAACTTTGGTAATGATGATATTTTAATTAAATCAATTACAACTAAAGGTGACGAAGTACAGGATATAAGATTATCTGAGCTTGGTGGCAAAGGTTTGTTTTCTAGTAATATTGAAAAAGAACTTAAGTTAAAAAATATTGATATTGCAGTACATGCACTGAAAGATATGCCTGCTAATGAAACAAAAGGATTAACAACAGACTCTTTCCTTGAAAGAAATGACCCTAGAGAGATTTTAATTACAAAGAACAAAAAAAAACTTAAAGACTTAGATCAAAAGTCAATTGTTGGTACCTCATCATACAGAAGAGAATTTCAAATAAAAAAAATTAGACAAGATTTGAACTGTAAACTAATTAGAGGAAATGTAGATACTAGAATTAGAAAATTAAATGAAGGGATGTATGATGCGATTATTTTGTCTTATGCTGGTATCAAATTTTTAAAATTTGAAAATGAAATCTCAGAAATTTTTTCAACTGAAGAAATAATTCCTAGTGCAGGACAAGGCGTAATTGCTCTTCAGTGCAGGGAGAATGATGATCAGACAATTTCTATTTTAAACAAAATTAATCATGAGGAAACACATAAAAGAGCTCACCTAGAGAGAAATATTTTAAAAGTTTTAGATGGAGATTGTGAAACAGCAATTGGTGCTCATTCAGTGGTTGATGGTGATAAGATTATAGTAGAGGCTGAACTTTTTTCTTTAGATGGTAAAAAAAGGTATTATGAAAAAAAAGTTGGTAATTTGAATGAGTTTAAAGAAATTGGTAAAGAGATTGGAATACTTTTAAAAACAAAATCAAATAATTCATATAAAAGATAGTATGCATATTTTGTTAACTAGACCACTAGAGGATTGTTCTGAAATGATATTAAAATTTCAATCATTAGGACATCAAGTTTCTCATCTTCCATTAATAAGAATTGAAAAGGTTAATTATGAAGAAATTAACTTTTCTGAATATGGTGGAATTGTTTTTACTAGTGCAAATGCAGTAAAATTTTTAAACACAGTAAAATTAGATAAAAATATTAAATGCTTTTGTGTTGGAAACGCCACAGAAAACAAAGCAAGAAGTTTTGGTTTTCAAAATACAATTGCGGCTGAAGGAAATGTTACAAACTTAAAGGAGTTAATTATACAAAGTTATGAGTCCAAAAATAAAGAATTACTTTACGTTAGTGGTGAAACAATATCGGTTGATTTAGATCAACAGTTATTAAGCGAAGGTTTTAAGGTAAAAAGAATTATTAATTACAGAGTAGATCATAATCAAAAATTTGATGAGAAATTTGTTAATGACTTAAAATTAAATATGCCTGATATGGTCTATGTTTACTCTCAAAATAGTGCGTCAAGTTTCTTAAATTTCATAAAGATTTACCAAACCGAAAATTTGTGGATGAATTCAAATTTGATGTGTATAGGCGAAAAAACCTCGTCAATACTGAACGAAATCAAATGGAAAAAGATTTTTCTTTTTAACCCTGGAGAAGAAGAGTTTTTGTTATATAAAATTTAGAAATGGAATTAATTAATAATTTTTCAGAGATATTTTTATCAGTATGGAATAAAGGAATTCTTGGTGTTGATATTTTTCAAATCTTAATTGGTATTGGAATATTTTTACTATTCTTAATTTTTAGAGGTCTAATAAGCAAATTAGTTATTAAAAAATTAGAAATTATCTCGAAAAGAACAACGAATAAATTAGATGATACTTTTGTTCAATCACTTGTAGGTCCAGCAAGATTTTTACCAATTGTATTAGGATTTTTTATTGCAAGCTACTATATGACTTTCTCACTAGAAGGAAGAGAAGTGGTAGACACAATTAATAGAACGTTGATCACTATTTTAATTTTTTGGGTAATTCACCAAATCATAGAACCAATCTCATACATACTTAGTGGTTTAGATAAATTGTTAACAAGAGAACTTATTGGCTGGATAATTAAATCACTAAAAATTTTAATTTTTATTTTAGGTTTAGCAGCAGTTTTAGAATTGTGGGGAATTAAAATAGGTCCAATCATTGCAGGTCTTGGATTGTTTGGTGTTGCTGTAGCATTAGGGGCACAAGATTTATTCAAAAATTTAATATCAGGAATTTTAGTTTTAGTTGAAAAGAGATTTAAAATTGGAGACTGGATAGCTGTCGAGGGTATTATTGAAGGTGTAGTAGAAAAGATTGGATTTAGATCAACAACAATTAGAAAGTTTGACAAATCTCTTGCTATTATTCCAAATTTTCAATTTGCCGAAAACGCAGTTATAAATGTAAGTGAAACTTCAAATTGGTTAATCAGTTGGATAATTACACTTCAATATGACACTACAGTAGATCAGTTAAAAAAAATTAGAGATGAAATCGAAAGTCATATTAATTCAAGCGAAGATTATAATACCTCAATTGGTGTTGCGGTAAGAGTTGATAAATTTTCTGATAGTTCAATAGATATGTATGTAAGATGCTTTACAAAAACAGGAAGTTGGAATAATTGGCTTGATGTAAAAGAAAGATTAGCAATTGCGATTAAGGAAATTGTAGAAAAAAACGGCGCTTCATTTGCTTTCCCAAGTCAGTCGATTTACGTTGAGAAAAAATGATAGCTATTTTTTATTTAGTTTTACAAATTTTAAAATTGTACTCTTATGTTGTAATCGTTAATGTCATTGTAAGTTGGTTAATAGCTTTTAATGTTCTTAATACTCAAAATAGGTTTGTGTATGCAATTTTAGAGTTGAGTTACAAATTAACCGAGCCTTTCCTGAATAAAATTAGACGTTTTTTGCCAAATTTAGGTTCACTAGATATTTCTCCAATCATTCTTCTTCTATTGATTTGGTTTATCGAAATGTGTATGAAGCTGTACATCGCACCAATGATTTTTTAAGAGAGAAATATGATTTTAATTGATGGAAAAAAAGCAGCTGCAGAGTTAAGAGCAGAATTAAAGGAAGAAGTTGCAGAGTTAAAATCAAAACATAATAAAGTACCAGGTCTAACAGTAATACTGATTGGTGATTTAACACCTAGTCAGATTTATGTAAGAAATAAAGAGAAGTCAGCAAATGAGGTAGGATTAAAATCTGAAGTAATTAAATATCCAGATTCAGTAGAAGAAAAGACTGTTCTAGAAAAAATTCAAGAACTAAACAGTGACGAAACTGTTTCAGGAATTTTAGTTCAACTTCCTTTACCTAAGCATATTGATAAGCAGAAGGTTATAGAAGCTATTGATCCCTCAAAAGACGTAGATGGATTTCATCCAATGAATGTAGGCAATCTTTCATCTGGTTATGAAAGTTCGATACCTTGTACTCCGCTTGGATGTTATTTGTTGATAAAAAAAATTGAACCTAATTTAAGTGGTAAAAAAGCTGTGGTTGTAGGTAGATCAAATTTAAATGGCAAACCAATGACACAACTTCTTTTAAAAGAAAATTGCACCGTAACTATAACTCATTCAAAAACTAAAGATTTAAAAGCTGAATGTTTAGAGGCAGATATAATTGTTGCAGCTGTAGGTATACCCGAACTTGTTAGAGGAGATTGGGTTAAAAAAGATGCTATTGTTATTGATGTTGGTATAAATAAAACTGACAACGGTATAGTTGGTGATGTTCATTTTGATGAAGTTTCAAAAAATGCAAAAGCACTTACACCAGTTCCAGGCGGTGTAGGTCCAATGACCATTGCTTGTTTGCTTAAAAATACCATCGACTGTTTCAAAAGATCGCAAATTTAATAATTAAACCATAAGCTGTAATCTGTTAATTTATTAGGATGAAAAAACCTAAACGACCATACAGATTTGGTATAATTTTTTTGCTTCTTACAGTTCCACCTATTGGGGCAACTCAGCTAGGTTGGTATTTGCATGACAAGCAAACTGGTTTTGATTATGGTATGATTGTAGGTACTGTATCAGTAATATACGCTGCATATTTAATGTATGAAAAAAACTGGCGTGAAGAAGATGAAGATTAAATTATGGAAAAAATAATTTTTTTTGGATTGGTTATTCCTATTATGGCTTATGTTTTATACTTAGGTGGAATGGCAATTATGAATGGTTTTAAGTCTAAGGAAGCTAATAGAGCTGAGAAAGAGGAAGATGAAAGTGAGGGTAGGGAGACAAGCGAGACTTCTGATGAACAAAGCATTAATTTAAGTGATGAACTTAATAAATTGAATGATTTAAAAGAAAAAGGAATTATTTCTCAAGAGGAATTTGAAAAAGCCAAAAACAAACTATTAAATAATTAAATAGTTTAATCATGTTCAAGGAATTTAAAAAAAAATTTGTTAAAGTAAACAAGGGTAAAATATTTTGTAGATTTAAAGGTAATGGTCCTCCCTTATTGCTACTTCACGGATATCCACAATCACATGTAATGTGGCACAAGACTGCCCCTGAACTTAGTAAATATTTCACAGTAATAGTTGCTGATCTAAGAGGATACGGGGACAGTTTGGTTTTGCCTGGTGGAATTAATCATAAAAATTATTCTAAAAGAGAAATGGCAAAAGATATGGTTCAGTTGATGAATAAATTAAATTTTAAAAAATTTTTTGTTGCTGGACATGATAGGGGCGGGAGAGTTGCACACAGAATGGCAAGAGATTATAGAAATAAAATTATGGCTTTAAGTGTATTAGATATTTGTCCAACTCTTGATATGTACGAGCATACAGATATGAAATTTGCAAAAGGATATTTTCATTGGTTTTATTTGATACAGCCTGCACCTTTACCAGAGAAAATGATAATGGCAGATCCTAAAAGATGGCTACATAGTCGCTTTAATAGGTCATCCAAACGTGCGATTGGAAGAGTTGAAGATGAATATTTTAGAGCCTTTAAACAAAATAAAAGAATTCATGCGACATGTGAAGATTATAGAGCTGCGGCGACTATAGACTTAGAGCACGATAAAAAAGATAGAAATAAAAAATTAAATATTCCTATCCAAGTTTTGTGGGGAAAAAAAGGAGTAGTTGGAAAGCAATTTAATTCGATTAAAATTTGGCAAAAATATACAAATAAAAAAATCTATGGTGCAGAAATTAATTCAGATCATTTCATTCCAGAGGAAAGTCCTAAACAAACTATAAATCACCTAAAAAAATTTTTTCTAAAAAATGTTAAAAATAATTCCAAATAAAAAAAATATTGGAGCAGAAATAATTGTAAATTTAAAAGATATTTCAAATAAAGATATTTCAAAAATCAAAAAAGCACTGAATAAATATGGAATGTTATATTTTAAGGAACAAAAATTAACTTCTAAACTTTTCATTAAGTTTGCAAAATATTTTGGAAATTTAGCCAACTATCCAAGACTAAAAGGTTTAAATAAAAAATTTCCACAAATTACAGTAGTGCAGAGAAAATCAACTGATAAAGGACCAAGTTTTGGTGAACAATTTCATACAGACTCGATTTATACAAAAAAGCCACCAAGATTTACAATGTTACTTTCTAAACTTGTGCCAAAAAAAGGAAAAGCTAATACAGAATTTTGTTCTCAATATCTTGCTTATAAAGAATTACCAATTTCAATAAGAAGAAAATTTAAAAATATTAAAGGTAAATATTCCTCTGAGGGTCCGATTTCGGTTACAACAAAAGAAAGAGTAAAAGAAAAAGGAAAAAATATTAAAGAACTTAAATCTTCACATAAAATAATTAGGAAAATCAGTACAAATTATTCGATTTATTGCAGTCCAGGACATTTTGTTGGTTTTAGTTCAAAGATAAAAAATCAAGAAAAGTTCAAAAAATTTTTATTTAATCATCAAATTAAGAAAAAGTTTCAATTTTCATTGCCTTGGGAAAAGAATCAATTGGCTATATGGGATAACAGATCTATGCTCCATCAGGCAACACCCTTCAAAGGAAATAGAATAATGCATAGAATAACGATCAAATAATTTATGTTCACAATTTTTTTAGGACTAACTCCATTTATATTTATTACTTTTTTAGGGTTTGTATTTGGTAAAATAAAAATCTTAGACCTTAGTCATGCCAAAATTTTAAATCTTTTTTTGTTCTATATTGCAGTTCCGGCATTGATAATTAAACTAATAGCACAAAATGAAATTGGACATGTAGATTTCAAACAAATTTTTTCTTATTTAATTATGCAATCGATATGTGGAATTGTCGCTTTCTTAATTACTTCAAAATATTTTAAAAGATCAATCCCAGAGTCAATTATTTGGGCTTTAACAGTTGCATTATCAAACCATGTGACTTTGCTTTTGCCAATAACAGAAATTTATTTTCAACAAAATGTAATTACACAAGTTGCAAGCATCATATTAATGGATGGGATAATTTTATTATCTATAATTGCTTTTTTTCTTGAATTATCTACAAAACAAAATGTTAATTTATTTAATTTTATTAAAAATTTATTTTTAAACCCATTTATTCTTTCAATAATTATAGGTCTATTATTTTTATTATTAAATTTTAATATTGATCAAACAGCGATTGAATACACTTTGTCTAAACTTGCAGCATGTGTTTCACCAGTTGGATTGTTTGCAATTGGCATAATTCTTTCGTTTTATACTAAAAATGTAATTAATAAATTATCTGTTTTTATTTCAGTTTTAAAATTAGTCATTTCCCCGATAATTTTAATGTTAATTGGATTAGTGATTTTTAATACAGGATCGCCAGCTGAAATACCAGGTGCTTTCTTTGTGAGTGTTGCGCCTTGCGGAGTTACTTCTATAGTTTTATGTGCTGCTTATAATGTAAGTCCCGAAAATATAATTAAAGCAATTTTTGTTTCTACCATTGCTTCTATAGGGACTATATTTTTTGCAATTAAGTATTTAACTCTATAACAAATTATCTAGAGGACTAACTTCTCCAATTTTAAAAATAATTGCATCTTCTTTATTAAAACCATATTTTTCAGCACTATCCTTAAATCTAATTGGGGGTTCCATAATCGGCTCTAATGACAAAACAAATGTCCCCCAATGCATTCCTAATACTTTTTTACTTTTTAGGTCTTGTGCAACATTCAGGGCTTCCTCTGGTGTAGTATGATATATAGTTTTATCAAACATTGGCTTGAAATTATAAGCCCCAATATTAATCATTGTCAGATCTATAGGACCATATTTTTCACCTAGTTTTTTGTAGATTTCTCCATATCCAGTATCACATGCAAATAAAATTTTTTTATTTTTATGTTCTATTAAAAAATTACCCCACAAAGTTTTATTAGTGTCTGTTAAACTTCTTTTTGACCAATGAACTGCAGGAAGTAAAGAAATTTTCAAATCATCATTTATAATTATTTGATCATACCAATCCATTTCATTTACATCATTATATCCTTTAAAATATTTACCAAGATTTAGTGGCGCTAATACTTTTGCATTCTTAAAAGGAAAATTTCTAATTGTTGACATGTCCTGATGATCATAATGATTATGAGTGAGTAAAAATATATCCGTTTTAGGTATCTCGTTTAATTTTATTGCAGGATTAGTAAATCTTTTCGGACCAAAGATAAGTGGTCCAGCATTCTTTGAAAATACAGGATCTGTTATAATTGTAGTTCCACCTAATTTTATAAGGTATGTCGCATGACCTATCCAAGCAATATAATCATTATCTTTATATTTTTCTAAATCAGCTAATACTTTTTCTTTTTCAATCACATGTTCTTTTGGATATGATAAATTAACTTTTTTTCTTAATTTACTGAAAGTTCTATAAGAAAATTTTCCTGATCTGGATATTATTACTGGAGACCCTTTTGGGTTCCTGAAAGTACCATCAGGCAAATGATGATAAGGTCTTTCTTTCATATTATTTTTTTTTCTCCATTAACCATAACCTATTCCCCGCAAGAAAATATATTTTTCCATTAACTGGGTGAACTTGTATATCTCTTATTCTCCCAATTTTATCTTTGAAAATAATTGTTTCTTCAATCTTAGATGAATTTTGAAAGTTTAATTTTCTCACTGATTTATCTTTTAGAGAAGTAATGAGTGCTTCGCCATTCCACTCATTAAATTCATTTCCCTTATAAATAGTTATAGCACTTGCTGCTATTGAGGGTACCCAGTATTGGATTGCCCTAGTAAAACCTGGTTTCCATTTGGGTCCAATCTTTGAGCCTGAATAATTTGTTCCACCCCAACCTAAAATTTTCCAACCATAATTCTCTCCCTTTTTTACTTCACCAAACCAATCACCACCTTTTGCACCATGGTTGCTTGCATAAATTTTTCCATCAAAAGAGGAATAGGTTAGGCCTTGAGGATTACGAACACCAATTTGATAAATTTCTGGTAACCAATCTGATTTACCTTCAAACTTAGGGTTATCTTGTGGAATACTACCATCTAAATAAATTCTGATAATACTTCCAGGATGGCTTGTCGGATCTTGAGCAATCATACCACCACCTCGTTCACCAGCAGATGCAAAAAGATAATTGTCTTTTATTGCAAGTCTTGAACCGAAATGATAACCAGATTCTATTGGTGGTTCAGCTTGAAATATATTTTTAAAGTCTAAGTTTTTTTTATTTAATTCAGCTTTTGCAATCGAGGTACTTGTTTTCCAATCTCCTCGATTTTCTGAATAAGAAATCCACAAGTAATTATTTTTATAAATTATATCCAATAAACCACCTTGGCCAACAACAAAATAGTTTAAGTTATGTTCAACTTCATAAACTTCTTCAGAAATAATATTTACTATTTTTATTTTTCCATTTTTTTCAGTGATAATAAGCTCTTCATTATTTATAAAAGACGATCCCCATGGGTCGTTTAATTCTGCCAATTTTTTAAAAGTAAAATTTTCAGAAAAACTTTTCGATGAAAATATTAAAAAGAAAAATATCGATATAAAATATTTGACCACTTTATGAAAGTTTAGATCTACCACCATCTACAGCAATTATTTGGCCTGTAACCCAAGAACTATCTTCTGTTAGTAAGAATTTAGCAAGAGCGGCAGAGTCTTTACCTTCGCCTAATCTTTTAAGGGGGTGTGCTTTTGCAATACCTTCGGCTATAGCAGTATTTTTTAACATTGGTTCTGCTATTTTAGATTTTGTTAAACTTGGTGCCACACAATTTACTCTTATGTTCGGAGCAAATTCTGCTGCAAGAGAAACCGTCAATCCTTCAACAGCAGCTTTTGCTGAGGCTATGATTGCATGGTTAGTAAAACCTCTTTGAGCAGCAACGGTTGAAAATAATACTATCGAACCTTTATTTTTTTTTAAACTTTCTTGAAATCCTTTAATAGCTTCTACAGCAGAATAAAGATTAAGTTTCATGCATTTTTGAAAGTCTTGTTCATTCACCATTCTTAATGGTTTTAAATCAATTGATCCCACACAATAAGCTAGGCCTTTAATTTCAGAAATATCTGATTTAACTTTTTCTATAAACCCATCCTCTAAAACATCTGCAACGGTATGTGAGCATCCAAGTTTTTCAGAGATAGAACTAAGTTCACTTTCATTTCTTCCAACTAAATGAATATTGTTTCCAGAGTTTTTTAATTGTTCCGCTAAACTTGATCCAATAGAACCTGTCGCACCAAAAATTACATATTTTTCTGACATAAAAAATTTTATTAGTTATATTTAATTATGAAGTTATTTTTTATACTTGGTAATCAATTATTTCCAATAAAATACCTAGACCGCTTCAAAAAAGACCACCTATTTTTTATGGCTGAAGATAAGGGTTTATGCACTTATGAAAAGCATCATAAACAAAAAATTTTATTATTTTTATCCTCAATGCGTTCTTACGCAGATGGATTAAGAAAAAACAAATTTAAATTAGATTATTTTAAAATAGAAGATAAACAATTTAGTGATGATTATTTAAAAAAATTAAAAAAAATAATCACAAAAAAGAAAGTAAAAGAAATTTCAAGTTTTGAAGTAGAAGATAAATTTTTTGAAAAAAAAATTTCGCAATTTTTGAAAAAAGAAAAAATAAATTGGAACATTATTCAAACTCCTATGTTTTTAAATTCGAGAGCAGAATTTAAAAATTATTTATCAAAATCTAAAAAACCTTTCATGGCAACTTTCTACAAGGAAGTAAGAAAGAAATCTGGAATATTAATGGGTTCTGATGGTAATCCAATTGGTGGTAAATGGAGTTTTGATGAAGATAACAGAAATAAATTGCCAAAAAATATTTCGATCCCTCAATTTCCAAAAATTAATCAAACAATTCATACAAAAAAATTAAAGCCTATTATTGAAAAGGAATTTAAAAATCACCCAGGGAGTACAGATAACTTTTGGTTTGCAACGGAATACGAGGACGTTGTTAAACTTTTAAATTTTTTTATAAAAGAAAAATCAAACTTATTTGGTGATTATGAGGATTCAGTTGATCAAAAAGATAATATCCTTTTCCATAGCGCATTAAGTCCTTACATAAATTTAGGTTTAATTACTCCTGAATTTGTTATCCAAAAAGTTTTAGACTTTCATAAGAAAAATAAAATTAGAATGAATTCTTTAGAAGGCTACATCCGTCAGGTGATTGGTTGGCGAGAATTTATGCGTGGAATTTATCAGTCCTATTCTCAAGAAATGGAAAATGCAAATTTTTTTAAACAAAATAGAAAAATGAAAAGTTCTTGGTATGATGGTACTACTGGTCTTCCACCTTTAGATTATGCAATTAAGAATGCAGTTAATTATGGTTGGTCACATCACATTGAAAGGTTAATGATCTTGTCAAACATTATGAACCTTTGTGAAATCAAGCCAACAATAGTTTACAAGTGGTTCATGGAAATGTTTGTAGACTCATCAGATTGGGTAATGGTTCCAAATGTCTATGGAATGGGATTATTTAGTGATGGAGGGATTTTTGCAACCAAACCTTATATTTGTGGCTCTAGTTACTTTATGAAAATGATGGATTTTAAAAAAGGTGAATGGTGTAACGTTATGGATGGTTTGTACTGGAGGTTCATAGATCAAAACAGAAAATTTTTTTTAAAAAATCCTCGTTTATCGATGATGGTTCGTATTTTTGATAAAATGAAATCTGATAGAAAAAAATTAATTTTATCAGAAGCTGATAAATTTATTAGACAAAATACAATTTGATGAAAAAAGAAAATTTACCAATAAAAACTTGTCCAGTTTGTAAAAGATCTTTTGTTTGGCGAAAGAAATGGAAATTAAATTGGTATAGAGTAAAATATTGTTCCAAGAAATGTTCAGGTCTAAAATAAATATATGAAATATAACATTGCAATCATATCTCCAAAAACATGGATACACCATTCAGCTGTTAATGAAGTTGTTTTATATTTTTATTTTATGATAAAAAAAAAAGTAGATGTTCAAATAAGTTTTAATCAAATAGATTTTGATAGAATAAATATAATCTTTTTTGCTTGGAATCTTCCTAAGGATGCAATTATTCCAGATAATTCAATTATATTTCAATCAGAAGATTTAGATAGGTCTACTGGCTGGATGCTTGAGGGAGAAAGAGGTTCAAAATATGTTGAATTATTAAATAAATATAAAGTTATAGATTATGCCGAGTTTAATTTGCAGAGTGATATTATCAAACATCAAAATAAAAAATTTTTACCATTATTATTTTGTGAAGAATTACAATTTAAATTTAAAAGAGAAAATAGAGATTATTTATTATTCTACGGTATGCTAACCGAGCATAGAAAAAATTTTTTAAATAAAATTAAAAAATATGATGTTAAAATATTAGATGCCAGTGAATGTTGGAATTATAGTTACAATCGTGATTTATCGATAGCTCAATCCAAAGCTATTCTTAATATTCACAAAACAGATAAAATCAGTAAATTTCAATCTGTAAGATGTTTTTATTCATTAATCAATAATGTTCCTGTGGTTACGCAAAAATTTCAAATTAGTGATAAAAAAGATTATTATCAAGAAAGTGTTAATATTTTAGATGATTTGTCTTTAGAGAGTACAGAAAAAATTATTAATGATTTAAAAGATGAAATTAAACAAAAAAAAAAATTAGAATTATTCAAAAGTTACGATTCCAAGAAAATTTTTTTTGAATGTCTAGATACCCTTAATGATTTAAAATAAAAAAAAAATTTTTGTGAATATAATTATTTTACAACACATAAAAATAGAAGATCCTGGATATATAAAAGATTTAATGTTAGCTGATGGATTTAATTTAACTACTATTGAGTTAGATGAGGGTGAAAAGATACCAGAGGATTTAGGTAATTTTGATGGAATGTTTTGTATGGGAGGGCCAATGGATACCTTTATGGAAGATGAATATCCTTGGTTAATTGAAGAAAAGAAAAAAATAAGAGAGTTTGTTATAGATTTAAAAAAACCTTATTTAGGTTTTTGTTTGGGCTGTCAGCTTTTAGGAGAAGTAGTAGGAGGAAAAGTGGTTAAATCTAGACCAGCAGAAATAGGGATTATGGATATTAATTTCTCTAATGAAAAAGATGAAGATAAATTATTTTCAAAATTTCCTAGTAAGATTAAAAGTTTACAATGGCATTCTTATGAGGTTCAAGGTATTGAAAATAATAAAGATGTAACCTTATTAGCTTCGTCTCCAATTACTAAGTATCAAATTTTTAAATATCAAAACCATGCTTATGGAATTCAATTTCATATAGAAATAAAAGATACCACAGTCAATGAGTGGGGATGTGTGCCGGAATACAAAAAAGCTTTAGAGGAACATCTTGGTAATGGTGCATTAGAAAAGTTTGATAAATCTGCAAAAGATAACATGAAAGATATGAATAACTATTCTTCAATCCTCTATAATAATTTTAAAAAACTTTTATGAATAATAAAATCTTTGAATGGGCAGGTGTTATAACTGCAATATTATATTCTTTGTTTGTTGCTTTAAATATAGGAATAGAATTTTTTGGTTTTTGTCTATTGCTTTTGTCAGCTATTTTAATTGGAATTTGGGCTTATAGAGGTGGTCATAAAGGAATTTTGTTATTACAATTTTTTTATGCAACAGCCGGAATTGTTGGGATGATTCGTTGGTTTTAGTTAAAAGTCGAAACTATTTTGGGAATATAATTTTTAAAATTAAAAAATCCTTTATTGCAGAATTGCCAAGCTAATTGATCAAGATTTCTATATAAAAAATCTATCTTTAAATTATTAGAATTTAAAAAATCTAAATTTTCACCTACTGTTGGATACAAACAGTAATAATTTTCAATATTTGTTAATTCACTTATATCTATAATTTGACAATCAATAGATTGACTTTTTAATCTTTGTTCTTGGTCTTCTATTAAATGAGATTTAAATTTCACTAATTTTTCACTGAGTTTTATTGTTCTGTTTTCATTTTTATTAGAAACTAAGTAAATTTTCTTAAAGTTGTTTTCCTTAAAGTCAGTGATTTCAAACGAGAGATTATTTTCAAAAATTAAAAGATTCTTATTCTCAATCTTTTGTGGGTTATTGAAATCCTGTTTAATTATTTGATAAGATTTTTTAGATACTTTTGGAGGAGCATTTTCATTTAATTTTATATTTTGAAATCTATTGTTAGTGAATTTTTTAATATTCCATTCACTTGCAAGGTAATGTTTTCCCTGAGTTTGAACACCCGCAACCCATCGCCACCCAAGAGTATTTGATGCAGCATCTCCATCATAAAGATGCTGCATAAAAAATTCTGCACCTAATTGCCAAGGCAATTCTAAAGTAAAAATCCAAATACTAGCAAACCACATTCTTGTGTGATTATGCAAATAATTGTTTTCTTTAAGCTCTTTCACCCACTCATTAAAGCAATCTACTTTTGTTTTTCCTTCGATTGCTGCAATATAATCTTTATTATCTTTAAATTCATTTTTGATTTGATTTAATTCGATAAGATAATCAGCCCAAACATTTGGTCTAAGTTCTAACCAACCTTTCCAATAAGTTCGCCATAGAACTTCTTGAATAAACTTTTCATTTTTTGAAAAAGAAAATTTACTTAGAGCTTTCTGAATGACTTCTTGTTCATAAATTATTCCATGAGTTATATATGGTGATAAGCAAGATATATTAGATCTTTTTTGAGGTCC
The DNA here is from genome assembly GCA_902595885.1 of uncultured Pelagibacteraceae bacterium. Lineage (GTDB taxonomy): Bacteria > Pseudomonadota > Alphaproteobacteria > Pelagibacterales > Pelagibacteraceae > Pelagibacter. The sequence goes on from CACJRQ010000003.1 coordinate 76,412, forward strand.
AAAATCAAAATTTCTTAATTTTGAATATTCTCCAAGATTATTCTCTACAAAATTATTTAATTGATTTAAGGCCTTAGCCCTTGAAGCTTCGAATATCATTTTAAATTATTTTGATTTTTTTTTCTTAAGACCTAATTTGTCACTATGTCTTAATCTTAAAACAACAATTGCTCCAGCTATTAACAAAATAGCTACTGCTTCATAAACAAGTGCAGTAGGATCCATTTCTTTGCCTTGTAGAATAATAAATCGTGCAAGAGCGGTAATCGCAATAAGAAGTGGTAGGGTAATACTAATAGATTGTTGGTTCCAAAAAACCCTAACCATTGCTAGTACTTCCAAATAAAGAAACATTAAAAGCAAATCTGCTAATGTAACAGATTGATTTAAAAACATGTTTTTCATTTCAATCCCAACAGCAATAACAGTACTGATTAAGATAATAACCATTAATGCTAACTGTAAGTTTTTTGCTATCTTATCCATTATTTATCTTTACTAAAAGGTAACCATTTTTCAATTGCAGATTTTAAGGGACCATCATAAGGGATTGAATAAGAGTTCGGGTTTGGACTTGTCAAAACTTCAATTCCTTTTGAAAATACGAATATAAATACTATTACAAAAACTATGACCATTATTTTAAAAGGATCAAAATTTTTTGTTCGAAAAACACTTGCAGACTTCTCTTCTGCTCTATGGAATTGTTTAAAAGTCATATAGACGGCAAATATTAAACCTATATGAGCTAAAAAAAGTCCAGCCCATCCAAATGCGAAAGTTGTGTAAGAAAAAACATATAAACTAAAAACAGTAGTCCAAATAAAACTTAAAACTAAAAGAATTTGTAATCTAACTGTTTTAGGAAGTGCGCGTAGATCATTCTTGCTATCATCAAATAAAATATTTGCAGCATCTCTCATCCAATTCTTTATTGATTCCATGATATAAGGATATAATTTTTAGTGATTTAAACAAATGTTAATTTGTCCTAAACGTTACTAAGAACGAAGCTTTTTTTTGTGAAAATTGATAAATCTTTCAACGTTAGATTTATTAAATGACTTATTTTCTTCAAATGAGACTTTTTTCATCGAGTAAGCGCTGCTATTAGTAACTCTAGATTGAAGTGTAATATTTCCTTTATACAATTTAAGTTTAACTGAGCCATTAACTTTGCTTCTTTTCAAATCTACAATTTTTTGAAGTTTAAATCTTTCTTTTGAATACCAATAACCATTGTAAATTAACTCTGCATATCTAGACATTATCTGATCTTTTTTATGCATAGTTTCTTTGTCTAAGGTAACAGACTCAATTGCTCTATGAGCATTTATTAAAAGAGTCCCACCAGGTGTTTCATACACTCCTCTAGATTTAATACCTAAAAATCTATTCTCTACTAAGTCAACTCTTCCAATTCCATTTTTGCCAGCTAGATCATTTAACTTTGTTAATAATTTAGCTGGAGATAATTTTTTTCCATTAATTCCAAAAGGATCACCATTTTTAAAATTAATAGTAACAAAAGATGGTTTGTTAGGTGCTTTTTCAGGAGAAACTGTTCGTTGAAAAATAAATTCTGGAGCAGAATTTTTTGGATTTTCTAAAACCTTACCTTCAGTTGATGTATGAAATAAATTATCATCCACCGAAAAAGGAGGTGCACCTTTTTTATCTTTAGGAATAGCTATGCTATGTTTTTTTGCATAATTAATTAAGTCTGTTCTAGATTTTAGTTTCCAAATTCTCCACGGAGCTATAATTTTAATTTCAGGACCAAAATAATGATAGCCTAATTCAAATCTAACTTGGTCATTGCCTTTACCAGTTGCTCCATGTGAAACTGCATAGGCTTTAAATTTTTTAGCTACTCTTATTTGATCTTTTGCAATAAGAGGTCTTGCTATTGATGTCCCTAATAAATAAACACCCTCATAGATCGCGTGTCCTCTGATCATGGGATAAACATAATCCTTAACAAAAATATCTTTTAAATCTTTAATAATTATATTTTTAACACCAAATTTTTTTGCATTAGTAATAATTTTTTTTCTATCAATTTCTTGACCAACATCAGCTGTATAACAAATTACATCTGCATCATAATTTTCTTGAAGCCATTTTAAAATTATAGAAGTATCGAGCCCTCCAGAATAAGCTAGAACAATTTTCTTTTTTGATTTCATTGAATTAACTACAAGCTTTTCTTGAAGCGTTATAAGCTTTAGTAAATCCTAATAATGAGTAATGATCAATTGTTTGAGAACCTTGTTGATTGTATCCAGTGATCATAATTCTAGATCCTTTTCTCATTTGTTTAATCATTTTTAATTCGATTTTGTTGTCTGCAATCCACGCAAAACCTTGTTCTTTAATATCAAATTTAAATTTATTCTTCCCTGAAGCAGCTGTTACAGAATTATTTTTGTTGAATTCATAACCCGGGGTAACACTTACTTCATTTTTTATATTGTCGTTTGGTCTAAATGCTACAAATAATTTTGCATCTCTTTTATTAGTTTTGGGTGCTTGCAAAATAGGTAAAGATTGTGCAAAGCATACTTTACCGTCAGCATCCATAACGACCATTACCTCCCAATCTTTATATTTACCAATTTTTTTAATTTCCTGAGCTGAAACTTGAGCAACACCACTTATAAAAAATATTCCTAACAATATTGTAATTTTTTTAATTATGGACATGGATTTGGATAAATTGTTTGTACGTGGTTAATTTCTTTAATGACATCATCAGATAAGTTTACATTTACACTTTCTATATTTGTTTTCAACTGCTCCATTGTAGTTGCTCCAATTATTACACTAGTCATAAAGTCTTGGATTTCACAAAATTTTATCGCCATCTGACTCATATCTAGACTAAACTTTTCACTAATTTTATAATAATATTCAACGGCATCCTCAGTATTTGGCTTTCTATACCTTGTCCAGAAATCGAAATCTCTCTCCATTCTTGATCCTTTGGGGAAATTCTTATTTCTATACTTTCCACTTAAATATCCACTTGCTAATGGTGAGTAAGCTAAGCAGCCAATGTTTTCTCTTATAGAAACTTCAGCTAGTCCAACTTCGTAAGATCTATTTAATAAACTATAAGGATTTTGGATTGACATCATTCTTGGCAACTTTTTATCTTTGGATAACTGAAGATAATTTAAAACTCCCCAAGGGGTCTCATTTGATAAACCAACGTATCTTATTTTTCCCTGATCAATATATTTATTTAACTCTACAAGAACATCCTCAAATTTATTCCATTCATTTTCCTTATGAACATAACCAAGTCTTCCAAAATTATTTACATTTCTTTCTGGCCAATGAAGTTGATATAAATCTATATAATCAGTTTTAAGTCTTTTAAGACTGTCATTTAAAGCAGATTCTAAGTTTGGACCTGTAAAACTATTTTCTCCACTTCTTAAATAATCTCTTGCTGGACCAGCAACTTTTGTTGCAAGAATGACTTTGTCTCTTTTTTTTGTTTTTTCAAACCAGTTCCCAATAATTTCTTCTGTATCACCGTAGGTTTCTTTTCTAGGAGGTACTGCGTATAATTCAGCAGTGTCCCAAAAGTTTACTCCTTGATCTAATGAAAAATCCATTTGTTCAAATGCTTCAAGTTCAGTATTTTGTTCTCCCCAAGTCATAGTACCGAGACAAATTGTACTTACTTTAATATCGGTATTACCTAAATTTTTGTAATTCATTAGAAATATTAAGTTAAATTTTTGTTAATCTTTTAAGGTATCTTGAATAATTAGTAAAAGAATATATATATTACTGATTATGAAATTTGACAAAAACGGAATACTAAATAGAGCTAAAGCAGCACAACAATCGGCTGCTGTAATGGATGAAGGCTTAAGAGCCTACATGTTAAAAGTTTATAACTACATGGCAACAGGTATATTGCTAACTGGAATAGTAGCACTATTAACATTTAAAATGTCTGTTGTTACTAATGATGCAGGTTCAATCGTTGGTTTAACGCAGATGGGAAATGCAATTTATTTATCAGGTCTTAAATGGCTTGTAATGTTAGCACCTCTAGGTATCGTTTTTTACATGAGTTTTGGAATTAATAAGATGAGTGCATCAAAAGCACAAACTACGTTTTGGGTTTTTGCAGCTTTGATGGGTCTATCTTTATCTTCAATATTATTAGTTTACACCGGAATGAGTGTAACTAGAGTTTTCTTCATTACATCTGCAACATTTGGAGCGATGAGTATTTATGGATACACAACTAAAAGAGATCTTACAAAGTTTGGATCTTTTTTAATGATGGGTCTAATTGGAATAATTATAGCTTCAATTGTTAATATCTTTATGAAATCTTCTATGATGTATTTTGTGATTTCAATTTTAGGTGTTTTAATATTTGTTGGTTTAACAGCTTATGACACTCAAAAAATCAAAAATATGTATGTAGCTTCAGACTCAGGAGAGTTAATGGGCAAGAAAGCTGTGATGGGCGCTTTAACTTTATATCTAGATTTTATCAATTTATTTATAATGTTGTTAAGATTATTTGGGCAAAGAAGATAAATTTATTTTTGAAGTTTCTTCCAGTTGGTATTTTTTAATAAAACCCTAAGATCGTAAGAATTTTTTAGTATTTTACCACTTGTATCAGTAATCGAATATTTAAGATTTTTATTTTTAGGCCTAAAATTTTTGCAAATTTTATAAAGGGCATTTTCAGTAGCATTTCTAAAAACACTAAACCCCACTTGCTTACTTGAAATACTTAAACCGTAATCTTTCCAAGAACCTTCAGAAACCATCTTGGCATATAAGTCTAATATAATTTTTAGCTCATCTTTTTCAAAAAAATGTTTTTCTTCTATTTTATTATGCGGATTATTTACTACTAATTTTAAATTACTACGCATCAATCTTATGTTTATTAATTAATGGTATTTGAAATCCTGTGAAAACTATTGTTATTGGAAGCATTCCCCACACTTTAAAATTAACCCAAAATTCTTCTGTTTGAGTTCTCCAAACAAACTCATTTAATAAAGCAAGACCAAAGAAAAAATACATCCATCTTTTATTAAGAATTTCCCACCCAACATCAGTAAGTGGAATAGATTTACCCATAATTTTTTTAAGTATAGGTTCGTTGGTAAAATATTTCCCAAAAAACAATGCAAGAGCAAACATAATATTGATGATGGTTGGTTTTACATAAATAAATATAGGATCATTAAAGTAGATAGTTAATCCACCAAAAAAAGTAATTAAAATTCCACTTACCAAAGGCATTGGAGGAATTTTTTTTTCAAAAAACCAAACAATTGCTAATGCAACTAAAGTTGCAACTATCAGTGGAGGTATTGCTATTGATAAATTTTTACCACTATTGTAATAATAGAAAAAAAAAATTCCTAAAGGACCGAAATCAGTAAGAAATTTTAAAAAAGATTTATTCACCAAAAAGATATTAACATATTTGCCACATCACAAAACATTTATATTTTTTGCATTGATTTTTATTTGTAAATACCCATACTAAGATTAATGCCAGTTCAAAAAGCTAAATTTTCAATTGGAGACATTGTTAAGCATAAACACTTTGAATTTAGAGGTGTGATTTATGATGTTGATTTTGAATTTAATAATTCTGAAGAATGGTATCAATCTATTCCAAAAAATGTTAGACCAAGAAAAGATCAACCTTTTTATCACCTATTAGCAGAAAATGATGAGATAACTTATGAAGCTTATGTTTCTGAGCAAAACTTGCTAGTGGATGATTCTGATGAGCCAATAAAACACCCTTTAATTGAAGAGATTTTTTCAGGAAAAAAAGGCTCTAGTTATTTCAAGCTTTCGAATTGAGGCAATCATCATTCAAACACATTTAGCTCAAATCTAGGCCATATAAATTAGCTATATTTTTAGCATCTTCTGGTCAAGAGTGTTAAACGTTAATTTCAATCTTATTATCTCCCCTCTGCATTCTTGATCAGAAAACAATTTCATATTAGAAATCACCAAAAAAAATTCTAAATTAAAATATGTTTAAACTTTTTGAACCTAACAAGATTTTCAAGATTACTTCAAAAGCACCTAAGTATGTCTTATTTTTGTTTATTGTTGTATTAACTGTTGGCCTAGTTGAAGCATTAGTTATATCTCCTGAAGATTATAAACAAAGTGATGCAGTTAGAATTATGTATGTTCATGTTCCTGCCGCTTGGATTTCACTTGGAATATTTTCCTCTATAACTCTTTTATCTATTTGTGGTTTTGTCTTTAGAAATAAAAACTTTTTTTTAATTTCGAAAAGTTTAGCTCCTTCAGGATTTGTCTTTAATATTATTGCTTTAGTCACAGGATCAATCTGGGGAAAACCTACTTGGGGAACTTGGTGGGCTTGGGATGCAAGAATTACCTCAATGTTAATTTTAACATTGTTCTATGCAATGTATTTAATCGCATGGAGAATTTACGATAAAGAGGAAAAAGTTTATAAGATTTCAACATTTATATCCATTTTAGGAATTATTAATGTTCCAATAATAAAATACTCAGTTGATTGGTGGAATACACTTCACCAACCTGCATCTATTAATATTTTATCAAAAAGCTCAATTCATTCATCAATGCTTTACCCATTATTGATAATGACTGCGGCATTTGCTCTTTTTTCATTGTTAATTTTCTTAATGAAATATAATACAGAACTGATAAAAATTAAAAATAAAGGTTTAGATAGATTATGATAAGTGAATTACTTTTTATGAATGGATATGCAGTTTACGTGTTATCTGCTTTTAGTTTCACTCTATTAAGTTTCCTAGGATTGTATTTAGTAACTAAAATGCAATTTGTTAAAGAACAAAAAAAATTTGTTGCTAAATTTGGAACACTTACTACTGAGCAAGCTAACTCTGCAAAATCACAAAGAATAAACAAAGAAATTTTAGCAAACGCACTAAACAACTAACTTTGAAACCATGTATGGTCGAAAAGTTAAATTAAGATTTTTGTTTATATTAATAATCTTAATTACTTTGATTTTAACAACATTTTTGATTTTAAAATCTTTAGAGGAAAATGTTGTATATTTTCAATCTCCCACTGAAATAAAATCACTTACAGAACTAGGAGAGAGCAAAATTAGGGTTGGAGGTATGGTAAAAAAAAATTCTATTTCTGTTAATTCAAATGGAGTTAACTTTATAATTACAGACTTTAAGAATGAAATTAATGTAACTTATTCAGGAGCAGTACCAAATTTATTTGCTGAGGGAAAAGGGGTTGTTGCAGAAGGTTTTTTAAAAGACAGAAATTTTTTTTCTGCAACAAAAATTTTAGCTAAGCATGATGAAAATTATATGCCACCAGAAGTAAAAGAAGCATTGGGAGAAAAATAAATTGATATATAGTTTTGTTGGGTATTATTCTTTAATATTGGGGTTACTTATTGGATTATCATTATTTTATTATTCATATAAAAATTTTAATAATTCAAATTTATTAGATAAAAAAATATTATCTTTTACATTTTTACAATTGTTATTTGTTGTAATTAGCTTTTTGAGTTTGATATTTTCTTTTGTTGTTTCAGATTTTAGCAATGAGACAGTATTTAATAATTCACATACTACTAAACCATTATTTTATAAAATAAGTGGGACCTGGGGTAATCATGAAGGCAGTTTATTGTTGTGGTTACTTGTATTAACTTTATTTATTTTCATATTTTTAGTAAGGACCAAAAATCAACCAGTAAAGTACAAAATTTTAACTTTAGTTTTTCAGCAAATAATTATAGTTGGTTTTTTTTTATTTTTAATCCTAACATCAAATCCATTTAATTATATTTTTCCAACACCTAAAGAAGGTCTTGGATTAAACCCAATTTTACAAGATCCAGCTTTAGCAATTCATCCACCTATTCTATATTTAGGTTATGTAGGTTCTTCAATTATTTTTTCCTCTGTTCTAGCAGCAACGAGTTTAAAAATTATTTCTACTATTTGGGCATCCCACATAAAAAAATGGATTTTAATTTCTTGGATATTTTTGACTTTAGGAATCTTGCTTGGATCAATTTGGGCTTATTATGAATTAGGTTGGGGAGGTTTTTGGTTTTGGGATCCGGTTGAGAATGTTTCGTTAATGCCATGGCTTGCATTAACCACTCTTTTACATTGTATTCTAGTTCTAGAGAAAAAATCTATTTTAACTTCATGGGTAATAATTCTTTCAATAGCAACATTTACATTAAGTATGTGTGGAACATTTTTAGTGAGATCAGGAATTTTAAATTCAGTTCATACATTTGCCAATGATCCTGAGAGAGGGTTATTTATTCTTGTTTTCTTATTCATTTTGATTTTTTTGTCTATTTTAATTTTTTTCTTTTTTCACAAAGATAATGACAAAAAATCTTATAGTTTTTTTTGGCTGAGCAAAGAAACTTCAATATTAATTAACAACTGGTTTATGATGTATTTTTTATCAGTTGTATTAATAGGTACTGTTTATCCAATTTTTTTAGATGTAATTTCTTCACAAAAAATATCAGTTGGACCTCCATTTTATCATAAATTGATAATCCCTTTTTTAATTCCATTTTTATTGATGATGGCAATTGGTCCAAAATTAAAATGGTTAAAATCACAACTAGAGGACAAAATATATCTAATTTCTTTTTTAATTATTTCAATTTTGTTAGCATTTTTAATATTAAAAAATTTTAATCAAAATATCTTAGTCAACACAATTTTGATATCTAGTGCACTTTATTTGTTCTTTATTACGTTGAGAGATTTTTTTATAAAAAAATATAAGAATATTTCACAAAATATCGCTCATTTTGGATTTAGCTTATTAATTCTAAGTATTTTGTTTAACAATTTATTTGCAAGTGAGGTTATAACAAATCTTAAGGTTGGCGAAACTTTTGAGGACTCAAAAACTAAGATAGTTTTTGAAAGTGTTGAACAGAAAAAAGAGAAAAATTATAATGCTATTACTGCAAATTTTTTTATAAGAAATTCAAATGGTGAAGAAGATAGATTTTCTCCTGAGTTGAGAATTTATAATCAACCTGTCATCGCCACAAGTGAAGCTGATATCAAAACAACTCTTATGTCAGATAAATTTATTGTAATTAATTTGGTTCAAAATCAAGATTTTTTCAACGTAAGATATCAAGTTAAACCATTTATGTTATGGATATGGTTTTCAGTAATTCTAATATCCTTTGGTGGAATTGTTAGCTTTTTAAAAAAAAGATCATGAAAAATAAAATATTACCTTTTTCTGTTATTATAATTTTTGGAGTAATATTTTTTATTTTTTATAAAGGTCTTGAAGATTCAAAAATATATACTCCAGCTATTAATACAAAAAAAGAGATACCAATTTTTAATACTAAAGATTTTTTTTCTGGAGAAAATGTGAAATCATCAAATATCTTTGAGTTAGATAAGATTTATTTATTAAATATTTGGTCATCTTGGTGTGTTCCATGTCGACAAGAACATCCTTTTTTGATGAAGATAAATACAGATAATAAAGTAAATATTATTGGCATGAATTATAAAGATAATTTAAAAAATGCAGAAAACTTTTTAAAAGAACTTGGAAACCCTTATAAAGAAATCTTTATTGATTTAGATGGTACACTCGCAATTGAGTGGGGAGCTTATGGGGTTCCTGAATCATTTTTAATTCATAATAATAAAATTATTAAGAAATATATTGGACCACTTAACCAAAAATTAGTTGATGAAATTAATTTATTTATAAAATGAAATTTTTAAGATTTATTTTAATTGTTATATTACTAATCCCTTTAAGTAATATTAATGCTGAGGAAGCTGATAAAAGAAATAAAATAACTAAAAATTTACGATGTTTGATCTGTCAAGGTCAATCAGTTTATGATTCAGATTCTGAATTTGCAAATAGTTTAAAAATTTTGGTGGATAAAAAGCTTCAAGAAGGTCTTTCTGAAGATCAAATATATGAATATTTTAAAAATAAATATGGAGAATGGATACTTTATGATCCTGGATTAAATAAAAATACATATATTCTCTGGTTATTGCCGTTATTGATATTTTTAATCGGAGGTGCAATAATCTATAAACGTTTTATAGTTAAAAAATAATTTAATATTAAATGAATTTAAAAAAATTTATAATTAATTTGTTTATAACATTATTTGCATTTTCATCTATCGCAGATGAAAATAAATTAAACAACCAAAATACAGAACTAAGTTTTTACTCTGGAATGTTTGATTTTAGTGATGATGGAAAAAAATCGACTTTGATTGGCTTTGAACATCAAAATGAAAATTTAAATAGAGATACATTTTTAGGAAATCTATCACCAATTACAGGTGCATTGATCACAGCTGATAACGCAGGATATTTTTATACAGGCGTTGAGGCACAATATAAAATAGGTTCAATAAATTTTACTCCAAGTTTTACACCAGGTTTGTATCATGAAGGTGATGGTAAAGATTTAGGTCACGTAATTGAATTTAAAAGCGAACTACAATTTTCACTTGATTTATCAGGAGACAGTCAATTAGGATTTTCCTATAATCATATATCTAATGCTAGTCTTGGCGATAAAAATCCTGGGGCAAATAGTTATATGTTTAATTTCTTTAAAAACTTTTAGAAAGTATCTATGAATTTAAAAGATTGTCATAACTTTAGTGATTTTAGAAAACTAGCTAAAAAAAAGTTGCCATCACCGATATTTCACTACATTGACGGCGCTGCAGATGATGAAATCACATATGCTAGAAATACAAGTGCATTTGATGATGTTGATTTAGTACCTAATGTTTTAAGAGGTGTAGAGGATGTTGATTTATCGACAACAATATTTGGTAAGAAATTAGATTTACCTTTTTATTTATCACCTACCGCTTTACAGAGATTATTTCATTACGATGGTGAGAGAGCTGTTGGTAAAGCAGCTAAGAAATATAATACCATGTTTGGTGTTTCGGCATTAGCAACAGTAAGTGTAGAGGAAATTTCCTCGCTTGTTGATACGCCAAAAATGTTTCAGTTCTATTTTCATAAAGATAGAGGACTAAATGATTCATGCTTAGAAAGAGCAAAAGCGGCTAAGTTTGATGTCATGGCTCTAACAGTTGATACGATCACAGGAGGAAATAGAGAAAGAGATTTGAGAACAGGGTTTACGTCTCCACCTAAACTAACATTATCAAGTTTATTTAGTTTTGCCACAAAGCCAATGTGGGGAATAAATTATTTAACAAAAGGCAAGTTTGAATTACCTCATCTTCAAGATTTTGTAAAAGAGGGTACGAGCACAAACTCTTCAATAGGAAATTATTTCTCTACAATGCTAGATCAGTCAATGAACTGGAAAGATGCTGAACAACTTTGTTCTAAATGGGGAGGACATTTTGCATTAAAAGGAGTTATGAGTGTTGAAGATGCTAAGCGAGCAGTAGATATTGGATGTACAGGAATAATGGTTTCAAACCATGGTGGAAGACAACTTGATGGATCAAGATCACCTTTTGATCAACTTGCTGAAATCGTTGATGCTGTTGGTGACAAGCTTGATGTAATCTGCGAGGGGGGAATTCATAGAGGAACTCATATGCTAAAAGCATTATCATTAGGTGCAAAAGCATGTTCTGGTGGTAGACTTTATTTATACGCTTTAGCAGCAGCTGGACAAGCAGGTGTAGAAAGAGCTCTAGAGAAGTATAAATCTGAATTAGTAAGAGATATGAAATTAATGGGCTGCACTAAAATTAGTGATTTAAACAGAAGTAATTTAAGATTTAGAAGATAGTAATCATGAACATAAATGATTGTTATAATTTTGAAGACTTTAGAAAATTAGCAAAAAAAAAATTACCAGCTCCAATCTTTCATTACATTGATGGTGGTGCAGATGACGAGGTTACTCTTAATAGAAATACAGATGCATTTAATGACTGTGATTTAGTCCCAAATATTCTTAATAGTGTTGGTGAGCCAGATTTATCAACTACGGTATTTGGTAGAAAAATTAGTATGCCATTATTTTTATCTCCGACAGCTATGCAAAGTTTATATGATCCGGAGGGCGATAAAGCATCTGCAAGAGCTGCTGAAAAATTTGATACTATTTATAGTATGTCTACTATGGCGTCTTTCTCAATTGAGGAAGTGGCAAATATTTCAAGTGGTCCAAAACTTTTTCAGCTATATATTCATAAAGATAAATCAATCACTGATGATTTAATTGAAAGATGCTCTAGAGCAAATTTTGATGGCATGTGTATCACTGTTGATACACTTGTAGCTGGTAATAGAGAACGTGATCATAGAACTGGATTTACAACACCACCAAAATTTACTTTCGATAGTTTGTTAAGTTTTGCTATGAGACCTGGATGGGTTTTTAAATATTTTACAAATAAAAAATTTGAGCTGGCGAACATAAAAAATAAAACTGATAAAGGTACAAATATTGCTAAATCAGTAATGGATTATATAAATGAGCAGTATGATCCTGCGATGAACTGGAAGGATGCTGAATATTGTATAAAAAAATGGAACAAACCAATGGCACTAAAAGGAGTTATGTCAGTTGAAGATGCCAAAAAAGCAATTGATATTGGCTGTACTGCAATAATGATTTCAAATCATGGAGGAAGGCAGCTTGATGGATCTAGATCTCCTTTTGATCAAGTTAAAGCAATATCAGATGCAGTTGGTGATAAACTGGAAATCATTTTAGATGGTGGAGTAAGAAGAGGAACACATGTGCTAAAGGCATTAGCTGCAGGCGCAACAGCATGTAGTTTTGGAAAAGCGTTTCTTTTTAGTTTAGGTGCTGGTGGACAAAAAGGAGTTGAGAGATTGCTAGAAAACATGCAAAAAGAAATTAGACGAAATATGGTGTTAATGGGGTGTAAGTCTATTAAAGATCTTGATGCGTCAAAAATAATATATCGAAACTAAATTCTCTTAATTTTAGCTAATTATTTATAATTACAGTTTAATTTATTTTGAAAACAGAATAGACAAAAAAGTATTTTTCGTTTAGTTTTCCGTTTTTGATTATTATGAAATTAGCAGCGTCTTTAAACAGATTAGGAACAGAGAGTGCTTTCTCGGTTTTAGCAGAGGCAAAAAAACTTGAAGCACAGGGCAACCCAATGATTCATTTAGGATTAGGTCAACCTGATTTTAAAACCCCGAAGCATGTTGTTGAAGCAGCAAAAAAAGCTTTAGATGATGGACACCACGGATATGTTCTTTCAAATGGAATTTTAGAATGTAGACAATCAGTAACTAGATGGATTAAAAAAAGATATAGCGCTGATGTAGATCCTGAAAGAATTCTTATAATGCCAGGAGGAAAGCCAACAATGCACTATGCAATTCAATGTTTTGGTGAGCCTGGAGTTGAAATAATTCATCCAACACCTGCCTTTCCAATTTATGAGTCTATGATAAATTATACAGGCTCAACATCTGTACCATATGATTTAACAGAAGATGAAAATCTAAAATTTAGCGCAGATAAAATTTTATCTTTAATAACAGACAAAACTAGATTGTTAATTTTAATTAATCCAAATAATCCAACAGGAAGTTTTGTTGAAAAACCAGAGATTGATAAATTAGCAGAGGGTTTAAAAAAACATCCACATGTAACAATATTAAGTGATGAGATTTATAGTAGACAAATTTTTGATGATAAAGAAATGCCAACATTTTTTAATTATCCAGAATTAAGAGATAGATTAATTGTACTTGAAGGTTGGAGCAAAGCTTATTCTATGACAGGTTGGAGACTAGGTTGGAGTTTTTGGCCTGAAAATTTAGTTGAACATGTAAATAAATTATTAATAAATAGTGTTTCGTGTGTTAATGCTGCTGCTCAGTTTGCAGGTATAGCAGCTCTTGACGGTCCTGATGATTCAATTCATGAAATGATGGAAAAATTTACTTTAAGAAGGAAACTAATCCACGAGGGTCTCAACAGTTTGCCAGGTGTAGAATGTAGTCTGCCTGGTGGAGCCTTTTATGCATTTCCGAAAGTGATTGGAACAGGAATGAATGGTTCTGAATTTTGTAAAAAAGCTATGCACGAGGCTGGTGTAGCTATAGTTCCAGGAACAGCATTTGGTAAAACTTGTCAGGATTATGTGAGATTTAGTTTTGCCGCTTCTAGAGATAATATTTCCCAGGCATTGGAAAATATTAAAAAAATGCTTACTAAATAAGCTGTATTTTTTATTTTATTTTTATTAGTATAAATATTTAGAATTATGAACCAGCAAGTTGAGTTAGAATTAAAAAATCTTTTAAACAGTAGGTTTTCTACATCAGAGTCTGCTCGTGGAAATTATGCAAGAGGTGAAGACACATATGATCCAATTCTTTCAAAAGCTGTAGTTTTTCCAGAAAATAATGAAGAGGTATCAAAAATATTAAAAATTTGTAATGAACATAAAATTCCAGTCGTTCCGTATGGTACAGGCACATCTTTAGAAGGAAATGTTTTAGGAAATGAGGATGGTATAACTATCTGCTTAGAAAAAATGAATAAAATTTTAAGTGTAAACGCTCAAGATTTTGACTGTAGAGTTCAGGCATGCGTAACAAGAGAACAATTGAATGAATATTTAAGAGAGGACGGAGTTTTTTTCCCCATTGATCCAGGAGCAAACGCTGCTTTAGGTGGTATGGCATCAACCTCCGCTTCAGGAACAATGGCTGTGAAATATGGCACAATGAAAACAGTTATTTCAGGTCTAACTGTAGTTTTACCAAATGGTGATATTATTAATACAGGTGGAAGAACTAAAAAAACCTCAGCAGGATATAATTTAACAAATCTATTTATCGGATCAGAAGGAACGCTAGGCATTATTACTGAGGTTCACTTAAGATTATCTCCTATACCAGAAAGTATAATGAGTGCAGCATGTCATTTCCCTTCTTTAGAAGATGCAGTAATGACTGCTCAACAGGTTATTCAATATGGTGTTCCAATTGCAAGAATTGAAATGCTTAATGCAGATCAGATGGGAATCTCTATTAACTACTCTAAATTAAAAGATATTGAAGCGGTACCAACTTTATTTTTTGAATTCCATGGATCCGAGTCATCAAACAAAGAAAATATTAAAATTGTTGAGGAGCTATCAAAAGATAATAATGGTAGTTCATTTAAATGGGCTAAAGATCTAGAGGAAAGAAATAAACTTTGGCAAGCAAGATGGGATGTATATTATTCTGTTAAAGCCCTAAATAATAATGGAAGAGTATATTCGACAGATGTTTGTGTACCAATTTCAAAGATAACTGAATGTGTAAAATTTGCAGAGGAAAAAGCAAAAGAATTTGGGGTTAGAGCTCCAATGGTAGGTCATATGGGAGATGGGAATTTCCATGTGGTATTACCTTACGATCCTGCAAAAAAAGAAATGTACAAACAATTAAGAGCATTTAATGGAACTCTAATTAGAAAAGCTTTAGAGCTTGAAGGTACTATAACTGGGGAACACGGAGTTGGGCTTCACAAAAAAGAATATTTACTAGAACAACATCCTGATAGTATTCCAGTAATGAAATCAATCAAAAGAACATTGGATCCAAATAACATAATGAATCCTGGTAAAATTTTCGATTTAAACTAATCATTAATATGAAAAAAATTCTGATAACTAGAAGATTACTTAGATCTTGTGAAGAAAAAGCATCAAAAATTTTTCAAGCAAATTTTAATGACAATGATGAGCTTTATTCTCAAAATAAGGTGATAGAAATGAGTCAAGGGTGTGATGGAATTTTAACTTCCTTAACAGACAAAATGGACGCTGAAACAATTAATAAATTACCTGAGAGTGTAAAAATAATTTCAAATTTTGCAGTTGGTTTTGGAAATATAGATTTAGAAGCAGCAAAAAAAAGAAAAATAGCTGTTACAAACACACCTGATGTTTTAACAGATGCGACAGCAGAAATTGGAATTCTCCTAATACTTGGAGCTTGTAGAAGAGCTTCTGAAGGAATTGAAAGCGCAAGACAGGGTGGATGGAAGTGGTCAGCTGATTACCTTATTGGCAAACAATTGACCGGCTCAAGGTTAGGTATTTTAGGAATGGGAAGAATTGGCCAAAAAATTGCTAAAGTTGCAAAGTCTTTAGGTATGATTATTCATTATCATAATCGATCAAAACTAAACGAAGATAAAGAACAAGGCGCAACTTATCACGATAGTTTAAAAAGCTTGTTATCAGTTTCAGATGTTTTGTCGATTTGTTGTCCAGCTTCTAAGGAAACTATTGATATGATTAATAAAGAGACAATAGAATATTTACCTAAAGGTGCAATAGTTACAAACGTTGCTAGGGGGGATATTGTTGATGACGATGCAATGATAGATGCTTTAGAAAGAAGAAAAGTTTATGCAGTAGGATTAGATGTATATAAAAATGAGCCAAATTTAAACCCAGGGTATCTAAATCATAAAAGTGCTTTTATACTTCCACACCTAGGTAGTGCAACTAAAGATACTCGTACAGCTATGGCAAATTTAGCAATAGATAATCTTGATGAGTTCTTCAAAACTGGAAATTGTAAAAATAAAGTAAATTAAATGTCTAAATCGATAGCGTTTATTGGCGTTGGCAACATGGGTTGCCCAATGGCCGAAAATTTAATGAAGGCAGGTAAATCTGTAAAAGTTTTTGATGTCTCAAAAAAGATGCTGGAAATTGCAAGAGGTAAAAATCTTAAAACAATTGAAAATTTAGATGATTTAATTACAGATAATATTGAGACGGTTATAACTATGCTTCCAGAAGGTAAGCATTCTAAGGAAGTTTACTTAGGAGAAAAAGGAATAATAAATAGAGTTTCAAAAGATTGTCTTTTAATCGATTGCTCAACAATTGATATTCAAACTTCTATTGAGATTGGAAAAAAGGCTTCAGAATTAGGTATAAATATGATTGATGCACCAGTTAGTGGTGGAGTGATGGGAGCTCAAAAAGCAACCTTAAATATAATGGTTGGTGGATCAAAAGAAGCATATGAAAAAGCGCTACCTTTGTTAAAAATCATGGGAAAAAATATATTTCATGCTGGTGATTTAGGTAGCGGGAATGGCGCTAAGATTTGTAACAATATGGCCCTAGGCATTGCTATGATTGCTGCTTCAGAATCATTAATGTTAGCGAAAAGATTAAACATAGATATCAAAAAAGTTCATGAAATCATGAAAAATGCATCTGGTAACAGTTGGCCAATTTCAGTGTATCCTCCTTTACCTGGTTTAATTGATGGTACACCATCTAATAACAATTATCGTCCAGGTTTCTCTGCAGGTATGATGAACAAAGATCTCAAATTGGCAAACGACTGTGCCAAAAGCGTAGATGCAGAAACACCATTAGGAAAAATGGCTTTAGAAATTTACGATCAATTTTGTAAAGAAGGTAATGATGCTAAAGATTTTTCAGCGATTTCAAAAGTTATAGGAGGTAGTGCTTGGGACTATCCAATCGATTAAATAAAACAATTTAAATTCAATTAAAAATTGAAAATTTCTACTTCAGGTTTTATTGTGACAATCTGTACTTCTTTTTAGAAAGACTCTAATCTTAATCTATGTTTAATTTCTCCCAGTTAATTAACTAGAGGAGAATAAAATGATTAAGAATAAAAAATCATTGAAGGGTTCTAAAACTCCTTCAAGAAGAAAGTTCTTCAAAGCAGCAGCAGCAACTGGTGCAGCCGCAGCAACAGCTGTAGCAATGCCAAATGTTGCTTTTGGTGCTCCATTAACATTAAAGATGCAAGCAGCTTGGCCTTCAGGAGCTAACATCTTTTTTGAAATGGCAGGAGATTATGCAAAAATGGTTAGCGACATGTCTAACGGTGAATTGAAGATTGATCTTCAACCAGTTGGAGCAGTTGTTAAAACTTCAGAAATTGGTCAAGCAGTAAGTTCTGGAGTAGTAGATATGGGTCACTGGGTGACAGCATATTGGTATGGAAAAAATCCAGCTGCATCACTTTTTGGAACTGGTCCATCGTACGGAATGTCATCTCAAGAAGTAATGGGATGGATAGAGTATGGCGGAGGAAGAGCTTTATATGATGAAGCTGTTAAAAGCGTAGGATTTAACTACTACGGTATGTTTCATATGCCAATGCCAGCACAACCATTTGGTTGGTTTAAAAAGAATGTAACTAAAGTATCTGATGTTAAAGGTATGAAGTATAGAACAGTTGGTCTTGCGACTAACGTATTAACTGCTATGGGAATGGTTGTAAGACAATTGCCTGGTGGTGAAATACAACCAGCAATGAAAACTGGTTTGATTGATGCTGCAGAGTTTAACAACCCTACATCAGACTCACAGTTTGGAATGCAAGATGTCTCTCAACATTACCACTTAGGAAGTTTCCACCAATCTCAGGAAATGTTTGAAGTTCCAGTAAACAAAAAGAGATTTGACAGCCTTTCACCTGCTCATCAAGCTATCTTGAAGAACGCTGCTTATGCTGCTAACTCAGATAACTACTTCAAAGCGTTAGTGAGATATTCTGCTGACTTAGCGAAGTTGATGAACGAGCATAAGGTAAATGTTTACCAAACTTCTGACGCTATCTTGGCTGAACAATTAAAAGGTTGGGATAAAATCGTTGCTGAGTTTTCTGGTAAGGACGCTTTCTTTAAGAAAGTAGTAGACTCACAAAAAGCATACGCTAAGAGAACAATGAAGTATCTGTTGATGAATCAACCGAACTACAAATTAGCTTATGAAAATGAGTTTGGACCAATTGAAAAAGTTAAAATCTAATTAACTTTAAAATTATTATAAAAGGGGGTTTAAAAACCCCCTTTTTTTTTAGCTTAATTTAATATACTTTTCTATGATGAATTCTTTCATTAAATTTGCAGACACTTTAAGCACTTCAATGGGAAAAGCTTTTTCCTGGTGCATTGTAATTTTAATGGGAGGGACGGTCTATGAAGTAGTAATGGCTTACGTTTTTAATAAGCCAACTTTGTGGAATTTTGATTTTAGTATGCAGATGTATGGTGCAATACTGATGATGTCAGGTGCATACTGTTTGGCTACTGAGGCTCATGTGAGAGGAGATGTAATTTATAGATTATTTAGTCAAAAAACTCAGGCCTGGATTGATTTAGTGCTTTATTTCATATTCTTTTTTCCTGGTGTAGTGGCTTTAGCTTTTTATGGTTACGAATACGCTGCTTTGGCCTGGAAAATAAAAGAAACTAGCTGGAGTAGTCCCGCGCAGATTCAAATTTATATGGTTAAAACTATGATACCTGCTGCAGGAACATTGTTGGTAATTCAAGGAATTGCAGAAGTTTTTAGATCTTTAATTTGTATTAGAACAGGACAATGGCCAGCAAGAATGGTTGTTGCTGAAGAAACGGAACAAATGTTAATGAGAACATCACAAGAGGAAAATAAAAATAATGTTATTTAGTCTTACAAATCCAGAAGTAGCAATTTTAATGATGGCGATTTTTCTATTCGCAGTGCTTTTAGGTTTCCCAATAGCTTTCACTTTAATGGCAATGGGAATTGGTTTTGGATACTACGCTTATTACGATGCTACTATGATGGAGCATATCTTTGATAACAGAATTTTTCAATTATTCGTTCAAAATACTTATACTGTTATGGATAATAATGTTCTTACAGCTGTCCCATTATTTTTATTTATGGGTTATTTGGTTGAAAGAGCAGGAATAGTTGCAAAACTATTTTTTGCGATAAGATTAGCTGCTCACAGACTCCCTGCATCGATGGCTGTAGCTGCTTTGATTACTTGTACTTTATTTTCTACGGCAACAGGAATTATAGGAGCAGTTGTTACTTTAATGGGGTTACTAGCTTGGCCTGCGATGGTTAAAGCTGGTTATGATAAAAAATTTGCTTCAGGAATAATTTGTTCAGGTGGATGTTTGGGTATTTTAATCCCTCCAAGTATTATGTTAATTGTTTATTCAGTAATTGCTCAATTATCACCGTTAAGACTTTTTGCAGCTGCAATATTTCCAGGATTATTATTAGCTGGTCTATATATTGCGTATGCAGTAACAAGAGCTTGGTTAAATCCATCGATAGCACCAAAACCACCGAAAGAAGATATCCCACCAACACGTGAAATTTTAAAAGAGGTGTTAGTTTCTTTTGTTCCTTTATTTGGATTAATTATGTTAGTTTTAGGAACAATATTGGCTGGTATAGCTACACCAGCTGAAGCTGCAGCAGCAGGAGCATTTGGGGCTTTAATTCTATCTTGGTTTTATAAAACATTAAAATGGCAAAATTTTAAAGAGTCAGTATTTTTAACTGCAAAAACAACTGCAATGATTATGTGGCTGTTCATTGGTTCTTGGACTTTTTCATCTGTATTTTCTTATCTGGGTGGACATGAAATATTTGAGCATTTTTTCACATCAATAAATATTTCAACGTGGCAATTTTTAGTAATTACACAAATTATAATTTTCCTTTTAGGTTGGCCTCTAGAATGGACAGAAATTTTAATTATTTTTGTACCTATATTTTTACCTTTGCTAGAAGTTTTTGGTGTTAATCCGTACTTCTTTGCAATGTTGATTGCATTAAATTTACAAACATCTTTTTTAACCCCACCGATGGCAATGTCGGCATATTATTTGAAAGGTGTGCAAAAAACCAATGTTGAGCTTTTAGATATATTCAGAGGAATTATGCCTTTCTTAGCAATTGTTATTTTTGCAATGTTTTTAATGTACATGTTTCCAGCAATAGCCTTATGGTTGCCAGAAACATTATTTGCAAATTAAATGATAGATATTTTTTCTTTAAAGGTTGAAGAAATCGCTTTAAAAATAAAAGACGCTCAACTTACTTCAGTCGAAGTATGTGAGAAGTATATTGAAAGAATAAATAAATTTGAAAAAGATGTTAAGGCTTGGGCACATTTTGATAAAAAACTTTTACTAGAAAAAGCTGTTGAGGCTGACGAACACAGAAGATCAGGAAAACCCACAGGACCTTTGCATGGCATTCCTGTAGCTGTAAAAGATATTGTTGGAACAGTCGATATGCCAACAGAATGTGGAACAGTAATTAGGAAAGGAAAATCTTACTCACAGAATGCAGAAATTATTGATTTGCTTTTAGCAGCTGGTGCAATTGTAATGGGCAAAACTGCAACAGCTGAGTTAGCTTATCTTGGTCCACCTAAAACAACTAATCCACATGATCACTCTAGAACTCCAGGTGGTTCATCAAGTGGTTCTGCTGCTGCTGTTGCATCATTTATGGCACCTCTATCAATAGGATCTCAAACTGGTGGTTCAGTTATAAGACCAGCATCTTATTGTGGAGTGGTTGGATATAAACCAACTTATGGACTAATTTCAAGAAATGGAGCACTTAAAACCTCAGAAAAATTAGATCACATAGGTGTTTTTGGCAGAACTGTTGAGGATGTTGCACTCCTTGCAAAAGTTTTAATTAAAAAAGATAAATTTGACAGTGCAACGGTTTATTATTCAGCTGATGGTATGCTTGAAGAAACAAAAAAAGGTCCTTTGTTTGAACCGAAATTTATTTTTTATAAAACAGACCATTGGAAAAATGTTGAAAAAAAATCCAGAGAAGCTTTTGAATATTTTATTAAATCTTTTAAAAACAACATCGAAATTTTCGATACACCATCTTATTTTAAAGATATTCATAAATATCACCAGATAATTTACGAAACAGATTTGGCAAACAACTTTGGATTATATTACAAAAAGTATAAAAAAAAATTATCTAAACCTATGCAGGATGCTATTGTCAAAGGAAACAAACATTCGGCAAAAGAATATGCTGAAGCTATAGATTTTATGAAAAGAAGTTATGAATCTTATGAAGAAGTATTTGAGGATTATCACGGTGTATTGTCACCTTCTAGTCCTGGTGTTGCTCCTAAAAGCTTGAAGAGCACTGGCTCTGCAGAATTTAATAAAGTGTGGTCTTATTTAGGAACTCCATGTATTTCTCTACCTTTATTACAAGGAGAAAGCAAAATGCCATTAGGTGTTCAATTAATTGGTGCAAAATTTGATGATCATAGATTTTTAGGTGTTGCTAATTGGCTGGAAAAGGAATGTAATAATTAAATGCAAAAGTTTACAGTTTTTTTAGGAACATTACTCGCTACCGCATTCTTAGTTGGCTTGGCTACTACTCTAACAAGATCAACTATGATTGGTTTTTTTGATGTACTGCCTGTTTATATATTGATGGCAATCGCAATCTTCATGATGATCTATGAAGCTTTTTTTGACAAAAAATAGTTTTATTTAATCTAAAATTTACTACCTCAGATTGTAATACAATACTTTAAAGTTATTTTAATCTAGACTTAAACGTACATTTGTAATTTACTCTCTACAGTTAATTAACAAAGAAGAGGAGATACTAATGATTAAAGAAAAAAAATCATTGAAGGCTTCTAAGTCGCCTTCGAGACGTAAGTTCTTTAAAACTGCTGCTGCAACTGGTGTTGCTGCTGTAGCTGCATCATCTTTAGCTGCTCCAGCTGTTGCTGCTGAAAGAGTGGAAGCAGCAATGGTAGCTACTTGGCCGAGAGATTTTCCAGGCCTAGGTACTGGTGCACAAAGACTTGCAAAAAGAATAGCAGATATGAGTGATGG
>CACJRQ010000004.1 GCA_902595885.1 uncultured Pelagibacteraceae bacterium
AAAATAACTGATGAATGAAACTTATAAAAATTATACTTTTCAAATGAATTAACTAACAAACTATTACCAAACATTTTTAAATTTAGTTTACTCAAATAAGATAAATAATCTTTAGGATAAAATAGCTGTCTATTTGGAACAAAACAATCATCCATTAAAGAATCTATAAATTTAAAATTTAATTTTTTTTTTTTTAATTTTTTATAAAAATAATCTATATCTGTATTTTTTAACAAATTTCTCTGCAATGATCCTAAAAAATTCACTAAAGAACCAGGTCTATAAAAATAAAACCAAACTACTCCATTTTTTTTTAATGAATCAGAAATATTTTTTAAAGCTTTTCCAACGTGATCTACATGTTGAATAATTCCATGTAAATATACTAAATCATATTTATTTTTAGGCAATTTATCTTTGGATAAATCCAATTTTTTAGAATTAATAACGTTTACTTTTGTTTTTGTTTTTTTTTTTAAAAATTTTTTAAAATTAGAAATATTTTTTTTTGAAATATCAAAATGATCAACTGTTTTAGGATTAAACTGCAAGAAAGCTAATGCTTCACGTCCAGAGCCGACATTCATAATATTCTTGTTGTAAAATTTATTAGGATCTAATTTTAATCTTTTACAATTTTTATATATTTCTTTATTAAAAATTTGAATATTTTTTTCAGAAAAAAAATTTTTATCATAACTTAAATTGTTTGCACCAGTTGAATAATTATTATAAAAATTTTTAATATTTATTTTTTTTTTAAAATTATTCACTTTTTTTTTAACTCAGCTTGTGCTGCTGCTAATCTAGCAACTGGTACTCTATAAGGCGAGCAAGAAACATAATTTAATCCTACCTTAGAGCAAAAAGATATGCTATCCGGATCTCCTCCATGCTCTCCACAAATACCTAATTTAAGATTTTTGTTTTCTTTAAGGCCTTTTTCTACTGCTAGTTCTACTAGATCTGAAACGCCTTCGTCTATTGAAACAAACGGGTCTACTGAAAATATTTTATTTTCTAAGTAATCATTTAAAAATTTTCCACTATCATCTCTGCTAATCCCAAAAGTAGTTTGAGTTAAATCATTCGTACCAAAACTAAAAAATTCAGCATGTTTAGCAATTTCCTTTGCCTTTATCGCTGCCCTAGGTAATTCAATCATAGTACCTACTAAAAATTCTAATTTCAATTCATATTCTTTTTGAACCTGACTTGCAATTCTAATCACTAAATCTTTCATTATTTTTATTTCTACTTCAGTAGATACCAAAGGTATCATTATTTCTGGAAATGAAGATTTTATTTTATTTTTTTTAAGTTCTGCCAATGCTTCAAATATTGCTCTACATTGCATTTCATAAATTTCTGGAAAGGATATTCCTAGACGACAACCTCTATGTCCTAACATTGGATTTTGTTCATGAAGCTCCGCGATTCTTGAATCAACCTCTTTAGCTGAAAGATTAACTATCTTTGCAATTTCATCAATTTCCTTTTTTGTGCGTGGTAAAAATTCATGCAATGGTGGATCTAACAATCTTACTGTGACTGGTAATCCGCTCATAATTTTAAAAATTTCTATAAAATCTTTTCTTTGATAAGGTAATAGTTTTTCTAAAGCTGTGGCTCTGTCTTGTTTGGTTTTTGATAATATCATTTCTCTTACGGATAAGATTCTTTCTTCGTCAAAAAACATATGCTCGGTTCTACACAGTCCAATACCCTCTGCTCCAAAATCTTTTGCTGTTTTGGTATCTTTTGGTGTCTCTGAATTTGTCCTTACTTTTAATTTTCTGAAACTATCAGCCCACGACATTAACTTTGAAAATTCACCAGATATTTCTGGTTTCACAGTTGAAACACTTCCAGCAATAATTCTGCCAGTTGAACCGTCTATTGTAATTACATCCCCCTCTTTAACCTCAGTTGAAGATGTTTTAAAAGATTTGTTTTCATAGTTTATATCAATTTCACTTGATCCTGATACACATGGTCTACCCATGCCTCTTGCAACAACCGCGGCATGACTTGTCATTCCACCTCTGGCTGTCAATATTCCTTTGGCAGCATGCATTCCTTGTATATCTTCTGGTGAAGTTTCCACTCTAACTAAAATTGCATTTTGCATCATAGAAGTTAATCTTTCAGCTTCCTCAGATGTAAATACAACTTTACCACTCGCTGCCCCTGGTGATGCTGGCAAACCATTTGCTATAACATTAATTGAGCTTTTTTCATCTAAAGTAGGATGCAAAAGTGTATCTAATGAATTTGGTTCAATACGCAATACAGCTTCTTTTTTTGAAATTAATTTTTCTTTAACCATATCAACTGCAATTCTAATTGCTGATTTTGCGGTTCTTTTTCCTGATCTTGTTTGAAGCATCCATAATTTGTCACTTTCTACTGTGAACTCTACATCTTGCATATCCTTGTAATGCTTCTCTAATTTTTTTAAAATTATTTGAAGTTCTTTAAAAACTTTTGGCATAGATTCTTCCATTGATAATTCTTTTACTTTTGCATCTTGTCTAGCTTTTTTAGTAATATATTGAGGTGTCCTTGTACCAGCTACAACATCTTCACCTTGTGCATTAATTAAATACTCACCATATATTTCATTTAATCCATTTGATGGATTTCTTGTAAACACAACTCCTGTTGCGCAATCATCACCCATATTTCCAAATACCATTGATTGGACGTTTACTGCAGTTCCCCACTCAGCAGGAATTTGATTTAGCTTTCTGTAAACTTTTGCTCTGTTGCTTTCCCAAGATAGAAATACAGCACTTATTGCCCCTAGCAATTGTTCATTAACATTTTGAGGGAAATCTTTTTTAGACTTTTCTTTTACAGTTCTTTTAAAGTCTTCAATTAATCCATCCCAATCATTTTCATCTAAATCTGTATCTAACAAAACACCTTTAGTAAGCTTATAATTTTCAATTAATTCCTCAAAATGATAACCTTCGACACCCATTACTACATTACTGTACATTTGAATGAATCTTCTATAACTATCTTTAGCAAATCTTCCATTTGAAGTTTTAAGCGCTAAAGCTTTAACTGTTTTATCGTTTAGACCCAGATTTAGAATAGTATCCATCATACCTGGCATTGATACTCTTGCGCCAGAACGTACAGACAACAAAAGTGGATTTTTTAAGTCCCCAAATTTTTTAGAAACAGCTTTTTCAATTAATTTTAATTCTTTTTTAATTTGAGAAATTAAATTTTTATTTAATTTTTTTTTATCCTTGTAAAATATTTCACAAACTTTTGTAGATATTGTAAAACCAGGAGGCACTGGAAGACCCATTCTTCCCATTTCAGAAAGATTAGCACCTTTTCCTCCTAAAAAGTTTTTAGGATTTTTAATTTTTTTACTATCCTTAGAATTAAAGTTTAATATAAGTTTTTTCATTAATGGAAGTCGATTAGAGAAAAATTAACATAATTGTTGAACGTTTTACACATCATTTGGATTAGTTCCAGCCTATTCTTCTTTATGACTGGATCATCTTCGTTCACAATTACATTGTCAAAAAAGTCAAAAACCTCTCTTTTGAGACTAGCCAAATTATCCAATGTTTGAACATAATTTTCATCTTTATTAATCCCAGAAAAATATTTCCTTAATTCACTTATTTTTTTAAATAGATTTTTTTCTAACTCAGTTTTAAAAATACCAGGGTCAGTTGTATTTGATAATTCTATATTATCATTTTTTAATTCACCATCTAAAATGTTTGAGGCTCTTTTATAGCTTGCAATAATATCTAGACCATCTGGTTTATTAATAATTTTATTTAAATGTTTAGCTTTATTAAAAATAACAACAGATTGATCTAAGCTAAAAGAACTAGTTGATGCTTTAATTATATCATTTCTAATATTTTCTTCCTTCATGTGATATTTTAATCTATCCATTAAGAAATCTGATAATTCATTTTGTAAAGATTGGTTATCTATTTCAAAACCTTGATCTAAATAAAGGCTTGAAGAATAATTAATTAGATCTTTTATTTTAAAATCTTTTTTATTTTCAACTATTATTCTTATCACTCCTAATGCTAATCTTCTTAGAGCATACGGATCTTTAGAACTTGTTGGCTTTTGATTTAAACCAAAAAAACCAACTAAAGTATCTATCTTATCAGCCAAAGAAAGAGCAATACTAAATGGTTTTTTTGGGACTCTTGAGCCTGAACCTATGGGTAAATATTGCTCACTTATGGCCAAAGCCAAATCTTTATCAAAACCTTGTGCAATAGCAAAATAACCTCCCATCACACCTTGGAGTTCTGGGAATTCACCGACAAGTTCTGATAATAAATCAACTTTACAAATTGATGCTGATAATTCAACTTTTTCTTTACTAATTAAAAGTTCATCAGAAATCATGCCACCCAATTTTCTCATTCTTTGAGCTTTATCGAAATAACTTCCTAATCCTTTAAAATAATTTATTGATTTTAAATCAGTAACTTTTTTGACCATATTTTGAGATTTATCTTTTTTCCAAAAAAATTCTGCGTCACTTAATCTTGCTTCAACTACTCTTTCATTTCCTAATTTAATTAATCCCTTTTTATCTTTTTTATTTGCAACCACTAAAAACTCGTTGGTAATATTTTCTTTATTATCAAATATAGGAAAATATTTTTGATGGTATTGCATGGTAATAATTAATATTTCTTTTGGAATATTTAAAAATTTCTTATCAAATTCACAAAGAAGGATATTTGGTTGATCTGTTAAGTCTACAACCTCATTAAGTAATCTAGGATTATGTTGTATCTTAATATTTTTATTTTTTAATATATTGTTGAATTTTTTTTCTATTAACTTTTTTCTTTCATTGTGATCAACGATAACATCAATTTTTTTAAAAAAACTTTTATAATTTTTAAATTCTAAGAACGACTTTTTATTTTCCTCAAATTCTTTATCAATAAAAGTTAAGTTAGAAGATGTTAGGTGATGAAAATTAAAATTTAACTTTTTTTTATCAAATACAGCTAGAATTGACTTTAATGGTCTCCCCCAATTTAGGTCAAAAGTTCCCCAATACATTGATTTTTTCCATTGGATTTTATTTAATAATATAGGGATATATTCCTCTAGTAATTCATATGTGTACAATTTTTTTGATTTTGTCTTGAAAAAATAAAATTCTCCTTTTTCGGTTTTCTTTTGGTAGAGATCCTTTTTTAAGATTTTATTTGACCTAACAAACCCCTCCAGTGCTACCTCTGGTGACTTAATATTTGGACCTTTAATCTCCTCAGATTTTAGTAAAACATTTTTTTGAACTCCTTCAAACAATACTATTAGTCTGTTTGGTGTTGAGTATGATGAACCTTTTTTAAATAAAATTGATTTTTCTAAAAATAAATCATTAAAACTTTTAAGTAAGTCTTCCCTTAAATTTTGTTGAAGATTTGAAGGTATTTCTTCACTAAATAATTCTAAAAAAAACTCTGACATTATTTTTGACTATCTAACCATACGCCTGCTGCAGATTTTGTAATGTCTCTTATTCTAGCAATATAACCTGCTCTTTGTGCAACACTGATTGCACCTCTTGCATCTAAAATATTAAACACATGGCTAGCTTTTAAACATTGATCATATGCTGGTAAAGAAATTTTTTTTTCTACCAAAGCTTTTGCCTCGGACTCATACATTTCAAACATTTTCAAAAGTATTTCTACATTTGCGTGTTCAAAATTGTATGCAGAAAATTCTTTTTCCGCTTGATGAAAAACTTCGTGATATTTTACACCTTCATCATTCCACAATAAATCATAAACATTTTTTTCTTTTTGAGTGAACATACAAATTCTTTCTAAGCCATAAGTGATTTCAACTGATACAGGTTTACAATCAAATCCAGCCATTTGTTGAAAATAGGTGAATTGAGTAATTTCCATTCCATCACACCATACTTCCCATCCCAATCCTGCAGCACCTAATGTTGGACTTTCCCAATCATCTTCAACAAACCTTATATCATGATCATTATGATCTATTCCTATAGTCGATAAACTATTTAGATAAAGTTTTTTTATATTTTCAGGGGAAGGTTTAATTAAAACTTGAAATTGATAATAGTGTTGTAACCTGTTTGGATTATCTCCATATCTTCCATCTGTAGGTCTTCTTGATGGTTGTACGTAAGCTGCTTTCCAGGGTTTAGTTCCGAGTGATCTTAAGGTAGTAGCTGGATGAAAAGTTCCTGCACCAACCTCCATATCGTAAGGCTGAAGAATAATGCATCCCTTTTTACTCCAAAATTTCTGAAGATTTAAAATTGTTTCTTGGAATGTTTGAATTTTTTTTTTTTCTTTTTTTACTTTAGAAACCATATCTTTGCCAAATTGATCTTTCATCTAAAATATTTGCTATTTGATCTACTTGATTACTAGATGAAGAAAGTTTTTGACTTAACCATCCTTTTGATTTTTCGAATTTTTTAATAATTACATCTTCACCAAATTTCTCTTTTAATATTTCATGTGCGTTACCTATTCCATCAATCAATCCTAAATTTTTTGCTTTACTGCCTGACCAAAACTCACCCGAAAAAAGTTCTACATCAGATTTGTTTAATTTTGGTCCTCTGCTTTTTTCAACAACATCTATAAAGTCTTTATGAAGATCCAATTGAATATTTTTTAATCTTTCAATATCCTCATTTTTTTCTTCTAAAAATGGATCAAGTGTGCTTTTATTTTTGCCAGCAGTATGAACTCTTCTTTCAACTCCAATTTTTTTTATCAACTCAGTAAATCCAAAAGAAGAATATATCACTCCTATAGATCCAATTATTGAACTTGAATTTGCATAAATTTCGTCCCCAGCACAAGAAATCAAATAACCTCCAGAAGCTGCTACGTCTTCAGCGAATACAATAACTTTTTTTTTGTGTTTTTTTGCTTGTTGTCTAATAAAACTATAGATTAAATGAGATTGAACTGGTGATCCGCCTGGAGAATTGATTGATATAGCAACACATGCGCCTTTTTTCAGAGAAAAAGCCTTTTTAATTAGTTCTTCTTGACCCGCAAAATCAATACCTTGTTTAAATTTTCCAGCATTACCAATAACTCCACTTAATTTTAAGTGAGCAACAATTTTTTTCTTTTTAAAAAAAGAGAACATAAGTAAGTCTTATAGAATTATTTATTGAATATAAAGACTACTTATAATTGAAGAAAATGGTGCGTCAATTGATAAGTAATATATATAAACAAATTATACTAATTTAAAAATGTTATGGGAACAGTTGTACAGCTTAAAAATCAGATAAATGATTCTTATTTTAACCTTAAAGACTCGGTTGAAGAAAAACTAATTTTAACCGAAGAAAAAATAAAATCAAAATTATCTAGTGACGTACAGCTGGTTCAAAAAATGACAGATTATCATATAGAAACTGGAGGAAAAAGACTAAGAGCTTTACTAACGTTGGGTAGTGCAAAATTATGCGGTTACTCTAAAGGCTCTAGAGATATAAATTTAGCTGCGTGTGTTGAATTAATTCACAGCGCAACGTTGATGCATGATGATGTAATTGATGAAGGCACTGTTAGAAGAGGGAAAGAAACTTTAAACAAAGTTTGGGACAATCATTCGTCAGTTTTAATAGGTGATTATCTATTGAGTAGATGTTTTGAAATGATGGTAGAAGACGGAAACCTTGAAGTTTTAAAATTATTATCTTCCACTTCATCTAAAATTGCTCAAGGAGAAGTTTTGCAACTTCAACACAAAGGTGAAGTTGATATGCTGGAAGAAACATATTTAAAAATAATTTCAGCTAAAACTGCTGAGTTATTTGCAGCAGCAACTAAAGTTGGTGCAATTTTATCAGACGCAGAAAATAAAGAAAAAGATGCTTTAGAATTTTATGGAAGAAACTTGGGATTAACTTTTCAAATAGCAGATGATACACTAGACTATAATGCTGAGATTAAACTATTTGGTAAAAAAATTGGTCAAGATTTTTATGAAGGAAAAATTACCTTACCAATAATTTTACTTTTTCAAAAATTAGGAAATGATGAAAAGAAAATTTTATCAAATATGTTTAAAAAACGATTACGAACAAAAGATGACTTTAATGAAATTGTTGGTCTTATAAATAAGTATAAAATAATTAAGGAATGCTATCAAAAAGCACAGCACTATATAAATTTAGCCTCAAATTCTTTAAGTGTATTTAAAGACTCTGAAGAAAAAAATATTCTTAAAAGATTAACATCATTTAGTTTATCAAGAAATTTTTAAGGACTTAATAAAGACTTTATCCATCTCCCGGAATTATCTTTATTGTATTTTAATCTCTCGTGGATTCTGTTCTCACCATCTAACCAAAATTCAATACTATCTGGAGATAAAATCCATCCAGACCAGTGACTTGGTCTTGGTACATCTGATTTGTTGCTATATTTTTTTTTATAATCTTGTATAGATTTTAACAATTGTTCTCGAGAATTTAATTCTTCAGTTTGCTTAGAAGCCCATGCCCCTATTCTACTTTCATACGCTCTGGATGAATAATATTTATCTGCAACCTGATCAGAAACTAATGACACCTTTCCATTAATTCTTATTTGTCTTAGGAGACTTTTCCAATGGAAACACATTGCAGCATACGGATTTTCTTTTAATTCATTTCCCTTTTGACTATTTAAATTTGTATAATATACAAATCCATCTTTGTTGAAATCTTTAAGTAAAACCATTCTGACTGAAGGAATGTTGTTTTTATTTGACGTAGCTAAAGCAACAGCGTTTGGATCATTTGGCTCGGTTTTCTTTGCTTCCTCCATCCATTCATGAAATAATTGAATTGGATCATCTATATCAAGAAAGCAACTATTAAGACCTAAAGAGTTTTTTTGATTCATAATTTAAACAAAATAATCTATATAATATAAATAATGTCATTTAATACTTTTGGAAAGCTATTTCGTTTCACAACTTGGGGAGAGTCTCATGGGCCTGCAATTGGTTGTATTGTTGATGGTTGTCCTCCAAAGATAAATCTTAAAGAGCAAGATATTCAAATAGAATTAGACAAAAGAAAACCAGGACAATCAAAATTTACAACTCAGCGAAAAGAGGATGATAAAGTTCAAATATTGTCAGGAGTATTTGAGGGTAAAACTACAGGAACACCTATTTCTCTCATAATCTACAACAAAGATATGAGATCCAAAGATTATAGTAATATTAAAGATAAGTTCAGACCAGGTCATGCAGATTTTACTTATTTTAAAAAATATGGAATTAGAGACTATAGAGGTGGTGGAAGATCTTCTGCTAGAGAAACTGCAGCACGAGTTGCGGCCGGTGCAATAGCAAAAGTTGTACTTCAAAAAAAATTAGGTAAAAAATTTAAAGTAATTGGTGCAGTAACTCAGCTAGGAATACTTGGATGTGATACAAATCAATGGAAAGATAAAGTAATTTCAAAAAATCCATTTTTTTGTCCAGATAAATCAATGATTAAATTATGGGAAAAATATTTGCTTGGTGTAAGAAAATCAGGATCCTCATGTGGAGCAGTGATCGAAATAAGAGCAAGAGGTATCCCAGTTGGTTTAGGTGATCCAATATATTCAAAATTGGATGCTGACATAGCTTCAGGTCTAATGAGTATTAATGCAGTAAAAGGTGTAAATATTGGTGCAGGAATGAACTCAGCACAATTAAGTGGAGAACAAAATTCAGATGAAATTTCTTCAAAAGGAAATAAATTAAAATTTAATTCAAATAAAGCAGGTGGAATTCTTGGTGGAATTTCTACGGGCCAAGAAATTGTTGCATCTTTTGCTGTCAAACCAACATCGTCAATTTTAACTAGTAGAAAAACTATAAATAAATTTGGGAAAAATACTTCTATATCTGTTAAAGGTAGACATGATCCTTGTGTAGGAATTAGAGCTGTACCAATTGGTGAAGCTATGATGAACTGTGTTTTGCTTGACCACTACTTAATGAATAAAGCCCAGTGTAGTTAGCTTAAATTAATTTTTCACAACTCTTATTGTCTCCTTTTGAAACAAAATATCAGCAATTTTCTTAGAAATTTGAGAACTATTTAATCCAGCTTTATCGTACATTTTTTTTGGAACATCTTGTTCAATGAATTCATCTGGTAAAGTCATTGATCTAAATTTCAAACCTTTATCAAATACTCCTTTTTCAGCTAATAAATTTTTAACATGAGAACCAAAGCCACCTATTGATCCTTCTTCAACTGTTATCATGAGCTCATGTTGCTTAGCAGATTTTATTATAAGTTCTTCGTCTAAAGGCTTGGCAAACCTAGCATCTATAACTGTTGTTGAAACTCCTTTTGCTTTTAATTCCTCTGCAGCTAACTTACATTCCTCGAGTCGAGTACCAAGATTTAAAATACAAACCTGTGTTCCATTTTGAATAATTCTCCCTTTACCAATTTCAATTGTTTCATCTATTGATGGAAGATCAACACCAACTCCTGTACCTCTTGGATATCTAATTGCAGAAGGTCTGTCATTAATATGTACCGAAGTATTAATCATTTTAACTAGTTCAGCTTCATCACTTGCTGCCATGACTATAAAATTAGGCAAAGTTGATAAGTAAGTTATATCAAATGAACCAGCATGAGTTGATCCATCAGCACCAACCAATCCTGCTCTATCTATCGCAAATCTAACAGGTAAACTTTGGATGGCAACATCATGAACCACTTGATCATATGCTCTTTGTAAAAAGGTAGAATAAATTGCAGCATATGGTTTATAACCCTCAGTTGCTAAACCTGCAGCAAAAGTTACTGCATGTTGTTCTGCTATTCCTACATCAAACATCCTACTTGGAAACTCTTTTCCAAAAACATCCATACCAGTCCCTCCTGGCATAGCCGCTGTTATTCCGACTATTTTGCTATCTTTTTTTGCGTGTTTCACTAAAGTATTAGCAAAAACTTTTGTATAAGCTGGAAGATTAGATTTGCTCTTTAACTGTTCTCCAGTCTCAACATTAAATTTTGATACTCCATGATAATGATCATTTGCTTTTTCTGCATAAGAATAACCCTTCCCTTTTTGAGTTTTAATATGGATCATTATAGGACCCTCATGCCTTGAATCTTTTGCATTTTTTAAAATTGGAACTAAGCTTGATAAATCATGACCATCTATAGGACCTGCGTAATAAAAACCGAGTGAACTAAATAATGTACCTCCTGTAACTGCTGAACGGAAAAAATCCTCTGCTTTCCCTGCTTTAGCACTAAATCTTTTTGAAAAAGCAGAAGTAATTAACTTTAATGTTTCTCTTAGACTGAAATATATTTTACCAGTGAATAATTTTGCCAAGTAAGTCCTCATTGCTCCAACTGGCTTTGCAATTGACATGTCGTTATCATTTAAAATAACAATCATTTTTGTCTTAGATGCTCCAGCATTATTCATGGCTTCGTAAGCCATACCTGCACTAATTGCTCCATCACCAATGACAGCTATTACATTAGATGATTTATTTTCTAATTTGTTTGCTTCAGCAATTCCTAATGCTGAAGAAATAGATGTTGAACTGTGAGCTGCTCCAAATGGATCATATTCACTTTCAGATCTTTTAGTAAAACCTGATAAACCATCACCTTGTCGTAAAGTTCTAATTTTATCCTTTCTTCCAGTTAAAATTTTATGTGGATAAGATTGGTGGCCAACATCCCATATCAATTTATCATTTGGAGTGTCAAAAACGTAGTGAAGTGCGACTGTCAATTCAACCACTCCCAAACCAGCACCTAGATGACCTCCTGTTTCTGAAACAGCATCTATCATTTCCTCTCTCACTTCATCTGCAACTTTTTGTAAATTATTTTCAGAAACTTTTCTTAAATCAGATGGAAAGTTTATATCATTTAAAAATTGATAATTTTTCTTCATTTTTTCCTATTCAAAATGTAGTCCAAGGTTTCATTAATTTTTTTAGATCTTGAGCCATACTTACTTAAATTATTATTAACATCTTTTATTATCTTATCACAATACTTAACTGAGTCATCAAGGCCTATTAAATTTATAAGCGTTGCCTTGCCTTTTTTTTGATCTTTTCCTGTTTTTTTTCCAGCTTCCTTAGAATTACTTTTAAGATCAATTAAGTCATCAGCTATTTGGAACAAAAGACCAATTTCTGATCCAATATTCTCAAAAAATTTAATTTCTTGAATTGTTTTTTTCTTAATTATTGCTGGAGCCGCACAACAAAAACTAAATAACATTCCTGTTTTCTTTATTTCCATTTCTAATATTTTGTTCCTTGATATTTTCTTTTTCTCATAGCTCAAATCTAAATATTGCCCACCAGCTATTCCTAAATGACCTGAACATTCTGATAATTTTTTGATTAAGTTGATTTTTATCTTTTCTTTTAATTTCAATTTAGGACTTGATAAAATTTCAAAAGCTAAAGTTAGTAATGAATTTCCGGCTAGAACTGCTGTAGACTCTCCAAATTTAATGTGAGTTGAAGGTTTTCCTCTTCTTATATCATCATCATCCATGCATGGTAGATCGTCATGAATTAGTGAATAAGCATGAATACATTCAACGGCCGACCCAACTATTATCAATGTTTTATAATCAATTGAAAATAATGACCCTAAGTCGATTAAGATTTTAGATCTAATTTTTTTTCCACCTGGAAATAAACCATACTTCATGGGAGACCTTAAATGAGAATATTTTTGTGAATTAATATATTTTTTAAGAAATATATTAGTATCCTTGGCAATTTTATTAAGCTGTTTTTTCATTTTTTTTAGTTATCTCTTTAATCTTTTTATTTGTTTCTTCACCTATAGATTTAAAATTTTTATAAAATTTTTTTTCAATAATATTGTTGAGTTTTAAAAGTTCCTGATACCTCTCAACTGAATTGTTTAAATCATTTTCCCTTTCTAGAGACTCTATAATCTTATTTGCTTTTTCTGTAAGCTCCTCAACTGAGAACTGATCATAATCAGGTGGTAAAATTTTATCTTTCATATAATAATTATTAATACATGAAATCTATTCAATCAAATATCAAAAAAGCAAAAAAATATTTAGATAATAATCATTGTATTGCAGTACCATCTGAAACTGTTTATGGACTAGCTGCAAATGCATACTCGAATATAGCAGTTAAAAAAATATTTAATCTTAAAAAAAGACCTTTAAACAATCCGCTTATTGTCCATTACTATAATATTCAAAGACTTAAAGAAGACTGTGATATCAACAATAATTTAGCAAAACTTTATAAAAAATTTTCTCCGGGTCCAATAACTTATATTTTAAAATTAAAAAATAACTCCAAAATATCAAAATATGTCACTAATAATAAAAAAAGTATTGCCGTACGTTTTCCCAAACATAAATTATTCAGAAATTTACTAAAAAATTTAGATTATCCATTAGCAGCACCCAGCGCAAATATATCATCAAGATTAAGTTCGGTTAAACCATCTGATGTAAGAGAAGAATTTGGCTCCAAAATAAAATATATTTTAAATGGTGGAAAAAGCAAAATAGGAGTTGAGTCCACAATATTGAATCTTTTAGAAAAACCCTCACTCTTAAGATATGGGGGTCTTGATACAAAAAAAATTGAAAATATTTTAAAAAAAAAATTATTAATTAATACAAATTCAAAAAAAAAATTATCACCTGGTTTATTTCCGTTGCATTACTCACCTGGGATACCCTTAAGAATCAATGTAAAAAAACCGAAAAAAAATGAAGCTTATTTATTAATAAAAAAAAGAAAATCAAACTTAAGAAACTATTATTATTTATCCAAAGTGAAAAATATAGAAGAAGCTGCAAAGAACCTGTATTCAACTTTAAGAAGAATAAAAAACGATGGGTTTAAACAGATTGCAGTTGAGAATATTCCAAACAAAGGTCTTGGCAAAACTATTAATGATAGATTAAAAAGAGCATCAAAATATTAATGACTAATTCTATTGAAGTAATCAATCTTTCTAAAAAATATAAAGATAAAGAAGCTGTAATGAATATAAATTTTAAAATTAACGAAAATGAAATGGTTGGTTTGTTAGGACCAAATGGATGTGGAAAAACTACAACAATTGGAATGATTTTAGGATTATTAAAACCAAGTAGTGGTGAGGTCTTAATCAATGGAATGAATATTGAAAAAAATAAAATTTCCCTTCTTCATAAAATGAATTTTATTTCACCATACATTGAATTACCCAAAAAACTTAAGGTTAAACAAAATTTAATTGTCTATGGAAAATTATATAACATTCAAAATTTAAATGATCGAATAGATCACCTTTCAGAAAAACTTAGGTTAAAAGACCTTTTAAACAAAATTACTGGAGAACTTTCTTCTGGACAAAAAAATAGGGTAAGTCTTGCTAAAGCTTTAATAAATGATCCAACGGTACTTTTGCTAGATGAACCTACTGCTTCATTAGATCCCGAAACAGGTGATTTCGTAAGATCTTTTTTAGAGGATTACAAAAAGGAAAAAAAAATATCAGTTTTACTTGCCTCTCACAATATGGAAGAAGTGAAAAGATTATGCAGTTCTGTTCTAATGATGAAAGATGGTTTAATAGTGGATAGAGGAACTCCTGAAGAGTTAATATCAAAATATGGAAGAAAAAATTTAGAGGAAGTATTTTTAGAAATTGCGAGAAAATAAAAATGAATTTAATTAGAATTTACGGCCTTTTTTTAAGACACTTTTATTTAATAACTAGATCATTTCCAAGAATATTAGATTTAATTTATTGGCCTTCAATTCAAATTACTCTTTGGGGATTTATTTCTAATTTTTTTGCAGCTCATAGCTCTTATTACAGTGGTGCAGTAGGAGTTATTCTTTCATGTGCAATTCTGTATGATTTTTTATTTAGAACTAGTATTGGCTTTAATATGTTATTTTTGGAAGAAATTTGGAGCAGAAATTTTACGAACCTATTTATTGCGCCTATGAAAATTAGCGAAATAATTGTCTCTCTAGTTTTTACTGCCTTAATAAGAGCATTAATTGGTTTGATCCCAGCAATACTATTAACTTCTCCACTATTTGGTATATCTTTGCTAAAACTTGGTCTTCCTTTAGCATTTCTTTTCTTAAGTCTATATTTATTTGGAATAACGCTTGGTCTGTTTGTTTCAGCAGGATTGTTAAGATTTGGACCATCTTTTGAGAATATAGCATGGTCAACCATGTTTTTATTAGCGCCCTTTGGCTGCATTTACTATCCAGTTGAAACACTCCCGGGAATCTTTCAGTCAATTGCTTACGCACTTCCATTAGTTTATATTTTTGAAGAGACCAGAAATATTTTGGTTAATGGAATGGTAAATTATGAAAATATCATTAATGCAATCTATCTGAACGGGTTTTATTTAATTTTGTCAATATTAGTATTTTATTACTCTTTCGACAAAGCAAGAGATAAGGGAACTTTAATAAATATAGGTGAATAAACTGGTGCGCCTGCTAGGAGTCGAACCCAGAACCTCCTGATCCGAAGTCAGGCGCTCTATCCAGTTGAGCTACAAGCGCATATAGTATTAATATTATATTTTATGGAAAAAAACATTAATTTTATAGTTAAACAGGATGAGAAGAATTTGAGGGTTGATGTTTTAATTAACAAAAGAGAGGAATTAATTAGCAGAACTAGAATTAAAAATTTAATTTTGAAAGAAAAGTTAACACTAAATAATGAAATAATCAAAAGTCCGTCAAAAAAAGTCTCAATTGGTGATGCTATAAATCTTAAGATTCCAGATCCTGAAATAGCATCCCTCAAACCTTACGAATTTAACTTAGAAATAATATACGAAGATAATGATCTATTAGTAATTAATAAACCTGCTGGAATAATCATGCATCCAGGGGCTGGAAATTATGATAAAACAATTGTTAATGCATTGATGCACTATCATAAAGATTCTTTATCAAATATAGGTGATGAGTTAAGACCTGGTATTGTTCATAGAATTGATAAAAACACATCTGGTTTAGTTGTAATTGCAAAAAATAATGAAGCTCATGAAAATTTATCAAAGCAATTTAGTGATCATACAATCATAAGAGAGTACCAACTTTTAATATGGGGAAAATTAAGACCATCTACGGGAAGGATTGAAACATTTATAACTCGTAGTTCAAAGAATAGGCAACTTATGGAAGTTAGTAGTTCTAAAGGAAAGAAAGCTATTACAAATTATAAAACACTTGAAATTTTTGAAAATCAGAAAACACCAACTTTAAGTTTAGTTGAATGTAAATTAGAAACAGGAAGAACACATCAGATAAGAGTTCATATGAATTATAAAGGTAATAGTATAGTTGGAGATGATAAATATAAAAAAAAATATAAAAAATTAAAAAATATTGATTTAGATATCCAAAATTCAATTACTAAATTAAATAGACAATTCCTGCATGCAAAAACTTTAGGATTTATACATCCACGAACTAAGAAAAAGATGATTTTTTCCTCACTTTTGCCACAAGATCTAAATAATATTCTAAAAATGCTTAAAAACACTGAAGAATAAATTATTGAAAATTAATTATAATTAATTAAATAAACAATGCTATGAGCACAACAATGAGCAACAATCTGCCAACCCTTTCTAATGAAGGTGGGCTATCTGCATATTTAGAGCAGATTAAAAAATTTCCGATGTTAGCTGCAGAAGAGGAATATATGATAGCAAAAAATTGGAAAACGACTGGTAATATTAAAGCTGCAGAAAAACTTGTCACTAGTCACTTAAGATTAGTTGCAAAAATTGCTATGGGCTACAAAGGATATGGTCTGCCAATTAATGAAATGATTTCAGAGGGAAATGTAGGTCTTATGCAAGCTGTTAAGAAATTTGAACCAGAAAAAGGTTTTAGATTGGCAACTTATGCAATGTGGTGGATAAAGGCTTCTATTCAAGAATATATTTTAAGATCTTGGAGTCTTGTGAAAATTGGAACTACTACTGCTCAAAAAAAATTATTTTTTAATTTAAAGAAAATTAAAAATCAAATTTCTCCAGAAACAGAAGGAGATTTAAGAGATGAACACGTTGATCATATAGCTAATAAGCTCGATGTAAGTAAAGAAGAAGTCGTTTCAATGAATAGAAGACTTTCTGGAAAGGAGTTCTCGCTTAATGCTCAAGTTGGAGAAGATGGTGATGAATGGCAAGACTGGTTGGTTGATAAAGAACTTGATCATGACTTAAAATTTGCTCACCACGAGGAAATGGAGCAAAGAAAAGATTTATTAAAAGACTCTATTAAAGTTCTGAATGATAGAGAAAGAGAAATTTTATACTCAAGAAGACTAAATGATGACCCAACTACACTAGAAGATTTAAGTAAAAAATATAAAATTAGCAGAGAAAGAGTTAGACAAATAGAAAATAAAGCATTTGAAAAACTCCAAAAGCACATGCTTCTATTAGCTAAATCAAAAAATCTTTTACCCGCAAACTAAACTTCAAAAGGGTTTTCAATTAAAATAGTATCATCTCTTTCTGGACTAGTTGAGATACTTGATACTTTTGTACCAATAAAATCTTCAACAGCAAAAATATATTTTTTTGCATTTTCAGGTAATGAATCCAGATTTTTAACTCCATTTGTAGAAACTTTCCAACCTGGAAAAGTCTCATAAATTGGTTTTATTTTTATTTGGTCTTCTACAGCAGCAGGTAAATAATCTAATCTTTTACCATCAAGCTCATAAGCAACACACATTTTAATTTCATCTAATTCATCGAGTACATCTAATTTCGTTAAAGCGATACCATCAATGCCTGAAACTTTAATAGTTTGCCTTACCAAAACACCATCAAACCATCCGCATCTTCTTTTTCTACTTGTAACAGTTCCAAATTCTTTTCCACGTGTTCCTAAAAGTTCACCAACATCATCTGTTAACTCTGTAGGAAAAGGACCTTCCCCAACTCTTGTTGTATAAGCTTTTGTAATTCCAAGAACATAATTAATCGAATTAGGGCCACAACCAGTTCCTGTAGCTGCGTTTGAGGCAACAGTATTAGATGAAGTTACAAAAGGATAAGTTCCATGATCTACATCAAGTAAAATACCTTGGGCTCCTTCGAATAAAATTTTCTTTTTTTGTTTTTTAAATTGATCAATCTTTAGCCAAACTGGCTGAGAAAATTCTAATATTTTGGGTGCCATTTTTAGTAAATCAGATTTAAGCTGATCTTTTTCAAAAATTTTTTTTCCTAGGCCTTTTCTAATTGCATTATGATGAACTAGTACAGAGTTGAGTCTTTGATCTAAATTTTTTTCAGATCTTAGATCCATAACTCTTATAGATCTTCTGCCAACTTTATCTTCATATGCTGGTCCAATTCCACGTCTTGTAGTTCCTATTTTGCTTTTTCCTGCTGCATCCTCTCTAATCTCATCCATTTCTCTATGAAAAGGCAAAATTAAATTTGCGGACTCCGAAATAATAAAATTATTTACATTTACTTCTACACCTTTAGATTTTATTTCTTCTATTTCCTCTAATAAAGCCCATGGATCTACGACAACTCCGTTTCCAATAATTGATATTTTGCCTTTTCTAACTATTCCAGATGGCAATAATCTCAATTTATAAGTAACACCATCAATCACTAAAGTATGACCAGCATTGTGACCTCCTTGGAATCTTATTACTACATCCGCCTGTTCAGATAACCAATCAACAATTTTTCCTTTGCCTTCGTCACCCCATTGAGATCCAACAACGACTATATTTTTCATTATTTAAATTTTCTGTTTAATTTTAAGGAAGTGAGATGGTTAATTGGGCCATGACCTTTTCCATATTTCGGGTTTGATTTAATTGCAGAATTTACATACTTAATTCCTAGCTCACAAGATTTCTTTACTGTTTTTCCACATGATAAAAAAGTTGTAACTGAGCTAGATAATGTACAACCTGTACCATGGGTATTCTTTGTTTTATGACGCTCGCTTTTGAAGATCTTTATGTCTTTTTTGTTTATTAAAATATCTAATACATTTTTATGTTTTAAATGACCACCTTTTATAAGTACATTTTTGGCTCCTAATCCAATAAGTTTATTAGCAGCAAAAATCATATCCTCTTTTGTTATAATTGTTGTTTTAGTCAAAATTTCTGCCTCTGGGATATTGGGGGTAATAAGTGAAACTTTTTTAATTAATTTTAATTTTAATAATTGAATAGCTTTACTATCTATAAGTTTAGCCCCTCCTTTAGCAACCATAACTGGATCTAATACGATTTTTTTAACTTTAATTACATCCAGGGCTTTCAGTACCATTCTAATAACCTCTAAAGAATGTAGCATACCAATTTTTATTGCATCAGGTCTTATGTCTTTGCAACTATAAATAATTTGATTAAAAATTTCTTTTGGATTAATTCCAACAATTGATTTTACACCTGTGGTATTTTGAGAAGTAACTGCTGTTATTGCTGTCATTGCATATGAGCCAAGAGCAGTAACAGTTTTTATATCAGCTTGAATACCTGCTCCACCAGATGAATCAGATCCTGCAATAATTAAAATTTTAGACTTTGGTTTCAATTTATTTAATTTTTTTCGTAATCATGTTTACGCATTTATATAGTAGATCTTTATTTTCACTTTCTCCCATTACTCTAATTTTAGATTCTGTTCCTGATTTTCTTACTAAAATTCTTCCATTACCCTTGATTAATTTATCTGCATTTTTTATAATTTTTTTTATCTCTGGTTTATTAATTATATTTTTATCTTTAACTTCGATATTTTCTAAAAGCTGAGGTGTTTTCTTAAATTGATCAAAAAAATCACTTGCCCTTTTTCCTTTTCTTAAAGCAAAAAGAGCCTCTAAAGCTACTAGCAAACCATCTCCTGTAGTTGCAAATTTACCTAAAATAATATGTCCCGATTGTTCACCACCTAAATTAAAATTATATTTCTGCATTTTTTCTTTAACATATCTATCTCCAACATTTGCCCTTAGAAATTTTATTCCTTTTGATTTAAAATACTTTTCTAACCCATAATTTGACATTAATGTTCCAACAACTCCCCCTTTTAACATTTTTTTGTTTTTCCATCTTGTTGCTAAAGCAGCTATAATTTGATCTCCATCTATTATATTGCTTTTTTCATCACACATTATAATTCTATCAGCATCTCCATCTAAAGATATTCCAATATGTGCTTTATATTTTTTTACAGCAGATCTAATGTTTCTTGGAAAAGTTGATCCACATTTTTTATTAATGTTTAAACCATTTGGTTTAATTCCTATTGCTATGACTTTAGCTCCTAATGATTTCAATAATTCAGGACCTGCCTTATAACCAGCACCATTTGCACAATCAATTACTATTCTTAGTCCTCTTAAATTGAACTCTTTAGTGAAATTTTTTTTTAATATTTTAATATATTTTTTGGTACCTGTTTCTAATCTTTTAACTCTTCCTAATTTTTCAGAATGCGAAAGGTTTTTTGAGATTTTTTTGTCTATAAGTCCCTCAATTTTTTTTTCTATTTTATCTGATAATTTCATTCCATCAGGACCAAATAATTTTAAACCGTTGTCAAAATGTGGATTGTGAGAAGCGGTGATCATTATACCCATATTAGCTTTCATTTCTTTTGTTAGCATAGCCAAACCATTAGTTGGTAAGGGTCCAAGGGTATAAACATGCATACCGGCTGAAGCTAAACCTGAAACAAGAGCTGGCTCAAGTGTATATCCTGATAATCTTGTATCTTTTGCA
Source organism: uncultured Pelagibacteraceae bacterium (assembly GCA_902595885.1). Taxonomy (GTDB): domain Bacteria; phylum Pseudomonadota; class Alphaproteobacteria; order Pelagibacterales; family Pelagibacteraceae; genus Pelagibacter. The sequence continues at coordinate 20,840 of CACJRQ010000004.1, forward strand.
ATTATTGCTGTTTGTTTTCTTTTTTTTTGAGATTTAAAGTATGTTCCGCTAGCAAGTCCAAATTTAAAGAACATATCTCCATTTATATATTTACTATTAACCGCTCCTCTTATTCCATCTGTGCCAAAATATTTTTTTGTCATTAATTTTTGACTATCTCGTTAAAAACTTTAATACCTTGCTTAACTTCATTAACATCATGAATTCTTAAAATCTGAATTCCTTGCATTAAAAGATATATTGAAGAAGCCATGGTTCCACCGATCTTTGTTTTACTATCATTTTTTTTTGATATATCTTTAATAAATCTTTTTCTTGAATTCCCTACTAGTATAGGAAAACCTAATGAATGAAAAATAGAAACACCTCTTATAAGATTCATATTATGTTTCAAATTTTTTCCAAATCCAATTCCTGGATCTAAAATTATATTATTGTGTTTAATACCTTTAGATCGTATTAACCTAATCTTATCTTCAAAATAATCATATATATCTAATAATTCATTTTTATATTTCGCTTTCTTTTGCATATTTTCAGGTGTCCCAACTGAATGCTGTATTACAAATGGAATTTTATATTTTTTTAAAATATTTATTGTTTTAGGATCATAACTTAATCCTGAAACATCGTTAATAAGTTTAACTCCTATTCTGATGCCATTTTCCATAATTCTGGACTTTCTTGTGTCTAAAGATATTGGTATTTTTTTTACAATTAATTTTAATATCTTATTAATTCTATTCCATTCTTGCTTTTCTTTTACAGGCTTTGATCCTGGTCTTGTAGACTCACCACCAACATCTATTATAGATGCACCACTTTTGTATAAACTAATGGCATGAGTGATGCCCTTATTTTTTTTATTAAATTTTCCTCCATCCGAAAAACTGTCGGGTGTAAGATTTAAAACTCCCAAAATATTTGGAATTTTTTTAAAATTAAAATTAGAAAAATTTTTCTTTTTTGAATTTATTTTTTTAATATCTGCACTTATTTTTTTTTTTAAGTTATTCGGTAATTTATTGATTTGATTAATTGAAATTCTTCTGATCTTTTTTCTTGTAATAATCTCAACATGGTCAAAAGATATTTCTTTAATCTGATGTAATGGAATAGATTTTTTTTTATTTACTAAAATTTTAGATTGATTACCAAAGTAGAAATTACACGCTCTTGTGTAATATCTTTGCATTATTTATTAGTGAACAATTTTAGGTTTCAAGCCCATAGCACCCAAAGCTGAGTCTTGATCATCTTTTGTTTCTGGATCATCTAAAACTTTATCTTTAGGATATAAATTTTTATTGATTATATTCTCTATTTCTTCACCAGTTAATGTTTCGTATGTTATTAGAGCTTTAGCGATTTTATGTAAATCATCTATTTTTTCTGTCAGAATTTTCTTAGCTTGGTTATATCCTTCATCAACAAGTTTTCTTATTTCTTTATCAATTTTTTGAGCAACTTCCTCTGAAACAGATTGAGTTTGAGTAACCGATCTTCCTAGGAATACCTCTTCTTGATTTTCTCCATATTCTACTGGGCCCATTTCTTCACTCATGCCGTATTTTGTCACCATGGCTCTTGCAAGTTGTGTAGCTTGATTAATATCTGAACCACTTCCACCACCTGCACCTGTAGATATATTGTCTTTTCCAAAAATTAGTTCTTCAGCAACTCTACCTCCAAAACAAACTGCCAATCTTGCTTTTAAATATTTTATCGAGTAACCATGTTTATCTCTTTCTGGTAAATTCATTACCATTCCAAGAGCTCTTCCTCTTGGTATAATAGTAGCTTTATGTATTGGGTCATAGCTCGGCATATTAAATGAAACTAGAGCGTGACCACCTTCGTGATATGCTGTCAATTTTTTCTCGTCCTCAGTCATAACCATTGAACGTCTTTCAGCACCCATCATTACTTTGTCTTTTGCTTCTTCAAATTCTATTAATGTAACTATTCTTTTATTTTTTCTTGCAGCTAATAAAGCTGCTTCATTAACAAGATTTGCAAGGTCTGCTCCTGAAAAACCAGGTGTACCTCTAGCAATAGTTCTCAAATTAACATCTGGAGACATTTTAATTTTTTTCACATGAACTTTTAAAATTTTTTCTCTTCCAATTATATCAGGGTTAGAAACAACCACTTGTCTATCAAATCGACCTGGCCTTAATAAAGCTGGATCAAGTACATCAGGCCTATTTGTTGCTGCAATAATAATAACACCTTCATTGGTATCAAATCCATCCATTTCAACTAATAACTGATTTAAAGTTTGTTCTCTCTCATCATTACCACCTCCTAAACCAGCTCCTCTGCTTCTTCCAACCGCATCAATTTCATCAATAAAAATTATACATGGTGAATTTTTCTTGCCTTGCTCAAACATATCTCTCACTCTTGAAGCTCCAACTCCAACAAACATTTCAACAAAATCTGAACCTGATATTGTAAAAAACGGTACCCCAGCTTCACCTGCTATAGCTCTTGCTAATAATGTTTTACCTGTACCCGGAGGTCCAACAAGCAAAGCTCCTCTTGGAATTTTACCACCTAATCTACTAAATTTTTTTGGATCTTTTAAAAATTCAACTATCTCCTCAACTTCTTCCTTTGCTTCTTCTACTCCAGCTACGTCATTAAATGTAACTTTGCCTTTAAGCTCATTCATCATTTTGGCTTTAGATTTTCCAAAACCCATGGCTCCACCTTTTCCACCCTGCATCTGTCTCATGAAAAAAATCCAAACAGCTATGAGTAATAACATTGGGAACCAGGAAAGAAGAACTCCAAATAATGACGGCATCTTTTCCTCTAAAGGTGCTGCCGATATACTGACACCTTTGTCAGATAATTTTTCAATTAAATTTGGATCATTTGGCGCATAAGTTGAAAATGAATTACCATTAGAATAAACACCTTTAATATTATTTCCTTGGATTTCAACTCTAAGCACTTCTCCATTTTCAACTGATGTTAAGAATTCTGAAAATATTACTTTATCCCCACCTCTAATGTTAGGTTGAGGATTTTTAAACATATTATAAAGACCTATAGTTAAAAAAACTATTATTCCCCACATTGCCAGATTTTTTAAGTTCATATCTTTAAAATAAGAATTATTATTAAATTAACAAGTGACAAAATATCAAAGATTTCATCAAATTTAACGTTCTTTTGATACTATAATTGTCTTATTTACCCTTTTAATTAAACAATTTCCAAGTGTAGTTTTTGTTAAACTATTATTTTTAATTTCTTTAATAATTTTAACAATTTTTTTTCCTCTAACAGGATAATATTTTTTACCAACTTGCTGAATTACTTTTGTAAATGACCTAAATATGACTTCCTCTGGATTTTTAAAAAAATTGTTATTTAGTAAAATTGTTTTATTTTTTTGATTAACAATTGAATTATTATCTAAGTTTCTCTTTACAAAAAATTTTATTGACTCGTTTGCAAGTTTTAAATTTTTTATAGTTAAGTTAAATTTTTCTAAATCTAAACCATCAGATTGTAAATATTTTATCAAATGTCTAATCTTAACTCTTTTGAACTGCTCGTCATTATTTGATGGATCTTGAATAAAAGTTCCAAAAACTTTTTTTGCAATATATTTTAAATCTTTTTTAGAAAAATTTAGCAAAGGTCTAATTAAATTTATATTTTGTTCTTTAGAACTTTTGCTAAAAGAGGCAATACCATTTAAGCCACTGCCTCTCAATATTCTTATAAAAAAGTTTTCATATAAATCATCTTTTTGATGACCTAATAAAATATTATTTATTTTTAGTTTTTTTGATTGGTTTATTAAAAGAGCATACCTTTTTTCTCTAGCGATTGACTGAATATTATTTTTAGGTTTTTTGCCAATCCAATTTAAAATTTTCAAATTACAGTCTAATTTTTTTAACAATTTTTTTACAAATTTAGCTTCTTTTGAGGAGTTTTTTCTTAATTTATGATCAACAATAAAATAGGTTACTTCAAGAGATTTTTTAATCGAATACACTTTAGATAAAAAAGATAAAGCCAAACTATCTGGGCCACCTGATACTGCAACAATAAAATTCTCTTTTATTTTTAAATTTTTTTCAAACTTTTTATAAATTTGAAAAGTTTTTTTGTCTTTTAAATTATTTATTATAAACTTATGAGTCTTGCTTGATACACTCAAATTTTTTAGACTCATATTTTGCTTTTTGTATAACAGATTGACTTGCATCAGGATATTGTAATTCTACACCATTTATCATTTTGCAACCTTGATCTTTTTCACCAATCTGAACCATTGATACTCCAAGTTTTAACAAATTGATTGGAGCTTTTTTTCCTTTTGGATATTTTTGATAACCTTCTAAATAAGCAGAAGCAGCATCAGTGTATAGTTGTCTTATTCTAAATGTTTCAGCATACCAATACTGAGCGCTACCTGCTAATTCATCATCAGGATTAGATAAAACAAACTCTCTGAAGGCTCTTTCTGCAGTACTATAATCTCCTACCTTTAGGAAACTTGTTGCAAACTCGTATTGTTCTTTTGGCGCTAGGTCTTGAGGTAATAACTTTTCCTCTGTTTGAAATGTTTCTGTTACAATAGATGCGGTAGTTTCTACAGACTGAATTTGTTGAGAAGTTTCTGTAGTTTCTGTATCCTTGTATGAAATTGTACCTAAATCTTGTGGCTGAGAGCTTCCAGGTAAAACATTTTTTTCATCAATCTTTGGTATAGAACTTAATTGTTTATCTGAACTTTTAATATTACCTGAACTTATATTGGTCTCAATTTCTTGAAACCTAATTTGATTATCAGCTTGAATTTTAGATAATCGAGTTGAAAGTTTATCTAATTTAAAATTAATCTCTTCAAATTTATTTGTAAGTTCTCTGAATTGATCCTCAACTTCAGATAATTTTAATAAATGTCTTGTAAGTACATCCTCAGAATTCTGATTTAAATTTGACTCATTATCATTGCTTTTAGATTGCAATTCAATTGACCCTGAATACACCGCCCTTTCAAGTGTTTTAAGATCGTTCTTTAAATCTTCTAAGATTTGATAAATATTATGGTTATCTGCTAAAGAAAAATTAATAAAAAACAAATTAAAACATAGAAATAATTTTAAAATTACTAATTTAAATAACAGCCTCATTAATTTTAGATTTATGTTTATAATAATGGCAAAATAAAGACCCTGAAGTCAGTAATATGTTTAGGGTCTTTATTTTTTAATTTTTAAATAACTAATTTGCTTTAACAGTTACTGATCTTCTATTTTTTGACCAAGCCAATGGATTTGAACCAGAGTCAACTGGTCTCTCTTTACCATAACTTAATACAGTAATTCTGTCTGATGATATTCCATAAGTCATTAAATAATCCTTAGCGGCATTAGCTCTTCTTTCACCTAGCGCTAAGTTGTACTCTCTAGTGCCTCTTTCATCAGCATGTCCTTCAAGAACTACATTTATACCTGGATTTTTTCTTAGCCAAGCAGCTTGAGCTCTCAAAGTTTCTCTAGATGCAGTAGTTAAAATTGACTCATTTGTTGCAAAGAATACTCTATCAGGAACTCCGTCGGCTAAATATTCAACAGTGTCTGTTCCTGTATAAACATCACCTTGCATCTGACCTTCGATTTTACCTATTGATGCTTCTTTCTTAGTTGCACATGCAGATAATACTAGGCAAGCTGTTAATACTAAAAGTGTGTTTTTAAAAATTTTGCTTAATCTCATTAAATTGCTCCTTGCTGCTAATTTCAATTTAGTAACTTTTTCACATGTAAATAGAGGTTTCAAGTCTAAAAATCAAGAAATTTAAATTAATTAATCTATTAATTGCTTAATAATGATGACCATGATGGGTCAGATGCATCTGATGGAGTCCTTATTTGGCGCTCATTATAACCAGTTAAATCAATAGACCACAATTTAGCTGAAAAGCCCTCACCTTTTGCGTTAGTTTTTGTTTCTCTATAAAAAATTAATACTCTTCCATTAGGTGACCAGGATGGAGCTTCTTGATAATAATTTTCTGTTAACAATCTCTCGCCACTACCGTCAGTTCTCATAACACCTATATAAAATTTTCCTTTATGTAATTTTGTAAATGCAATTAAATCTCCTCTTGGTGACCATACTGGTGTTCCATATAGACCATTGCCAAATGAAATTCTTTTTACTTCGCTACCATCATTTTTCATTACATAAATTTGTTGATAACCGCTTCTATCAGAATTAAATGTTATATATTTTCCATCTGGAGAATAAGATGGTGAAGTATCAATTGATGGATGATTAGTAATTTTTTCAACAATTCTATTTTCTAAATTCATAGTATAAATATCAGACTTACCATCTTTAGCAAAACTCATAATAATTTTTTTACCATCAGGTGAAAACCTTGGAGCAAACGTCATACCTGGGAAGTCTCCAACAACTTCTTGGGTGCCTGTTTCTATATCGAGTAGATAAACTCTTGGCATATTTTTAAAATAAGATAAATAAGTTACCATTTGACTTGTGGGATTAAAACGAGGAGTTAAAACCAACTCATTTCCAAGAGTTAAAAATTTATTGTTAGCACCATCTTGATCCATAATTGCTAATTTTTTTATTCTTTGTGTTTTAGGTCCTTCCTCTGCTACATAAATTATTCTTGTGTCAAAATATCCCTTTTCTCCAGTTAACCTTTCGTAAACTTTATCAGATATAATATGACCTACTCTTCTCCAATTATTAGGAACTGTAGTAAATGCTAACGCCATCATTTCCTTAGCAGCTAAAACATCCCACAATCTAAATTCCACTCTTAACTTATCCTCAATATAACTTACTTTGCCAGTAATTAATGCTTGCGCTTTAATTAAGTTCCAATCTTCAAATCTTGGTTTTAAATTTGCAATTTCAGGAGCTTGAAGAAAAGCTTTTTTGTCTAATGGATTAAACAAGCCTGAAGTTCTTAAATTATTTTCTACAATATTTGATATCTCTGAACCTATATTTTCCTTTTTAAGTAATTTTTCAAAATTTGATCTCGAATTTTCATCTATAGATAAGGGTGAAACTGCTAACGGGAGAGGATTTAAGTTTCCTCTTGTAATATCTACTTCAATTAGCGCATAAACATTAGAAGTAATTGAAATTAAAAAAATAATTAAAAAATTTCTTATTATCATAATAGTATACTAACCCTCTAACATTTCTCTTGCATCAAAATTTAATTGTAATTCTTTCCATCTTTCATAACCGGTAGTCGGAACTCTTAATGGTTGACACAATTTAACAGCTCTTAGAGCACTTTCTGCTAAAACTTTGTAAAATCCTTGTCCTGGTTTATTCATTCTTGCGTGATCTAAAATCTCAGTTTTTGAGACCGTACCATCAGGTTTTAATTTTAATTTGATTCTTACTAATAAATTTTCGTTATATGGTAAACCCAAAGGTATACTCCAACATCCGAAAATTTGAGCTTTTAAAGCATCTTCCTCGCTTAAAGTAAGTCCACTAGTTTCTATATTTCTATCTTGGTCTTGCGTGATATTTTTATTATCTTTTAAAACTTCTCCGCTATCCTCCTTTGATTTATCTATTAATGCAGCAATATTATTTGGATCAAATAAATCTTTTTTTTCAAACTCTGATACTTGTTTAACCTCATTGTCTACTTTTTCTGGATTTTGTTTTTTTTCCTCTTTTGTCTCAATTTTTTTCACTTTTTTTTCAGGAAGTGGAATTGCTTCAGGAGCTTGATTTTCAATCTTTTTATTATTTTTCTCTGGTGATACAACGGTTTTTGTTTTTGTTTTTTTTACTTTCTTTGGTGGCGCTTGCTCTGATACAAGTTTTTTTTCTTTCTCTTTAACCTTCTCAATTATTTTCTTAGCTTTTGGTGCATAAGGAACATTTGTTTTTTCTGCTATTTGAATCAATTCGACAGAGACTATTGGTGGTATGTCTAGAGGTTTTTTGGTCAAAAATGGTAAACTCATTGCAGTAATAAAAATTAATAAAGCATGTAAAACTGAAGAAACGATAATGCTTCTATTCACTCTAACTACCTTTGTTTATATGGTTCTGAAATCAATGCTACTTTAGTGAAGCCAGATCCTGACAATAATCCCATTATTTCCAGAACTCTTCCGTAGTTAATTGTCTTATCGCCTCTTACATAAATTCTGGTATCAGTTCTATTTTTTGAGACTGCTAAAACCTTTGCAATAATATTGTCATATTCAACTTTTGCCTCTTGAATAAAAATTTCACCTTTTGCATTAATTGATAATGTTAGAGGTTCTGTTTCTTCAGGAAGAGAGTCGGCTGAACTTTCGGGTAAATCTACTTGAACTCCAACTGTTAACAATGGTGCAGTTACCATAAAAATAATTAAAAGAACCAACATTACATCTACGAAAGGAGTAACATTTATTTCACTCATTGGTTCTTTGGAAGAAGAGCGATTTAATTTAAATGCCATTTAAATAATTGTTAAAAATCTTTTAGAAAAATTTTCTAATTTTTCAGAATATTTTTTTGCATCATTATTAAATTTGTTATAGGCAACTACTGCTGGTATTGCTGCGAGTAGACCAAGTGCAGTAGCAAATAAAGCCTCTGCTATTCCAGGCGCAACAATAGCAAGACTTGTGTTCCTAGATATTGCTATAGATTGAAATGAATTCATAATTCCCCAAACGGTACCAAATAAACCTATAAATGGAGCTGTTGAACCTACAGTCGCTAAAAAAGTAAATCCTTTTTCAATTTTACTCATTTGTTTTTCAATTCCAGCTTCAAGTGATGCGCTCATTCTTTCACTAATATTTGTCCTTGATTTCTTTTTTAATAATCCTTCCATAGCATCTTGAAAAACAAGTGACATTGGATCTTCAAGTTTACTTGGTAGACTATTATAAAAAGTTTCAGCAGATTTAGAATTCCAAAATTTTTCCTCAAATTCCTCTGAAGATTTTATTATCTTTTTGAATAAACGAAATTTATCAATAATCACAGCCCATGAATATACTGAGCACAAAATTAAAATTATCATCACAGATTTTACAACTATGTCTGCTCTAAAAAATAAACTAAGTAATGAAAAATCAGTATTTGTACCTAATTCAACTGTTTTTGCTGCAATATCTGCTTCCATTCTTACTCATCACACTTAAATGTGTCATGATTTTGACTATTAAATTAAATTGATTATTGTTCTTTTTTATAAGTTTCAAAGAAAAAACTGGCTATTAGAATAGCATCTGCCTTGTTGTTATCTTTCTTTTTTGACAATTGTGCTGAAAAATACGGAAAAACTTCAATAGCTCTTGTTCTGCTCGCATCTTTTTCTGAATTAATGAGGTTAAAATATTTTTTCCACTTAGCAGGCCTAACATAAAAAACAGGTAAACGCATTGCGCTACATATGCCTTTCAAAATACCAAAAGATTGACCAAAATTAAACATACTAGTAACGCCTTGACCTGGCATTGCAGAAACTTGTTCAATTACAACCTTTATATTTTTTTTATCAATTTTGTTTATCCTTTCGCTTATTTCATTAAATATTTGAGCGCCATTAACTTGTCTCTTATTCTTCTTACCGTCTGTCATAGTTGGCATTTCAATGACGTCTTTTATTACCCCATCCTCAAAAAAACAGATAGATCCTGAAATGCCTGGATCAATTCCTATAATCAACATCAAATACCACCTAAATTAACGTTTGAATAAACGTTCTGCACATCATCGTCTTCCTCAAGAGTTTCTAAAAAATTTACCACACTATTTTTGTTATCATTACTAACGTCAACACTATTTAATGGAACCCATTCAATTTCTGTAGAAATAAAATTTACAATAATTTTCTCTAAATTTTTTTTTACATTATATATCTCGCTAATTTGACACTGAACTTCGTGATAATCATCATAGGACAAACATTCATCTGCTCCAGATTCAATTGCTAAATCTAAAATTTTTTCGTCAGAAATCTCTTTTTTATCAATTTTGATTATACCTAATTGTTGAAAATTGTGAGAAGCAGAACCTTGGGTTCCCAAGCTCCCTCCACTTTTTTGAAAAATAGTTCTAATATTTGATGCAGTTCTATTTTTGTTGTCTGTTAAAGTTTCAATTATAACAGCAATCTTTTCCGGTCCAAATCCCTCATATCTTAAATTTTCAAAATTTACTCCTGTTGCTGCAGAGGATTTGTCAATTGCTCTTTCAATATTCTCTTTCGGCATATTTGCAGATCTAGCAGCCTGTACTGCAGATCTTAGTCTAGGGTTCATTGCTGGATCTTTGTCACCAAGTTTTGCTGCAACGGTAATCTCTTTAGATAATTTTGAAAATATCTTTGATCTTTGCTTATCAGCTTTACCTTTTTTATGTTTTATTCCTGCCCAATGTGAATGTCCTGCCATAATCTTTAAATATTTTTTAGTTGATCTCCGTAAACATAGCTTTTGATATCTATTGCTAGTCCTGTTTTTATATCACAATCTACTATAACACCACACAAAGTGGCATCTCCAGTAGCGGGAAAGTGTTTCACTGAACTCTTTTTTAAAAATCTATTCAAGGAATTTTCTTTATTCATTCCAATCACTGAATCATAATCCCCACACATGCCTGCATCGGTTTGATATCCAGTGCCATTATTAAGTATTCTGGCATCATTTGTTGGAATATGAGTATGGGTTCCAACCACGAGAGTTGCCTTTCCATCAAATAGATGTCCTATAGCATTTTTTTCGCTAGTAATTTCACCATGGAAATCAACTACAAGTAAATCAAAATCCTTTTTCATTTCATTTTCTTTTAAAAATTTTTGAGAAGCTTCAAAAACATCTTCACACTTTTTCATAAAAACGTTGCCCATCAAATTAAGAACTCCAATTTTTATATCATTCTTTGTTTTATAAATCTGAAAACCTTTTCCTGGTGCAGGTTCAAATAAATTTTTAGGTCTTAATAATCTTTCTTCTTTATCAATAAATTCCATAATTTCTTTTTGATCCCAAACATGATTTCCAGTTGTGATAACATCAACTCCACAATTAAAAAAATCCCTACATATTTCTTTAGTTAACCCCACACCTTGAGCTGCTGCATTTTCACCGTTTACTATTACAAAATCGATTTTGTTTTTATCAATTTCATTTAATAAATTACTTGATAATTTAGAACATCCTGAAATTCCAACAACATCTCCTAAAAATAAAATTCTCATTGTATAATTTTTTTCTCAGTTATTATTAAATCAAGTTTCTTATCATACTTGTTGATAGGTATTTTTTTTATCTCCTGGTATGAAAATCCTAACCCAATTTTAAATATTTGTTTAATTTTAGATACTTTTTCTAAATAACGATCATAAAATCCTCCCCCATAGCCTAATCTATTCAAATCATCATCATAAGCTACTAAAGGAACAAATATTATATCTGGGTAAATTTTCTTTCCTAAAGTAGGCTCAGCAATTCCATACTTATTAATTTTTAAAGGATCTTTATTTGTCCATTCAAAAAAATCCATTTGGTTATTTTCTCTAATTATTGGTAAGGAAATATTTGCCTTTTTGTTTCTTAAAAAATAAAGCATATCCAAATCATCAATCTCATGATTACAAGGGTAATACCCTCCTACATTTTTGAAATTAATTTTATTTTTTTTTAAAAATCGATAAATTTTGTCAGGATTGAGACTAAGTTTTTTATTCAAATTTTTTTTTCTAAGATTTAAAATTTTACTTCTCAGCTTAGATTTACTCACAGACCTACTTTGAAATGTTTTCTAATTTTGCTTTTTTTACAAAATTTGATATTTGATCAGCTGCTTCATCAATTAAATTTTCGTATTTTTTTTGATTATCGTCAATTTCTTGTTTTAAATTTTCATGATCAAGATTTAGTTTTTCAATTTCAAATTCTTTTGTGTCCCTATAATCGTAAATTAGAGATTTTAGTTCTTTAAATTTTTTTGATAGATCATTTAATTCTTCTTTTTTTTGATCTACTTTTTTCTTAGTTTCGTAATATTCATCCATTATTTTTACAGCTGTAATTAATAATAATTTATTTTCACCTAGATTTCCCAAATCATTTTTTAAATTATTAAACTTTTTGTTAATCTGAATTAACAATTCTTCTAAGTGCTCCTCTTGTCCATCTTCACAAGCGAGCAAAAACTCTTTATTATTAAATTTTATACTTACATTTGCCATTTATCTATTTCATCCAACAGTGTGTCAGTTTCTTGATTAAGTTCGTCAATTTTTTCAGAAAATTCAATTTGTTTTCTTTCTTCCAACTTTTCTTTATTTTTTAAATCCTCAAGTTTTTTTGATAGATTTTCATGTTCCTCGAGTAACGTTTTATATTTTTCTTCAATCTGTGTTTTTTCAATTTCTAATTGATTTTGTTTTGTGCTTAAATTTTCGATATTTTTTTGTAATTCAGGATTTGTTAGATCTAAATTTTTTAATTCTTCTAATGCAATATTTAATTTTTTTTCTTTTTCGTTTATAGAATTCATATATATATGTTTATATTATTAAATAGATTCTTCTTAGTCTAGTCAGGATAATTTTGAGCAAACTACACAATGATTTAGCTAATTGCATCAGATTTTTATCGATTGATGCTGTTCAAAGAGCAAATTCAGGTCACCCAGGAATGCCAATGGGTATGGCAGATGTTGCAACAGTGTTATTCAAAAATTTTTTAAGATTTAATCCAAAGAATCCAGATTGGTTAAATAGAGATAGATTTGTTTTGTCTGCTGGTCATGGTTCTATGCTTTTATATTCTTTGCTTTACCTAACTGGATATAAAAGCATATCAATTAATAATATTAAAAAATTTAGGCAGCTTAATTCTATTTGTGCTGGACATCCTGAATATCATCCGAAAACAGGTATTGAAACTACAACAGGTCCTCTTGGACAAGGTATATCTAATGCAGTTGGTTTTGCAATAGCTGAAGAAATTTTAAAAAATAAATTTGGTAAAGATTTAATTAATCACAAAACTTATGTTTTAGCTGGAGATGGATGCTTAATGGAAGGAATAAGTCATGAAGCGATGAGTTTAGCGGGACATTTAAAACTTAAAAATTTAGTTATGCTATTTGATAACAATTCAATTTCAATTGATGGTCCAACAAATCTTGCGGTTTCAGATAATTTTAAAAAAAGATTTGAAGGATATGGTTGGGATTATATTTCTATCAACGGTCATAATGAAAAAGAAATTTTTAAAGCACTAAAAAAAGTTCAAAAAGCTAAAAAACCTACTGTGATTTCATGTAAAACAAAGATTGGATATGGTTCACCGAATAAATCAGGAAAAGCATCGTCCCATGGAAGTCCATTGGGAGTAGATGAAATCAAGCTTGTAAGAAAAGCCTTAAATTGGAAAACCAAACCTTTTGATATCCCAAATAAAATTTTAAATGAATGGAGAAAAATTGGCCAAAGAGGTAAGATTTTAGAAAAAAAATGGAACAAAATATTAATAAGAAAAAAAATAAAATTTAATCAAACTTTAAAAAATAACTTTACCACAGCGCTTAAGAAAGAAAAAGAGAATGCAATAAAAGAGCCAAAAAGTTTAGCTACTAGAAAATGTTCAGAAATGACATTGAATGCATTAACGAAACAAAAAAATAATTTAATTGGTGGCTCTGCTGATTTAGCAGGATCAAATAATACAAAAACTAAAAACCATAAAATAATTAAACCTGGAGATTTTACTGGTGACTACATTCACTACGGAGTGAGAGAACACGCAATGAGTGGAGTTATGAATGGTATCGCACTTCACAGTAATCTAATTCCTTATGGAGGTACTTTTTTAATATTTTCTGATTATTGTAAACCTTCTATTAGATTGTCGGCATTAATGAAAAAAAGAGTTATTTATGTAATGACTCATGACTCTATTGGGCTCGGAGAAGATGGCCCTACCCATCAACCTATAGAACAGCTTTCAGGCTTACGTGCTATACCTAACTTAAATGTATTCAGACCTGCAGACAGAATTGAAACTATCGAGTGTTGGGAACATGCATTAAAAAGCTCAAAAACACCTAGCGTGCTATCTTTAACAAGACAAAATTTAAATCCAGTAAGAAAAACATACCCAAATAAAAACTTATGCTCATTAGGAGCTTACGAGGTTTTAAGAACAAGTAAAAAAATTCATCTAACAATATTAGCAAGTGGATCTGAAGTTAATCTAGCGTTAGAGGTTAGCCATAAATTAGCCAAAGATAAAATATATTCCAAAGTGATATCAATGCCTTGTATGGAACTTTTTGAATTACAGTCAAAATCTTATAAAAGTAAAATTTTAGAAGAAACAAAATTTAAAATATCGATTGAAGCTGGATCAAGCGATTATTGGAAAAAATATGTGGGTGATAACGGTATTGCTTTTGGAATTGATGAATTCGGAAAAAGTGCACCCTATAAAGATATTTATAAATATTTTGGACTAGAGAGTACAAACATTAAAAATATCACTAAAAAATTATTAAATAAATAAAATGACAATTAAAATTGGAATTAATGGAATGGGACGGATTGGTCGTATGGTTGTTAGATCAATTATCGAAAGTAAAAATAAATATTTAAAAATTAATCATATAAACAATAGGTCAAATTCAGAAACTACATCTAAATTAATCAAATATGATTCAATACATGGAAAATTAAATGCTGATTTAGATCATGATCCAAATCATTTAATAATTAATAAAAATAAAATTACATTTTCTCAAGAAACAAAAATTGAAGACATAAATTGGAAAAAACATGATGTTGATTATGTTTTTGAGTGTACTGGAAAATTTAATTCGAAAGAAAAACTTCTTGCTCATATAGAAAATGGTGCAAAAAAGGTGATCGTTTCTGCTCCATGTAAAAATGCTGATAAAACAATAGTATTTGGTGTTAATGAAAATATAATTACTAAAGAGGATAAAATAATATCCGCTGCTTCGTGCACAACCAATTGTCTAGCACCAGTAACAAGTGTTCTTGATAAAAAATTTGAAATTGAAAAAGGTTTTATGACTACAATTCATGCTTTTACTAGCGATCAAAGAATTTTAGATAATTCTCACAAAGATCCAAGAAGGGCAAGATCTGCGAGTCAATCAATAGTTCCTACCTCAACAGGAGCTTCGAAAGCAATAGGAGAAATAATACCAAACCTCAAAGGAAAACTAGAAGGTATCGCGATGAGAGTTCCTACTCCTAATGTTTCTCTTGTCGAATTAGTTTTTTGTACAAAAAAAGATATTAGTATAAAAAAAATTAATAATGCCTTTGAACAAGCGTCAAAAAATAAATTAAAAAAAATCTTAGAAGTTACTCATGAAAAATTAGTATCTATAGATTTTAATCATCATCCTGCTTCTGCAATAGTAGATGCTTCTTTAACAAATGTAGTTGGAAGCAATATGGGTAAAATATCAGCCTGGTATGATAATGAATGGGGTTTTTCTAATAGGATGTGTGATATTGCCGAAACTTTGCATAAAATCTCTTAATGAGAAGTATTATAAATGAAAAAAATCTAAACAATAAAAAAATATTATTAAGACTAGATTTAAATGTTCCTTTAGATAAAGGAAAAATAACAGACACAACAAGAATCAATAAAATTCTTCCTACTTTAAATTTTTTAATAAAAGAAAAAGCTAAAATTATAATTTTATCCCACGTAGGAAGACCAAAAGGTAAAATTGTTAAAGAATTTTCTCTAGAACCAGTTCGAGAAGAGTTACAAAAAAAATTAAATATGAGTGTAAAACTTCTTACTGAAAATATAAAAGAAATCAAAAATAAAAACTTCTTCGACAAATATAATGAAGAAATTTTGATTTTAGATAATATTAGATTTTATTCTGAAGAGGAAGATAATGATACTAATTTTGCAAAACACTTATCATGTCTTGGGGATATATATGTAAATGATGCTTTTTCTTGTTCACATCGAGCGCACGCTTCTATTCATCAGATTCCAAAATTCTTACCCTCTTTCTCTGGACTTCAGCTAGACCTGGAAGTCGATGCTCTTACAAAAATCACATCTAAAATTATTAGGCCTATAACTTGTATAATTGGTGGGTCCAAAATTTCTACTAAAATTAATGTTTTTAAAAATCTAATTACTAAATTTGATAACATTATAGTTGTAGGTGGTATGGCCAACAATTTTATTGAATTTTTCGGAAATAATGTTGGAAAATCTATTAAAGAAAAAGATTGTAATCTTATATTAGAAGAAATTATATCTCTTGCTAAAAAAGAAGAATGTAAAATAATTTTTCCAGAAGATGTAATTGTATCTAATAATTTGAATGGATCTCCTCAAAAAAAAGATTTGAATGAAATTTCGCCAGATGAGATGATATTAGATATAGGTCCAAAAACTATAGATAAAATATCAAAAATTATTGATAAAAGTAAAACTATACTTTGGAATGGACCTGCAGGATATTTTGAAAATCCAAATTTTGCTAATGGAAGTGTTCAAATAGCTAAAAAAATAATTGAAAATAATAAAATAAATAAAATTTTTTCAGTTGCCGGTGGTGGAGACACAGTTTCTTTACTAAATAATTTAAATGCTGTTAATGAATTTAATTTTGTTTCAACTGCAGGTGGAGCTTTTTTAGAATATCTTGAAGGTAAAAAGCTTCCTGGTATAACCGCATTAAATCGAAATGTCTGAATTAAATAAAATAGCGCTTAGAATAATTTCTGATGGTAAGGGAATACTTGCAGCTGATGAAAGTAATGCAACCATGACAAAAAGACTTGAAGCTGTAAATGTCAAATCAAACCCAGAAAACAGACTCTTATTCAGAGAAATACTTTTCTCATCAGAGGGAATGAAAGATTTTATTGGTGGTGTGATACTTTACGATGAAACTATAAATCAAATTTCAAGCAAAGGAAAATCAATACCTGATTTAATATCTGCATCTGGCGCAGTGCCCGGAATTAAAGTTGATACTGGCGCAAAAGATTTAGCAAATTCAAGCCAAGAAAAAATTACGGAGGGTTTGGACGGACTTAGAGATAGATTAAAAAAATATTATGATCTTGGAGCAAGATTTACAAAATGGAGAGGTGTCTATTCTATTGGTGAAAAATATCCAAGTAAACTAGCAATTAGTAGTAATGCTCATGCACTTGCTAGGTACTCTGCGCTAGTTCAAGAAAGTGGAATGGTTCCAATAGTAGAGCCTGAGGTACTGATGGATGGAAACCATTCTGCTGAAGTTTGTTTAAATAAAACATCAGAGGTTATTAAAAAATGTTTTGAGGAACTAATTTTACACAAAGTAGATCTCTCTGGTATTATATTAAAACCAAATATGATTTTGTCTGGTAGTCTATCAAAAGATAAAATTTCTAATGAAGAGGTTTCCACCAAAACGTTAGAATGCTTAAAAAATTCTGTACCAAGTGAAGTTCCTGGAATAGCTTTTTTATCTGGAGGGCAATCTGAAATAGAGTCTACAAAAAATTTAAATTTAATAAATAATAACAATAATACAAATTTTATAATGACCTATTCATATGGAAGAGCTCTTCAACAAAGTGCTTTAAAAGTTTGGTCTAAAAATATTAAAGATATAGTGTCAACTCAAAATACTTTTAATCATAGAGCTAAAATGTGTACCTTAGCTGCTCAAGGAAAATGGTCAATCGAACTTGAGAATTAATAAAAAAAAATTTATTTATCTTATTTCTCCAAATAAAATACCTAATACTTTCTATAACAATCTAAAATTGATTTTAAAAACTGGAAAAGTAAGTTTTTTTCAGCTTAGACTTAAAAATTATTCTAAGAATAAAAAAATTAAAATTGGAGAAAAAATTAAAAATATTTGTAAAAAAAATAAAGTAAAATTTATAATTAATGATGATCCCTTTCTAGCTCTAAAATTAGATGCTGATGGTTGTCATTTAGGTCAAAAAGACATGGATATCAATTTAGCAAAGAAATTACTTAATAAAAAAATTATAGGAATTACTTGTCATAATTCTATGAATTTAGCAAAAAAAGCCATTAAAGCTAAAGCTGATTACATAGCCTTTGGAGCTTTTAATCTATCTAAAACTAAAAAAACTAAGTATGTAGCCCCTTTAAAGATTTTAAATAAAGTTAAAAAATTTACAGAAATTCCAATAGTAGCTATAGGAGGAATTAATTCTGATAATTATAAAAATCTATTATTGAACAAAGCCAATTTTTTAGCTATCTCAGGCTACATTTGGAAAAATAAAAAATACAAACCATTAAAAGCAATAGAAAGATTAAAATGAAAATAAATGCTGGAGAAATTAGAGTTGGAATGCTTTTAGAATATAAAAATGATTTGTGGCAGGTATTAAAAACTCAACATGTAAAACCAGGAAAAGGTGGTGCATTCGCACAAGTTGAGATGAAAAGTGTAAATAAAAATACGAAATTAAATGAGAGATTTAGATCTAATGAAACAGTTGAAAAAGCTTCTTTAGAGGAAACAACTTTTAATTATCTCTATAGTGATGAAATCAATTATTTCTTTATGGATCCAAAATCTTTTGAACAGATAGAAATTAAAAAAGAAATGATTGGTGAAAAAGGGAAGTTTTTAATAGAAAATCTTGAAGTCTCTGTAAGTTTTTATAATGAAAACCCTATTTCAATTGAACTACCTAACCAAGTAAAATGTAAAATTGATAAAACAGATGTGGCTCTAAAAGGTCAGACTGTATCTTCATCTTACAAACCTGCTACTCTTAATAATGGTTTAAACATACAAGTCCCTCCATTTATAGAAGTGGGTGATGAAGTCATAGTTGATACTAGAAATTTAGAATACGTTAAAAAAATTTAAAAATGATCTCTATATCCTCAAATCTTAATATAATGATCAAAGCAGCTGAGAAAGCTTCTAAGTCAATGATAAGAGATTTTGGGGAGGTTGAAAAATTGCAGGTATCTAAAAAAGGTCCTTACGATTTTGTCACAAAAACTGATAAGTATGTAGAAAAAATTTTGATTGAAGAACTTTCTAAAGCAAAAAAAAATTACTCTTTTATTTCAGAAGAAACTGGCGAGATAAACAATAAAGATAAAGAAAATATTTGGGTTATAGATCCTATCGATGGAACAACTAATTTTCTTCATGGAATACCACATTTTGCAATTTGTATTGCTCTTCAATCTAAAGGAGTAATAGTCAGTGGTTTAATTTTTGATCCTGTAAAAGATGAAATGTATTTTTCAGAAAGAAATAAAGGTGCCTTTATGAACAATCAAAGATTAAGAGTATCTAAAAAGAACTCAATAGAAAACTGCTTATTTTCTAGTAATCAAGAAGGAGTTAAGTTTAGTGATTTAAATACAAGATGCACTGGATGTGCTGCATTAGATTTGGCTTATGTAGCTTCTGGAAGATTAGATGGTTTTTTTCACAATAAAATTAATCTTTGGGATGTTGCTGCTGGATCTTTGATGATTGAAGAAGCTGGTGGCATCGTAAATGACTTATCAAAATTTGAGATAAATAACATTAATATCAGGGCCGCAAGTGGAGCTATTAATGAAAAAATGCTTAAAAAATTAGAGAACTTTTAATTGTGTTCTCAAATTCTTTTGCTATAAGTCTCGTTATGAAAAAAGACGTACATCCAAACTACCATAAGATAAAAGTCGAAATGACTGATGGAACTCAATTTGAAACTAAATCAACTTGGGGATCGGAGGGAGATTTATTAAAATTAGAAATAGATCCAAAATCACATGCTGCTTGGACAGGTGGAAAGCAAAAATTAATGGACAAGGGAAGAATTAGTAAGTTTAACAAGAAGTTCCAAAATTTTAAATCAGATAATAAAAAATAAAATGTCAAATGCACCTTTAATGCCAATGGCGACTGCTGTTTGGTTAGTTGAAAATACCACTCTAACTTTTAAACAAATAGCAGATTTCTGCAAACTCCATGAAGTTGAAATTCAGGGAATAGCAGATGGAGAAGTCGCTAAAGGTATAAAAGCTTACAACCCAATTATATCTGGTCAACTTTCAAGAGAAGAAATTGAATTATCTTCTAATGATGAAAACCGTCCATTACAAATTAAAAGTAATGACATAGAGATATCTAATAGTGAAAAAAAAATAAAAAAATATATTCCTCTTTCAAAAAGACAAGACAAGCCAGACTCTGCATTATGGTTAATTAAACAACATAATATACTTAAGGACTCTCAGATAGCTAAATTAGTAGGAATAACTAAAAATTCTGTAACATCAATTAGAAATAAGAGTTATTGGAATTACAATAATCTTAATCCTAAAGATCCCGTTGCATTAAATTTATTTACTCAAAAGGATTTAGTAGATGCTATCGAAAAAGCAGAGAGAAGAATAAAGAGAGAAAGAAAAGAAAAAGAAAAGCAGAATAAGGCAAATCTTGCAACAATATAATGAATAAAATAAATAGACATAAATTTATAAAAGTGATAATGAACCACTCTTTTGGAGGTAGTTATTAAAATAGAAGTTAAAGATAATAATGTTGAACAAGCTTTGAGAGTTTTAAAAAGAAAACTTCAAAGAGATGGTTTTTTTAAAGTAATAAAACTTAAAAATACCTATGAAAAACCCTCCGAAAAGAAAAAAAGAATTCTTCAAGAAAATATTAAAAGAGTTAAAAAGTTAAATAAACTTAAAAATAGAATTTAAAAAAATATCGCGGGGTGGAGCAGTCTGGTAGCTCGTCAGGCTCATAACCTGAAGGTCGGCGGTTCAAATCCGTCCCCCGCAACCAATTAAATTAAATTTTAAATTTAGATTTTTTACTATCAACTAGAAATGCTTTGACTGTTTCAATTGTCAATTGATTAAATGATTTTCCAAACTTTTGTATTTTTTCAATAATTGATGGTGGAATAGTTATTATATGGCATCCTAATTTTTTTGCTTGTAGGTAATTGTAAGGCTCTCTTACACTAGCCCATAAAATTTCAACATTTTTAAATTTTTTTGCCATTTTAATACTTTTAATAAATTCTGGAATGGGATCTTTTCCAGTATCACTAGTTCTGCCTGCAAAAATAGATATTATTACTTTAGTTTTTTTATTGATGTTTTTTAAAATTTTTTCTGTCTGTTTTGCTGTATAAACAGCAGTGATATTTAATTTTATATTTTTTGTGTTTAATTCTTTTATAACTTTACCAGTAAATTTATTTTTTGAATTAACCACTGGAACTTTTACATAAACATTTTTGCCCCATTTGTTTATTTTTATTCCTTGATTAATCATAGAATTAAATTCATCTGCAAATACTTCAAAAGAAATTGGTTTATTTTTGCATACTTTAAGTATTTGTTTTGAATATGACTTGTAATCTTTTGCACCTGCTTTACGCATTAAACTGGGATTTGTTGTAAATCCTTTTACAATTTTTTTATTATTAAATTTTTTAATAAGATTTAAATCAGCGATATCACAAAAGATTTTTGTTCTCATTAAATACTATAAATTCTTTGTTATATCCTCAGTCATTTTTTTTGCATCAGCGAATAACATTAGAGTATTTTCTTTATAAAATAAATCGTTATCAATACCAGCATAACCAGGTGATAAACTTCTTTTTACAAATAAAACAGATTTACATTTTTCAACATCTAAGACGGGCATGCCATATATTGGGCTTTGTGGATCTGTTTTTGCAACTGGATTTGTTACATCATTTGCACCTATAACAAATGCAACATCGGCATTGGCAAAATCATTATTTATTTCCTCTAATTCAAATACTTCATCATAAGGAACATTAGCTTCAGCTAATAAAACATTCATATGCCCAGGCATTCTTCCAGCAACAGGATGAATTGCATAAGAAACTTTAATATCATTTTTCTTTAAAGTATCGACCATCTCTCTTAGTGCGTGCTGAGCTTGTGCAACAGCCATTCCATATCCTGGGACTATTATAACAGATGAAGCATTTTTCATTAAAAAA
The DNA here is from genome assembly GCA_902595885.1 of uncultured Pelagibacteraceae bacterium. GTDB lineage: Bacteria > Pseudomonadota > Alphaproteobacteria > Pelagibacterales > Pelagibacteraceae > Pelagibacter. The sequence continues at coordinate 42,897 of CACJRQ010000004.1, forward strand.
GCAGCATCATCTGCATTGCCACTTTTGACTGGCCTTTGCTCTTTAGTTGAATTGGTAACTGAATCATCTGTAGCTCCAAATCCACCTAAAATTACATTAAAGAATGAACGGTTCATGCCTTTGCACATTATATATGAAAGTATTGCTCCTGATGAACCAACTAATGCTCCAGTAATAATTAAAGCTGTATTTTCTAAAGTAAAACCAATCCCAGCTGCTGCCCAACCCGAATAAGAATTAAGCATAGAAATTACTACTGGCATATCTGCACCACCGATTGGGATGATTAAAAGAAAACCAATTAAGAAAGAAATAGTTAAAAGTATCCAAAATAAATTAGATGATTGAGTAGAACATAATAAATAAATTAAAACTATTATTGAAATCAAAATAATTGCATTAACAAGATGTTGGCCTTTAAACGTAATTGGTGATCCAGACATTATTCCTTGTAATTTTAGAAAAGCAATTACTGAGCCAGAGAATGTTACTGCTCCAACAGCAGCACCAATAGACATTTCAATCAAACTACCAAGTTTAATATTGCCTGGGGTACCTAGATTAAACGCTTCAGGATTTAAAAAAGCAGATATTGCAACAAAAACAGCCGCAAGTCCAACTAGACTATGAAAACCAGCAACCAATTCTGGCATAGCCGTCATTGGTATTCTATAAGCTATAAAAGCTCCAATAGATCCACCTGCTAAAATAAATATTAGTACAAATATAAATCCAGTAGAAAAATTACCTGTAGATAAAAATGTTACAGTAATAGCAATGACCATTCCCAAAATACCAAACAGATTACCCTGCCTTGATGTTTCTGGTGATGACAAGCCTCTTAAAGCAAGAATAAATAATACACCTGAAACTAAATAAAAAATTGCAGATAAGTTTGCAGATATCATTATTTTTTATCCTTTTTCTTTTTTTTATACATTGCCAACATTCTTTGAGTAACGAGGAAACCTCCAAAAATATTAATTGCTGCTAAAGCTATAGCTAAAAATCCAAAAATACTTGAAGTATTAAATACTGTGTTTGAGTTCCCAGACAAACCTGCAATTATAGCTCCAACAATAATGACAGATGAAATTGCGTTAGTAACAGACATTAAAGGTGTGTGTAACGATGGAGTAACACTCCATACAACATAATATCCCACAAATATTGAAAGGATAAATATACTTAATCTAAATATTAAAGGATCTATTTCCATGATTTATTTAATTAACGTATTTTCTATAATTTCATCTTCTAAATTTATATTTATTTTTTTGCTTTCTTTATCAAACAAATTATCAACAAAATTAAAAACATTTTTTGCATATAAATTTGAGGCGGAAACAGGCAGTTTATTCAAAATATTACTTTCGCCCATAATTTTTACTCCATTTTTTTCAATAATTTTATCCACTTCCGTAAATGCAGTATTGCCCCCTTGAATTGCTGCCAAGTCATAAATAACAGATCCTGATTGCATATTTTCAATCATTTTATCTTTTATTATTACGGGAGCTTTTTTACCCGGTATCAAAGCTGTACAAATTACAATGTCAATTTTTTTTAAAGTTTCGAATAAAAGTTCTTCTTGTTTTTTTTTAAAATCATCGGAGGCTTCTTTTGCATAACCACCCTCTGTTTCTAAATTTTCTGACCCCTCTACAGTTAAAAATTTACCACCTAAACTTTCAACTTGTTCTTTTGATGCCATTCTTACATCAGTAGCAAAAACTATACCGCCCATCCTCTTAGCTGTTGCAATCGCTTGTAATCCAGCCACACCTGCGCCAACAACTAAAATCTTTGCAGCTGGAACTGTACCTGCTGCTGTCATCATCATTGGTATAGCTTTTTCAAAATTTGCAAAGGACTCTATAACAGCTTTATAACCAGCAAGATTTGCCTGTGAGGACAAAATATCCATGGATTGAGCTCTGGTAATTCTTGGAAGTAATTCTAATGAGAATATATTAATTTTTTTTTTAATTAAACTTTCTAATTTTTCTTTATTATTATATGGGTTTAACACTCCTATTAGTGTCATGTTTTCTTTTATATTTAAAGTTTTGTCATCTGACAGCATTCCAAGTTGAACTACTATGTCTGAAGAATTTAAGACTTCTGTTTCATCTTTTAAAATATTGACACCAAGATCTTTGTAATACTCATCTTTTATTCCAAGATGAGAAGCGTAATTTTCACTTAAACATACCTCAAATCCAAGAGAAGAATATTTTTTTACTATCTCTGGGGTTATAGCAATTCTTTTTTCAATATTTTGATTTTCTGAAATTGACCCAATTCTCATTAATAAACCTTACAATAAGAATAACGCCATTAATACCAAAACACCTATAACAGCGACAGTTCCCCACAGAACAAATTTAGTAAAATTATTCCAAGTTTTTTTATGGTTTTCATTATCCATAAAAATTATTTTTGTCTTGCTTTAAATTTTGGATTAGTTTTATTAATAATGTAAACTCTACCTCGTCTTCTTACAAGTTTAGAGTTTAAATCTCTTTTCTTAATTGATTTAAGTGAACTTTTAATTTTCATAAATTTTTTAAGTTAGCCTGGCAATGACCTACTCTTCCATGCCTTAAGACAAAGTACCATTGGCGCAGAAAGGCTTGACTTCCGAGTTCGGAATGGGATCGGGTATTGCCCTTTCGCAATAATTACCAGGCGGAGACGTTATATAGATTAAAATAAATTTGTAAACTCAAATAAATCTTAATTTTATTAAATTTTAGATTTATATGTGTATTAAGAGTGATGTATAGTTAAATTATTTACTAATAAATTGATTACAAATTGAAAAAAATACTATTTACAGGTTCTAAAGGGGACATAGGCAAATTCTTATCAAAGGAACTAAGAAAAAAATATAAAGTACATACAATCAATACAGATTTAACAAAAAAAATCCCAAAAATATTAAATATGGACTATGTCTTACATTTTGCAGGAACAGTCAAACCTAAGGATAATTTCAAAGACCCAATAAAAGTTTTTGAAAATAATATTATTTCAACATTAAATTTAATCAATTCTTTGAAAAAATTAAAAAAAAAACCAATATTTATTTTCGCAAGTAGCTCTCAAGTTGCAAACGATTATTTAAATTTTAGTAAACATAAAAAAAATTTTGATGAAAAAATACCACTTATGTTAAATAATAATAATCCACAATCAAGCTATGGTTATAGTAAAATATTTTGTGAAAAAATTGTTCAGATGAGTGGCTTGAATTATATAATTTTAAGAATATTTAATATTTATGGAATAAGAAAAAAAAACGATTTTTTTAATGATATATTTGATCAATTAAAATCTTCAAAAAAAATTAAAATATACAACTCAAAAATAAATCTTAGTTGGCTACATATTAAAGATCTTTGTGATGCAATATTAAAAATTATGGAAACAAGAAAAACAACTAATCAAATAATTAATTTAGGAGGAGAAAAATCTTTTTCAAATTTAGAACTTGCAAAAAAAATAATTAAAATTCTTAAAATTAAAATAAAAATCTTTAAGGTAAAATCATCCAAAAATAAAAATAAAATTTATAAAAGTGCACCAAATTTAAATAAAATTAAAGTTTTAACTAAATGGAAACCTAAAATAAGTTTAAATGATGGAATAAAAAGTTTTTTTAATGTTTAAAATTTTTTTTAAAATTTGAAATATAATTTTTTAGATCAATCCTTCCTAACCTTTTTTTAATTTTATTATTTAAAGAAATTTTTGTTAAAGCAGATGCATATCTTTCCCCTTTTCTTGCAGGTAAAAATTTTATATTTTTTTTAAACATTTTTGCTACTTGAATAATTGAATAACTTTTATTGCTATAAATACTGTAATGACTGTTTGTTTTTTTTTTCCATGCTTCAAAACATACTAAAATAGTATCATCAATATGAGTAAATCTTCTTGTTTGTGTTCCTGGCTTAACAACTGTTATATGTTTTTTATTTTTAAATTGATTTTCAAAAATTCCAATTACTGTTGCCATATTTCCTGAACAAATTTGGTTTGGACCATAAACATTATAAAAATAAATTATTTCATATTTAAAATTAAACCATTGTTTTAAATTATTTAATAATTCTAAATTTTTTGCTTTTGTAAAAGCATAAGGTGAAAGATTTTTATCATTACCAGAATTTCCTAAACTAGCTGAAGTTGCGGAATAAATTAAACGTATTTTATTTTTTAAACAAAAATTAATGACGGAATTTGTCCCAACACTATTTGATTTCAAGCATTTTTTTATATTTAAAAAACTTTGATATATTCTTGAAAATTCTCCAAAATGAAAAACAGACTCCACTTTATTTGGATGTTTGATTAATTTATCTATATTTACTGTATTTGCCTTTAAATATTTAACTCTTTTATTTGGAATGTGATTTAGCTTAGAACCTGAACTGTAATCATCAATACTTAATAAATTAAAATTTGTTTTTTTTAGTAAAAATTTAATTAAATTTGATCCAATAAAACCAGCTCCACCGGTAATAACGATTATTTTTTTATTCATATAAAAACGAATATCTTACTTTAGAAAATTATTTTAATTTTTATTTATTATGTTTTGATTTTTAAGGTATGAAAAAAATAAAGCAATACATAAAAAATTAAACATAGATAAATTATTATTGAAAAAATTACCTGAAGGCACAAAAGGAAATAAATTAACCAATGCAGATATAATCAAGACAATCGAACTTAAATCAAAATTGTTTAAATTTTTGAGATAAGATTTTAAGAAAGTAAAATAATATTTAATTAAATATAAATAAAAAAGTAATAATAATAAAAAAACGAATATACCACATTCTGCAAGAATTTGGATGAAAAGATTGTGAGGATGATTATAACAATTATAGTGATTTATTGATTTAGCCTTATATTTTAAATTCTCACAACTGTGCCTAAAATTATTTGGTCCAACACCAAAATATTTATTATCATTAAAAATATTTAATGATGTATTATATAGTTTTTCGTGGTGAGGTGAGAAAAAGAATAATCCTTTTTTTTCAAAAAAATATCCTGGTTTTTTATTTGAAAGACCTAATTCAATTATAGTTTGATCCACTACTCTCTTTTTTATATCTGAATTTATAAAAATAATCGATGAAAAAACAATTATAAAAGACAAAAAAATAATAGAAATATTTTTTTTATTATCACTAATTAAAAAATATAAAAACAAATAAATAATAAATAAAAATAGTGGAGTTCTATCTCCAGATAGGATTATTATTAAACCTGAAATAAAAAAAATTAAAAAAATTAATAAATTTTCATATTTTTTATGCAATTTAAATAAACTAACACAAAACAAAATAATTGGAAAAATTCTTAAGATATAAGAGCCTAAAATATATTCGTCATTAAAAAAACTAGCTATTCTGTGAACATTCTCTTTAACTGGGAAGCCAATTAAATTAAACTTAAACGTAAATTGAAATAAAGTATCTATTAATAATAAAACAAAAGTAAAAAATGTAGTTAAAAACAAATATTTAAAAATAAAAGCATAATTTTCTACTAAATAACAAATAACCAAAAAGTATAAAAAAAATCTTAAATAAAATAGTGATGATTTTAGAGACCATAATAGATAATCAGATAATAATGATGAGATAATAATTAAAAAATAAAATGTTAAAAAAAAGATAAGATAATTTTTGTATTTCTTTAATTCAAAGCTTTTTACTTTAAAAATTAAAAACAAAAGTGAACTTGTTATTATAATAAAATCTGGAATTGCTGGACCTAAAACTAAAGATGGTATAAAAATAATAAATCCATAAAAAAAATATTTGTCAATTAAACCATTTATTTTAGTTAAATCTGTCATTTCTTAAAAAATTTCGTATAATTATTTTATGAAAACTATATGCAGATAAAAGAATTAAAATTGGCTCTAATGTAATTACTTTAAATCTTCCTTGATAATAAAATATTAAACTAAAAAGTAGTAGTGATAAAAAAAGGTACAAAATCCAAGAATATTTATTAAAATTATTTAACAATATTATTATCAAACCCAAATAACCAAAAATCATAATTGGAGATGACAAAATTATACTTAGCAACCAAGTATTATAATCATACCATGATTTATGCAAACCGGGTGTAAAAAATCTTTTAAAATTAAAAATTAAAAGTTCTTTTGACTTTTGGGGATTTTCCTTTATCCATTTTAATCCTTCTTCAAAATAAATTTTTTGAACTTCACTTGGGGAAGATTTTAAAATTTTATCCTCTAAAGTATTAAAAATTTTATAATCAACATTTTTTAATCTTTTTGCCTCATCTGAGTCTATTTTAGGAGTTTTTATATGATTTACATAAGCATCTTCATTATGTCCTAAAATAAATAATCCACCAAAACCATTTGAACTAAAAACATAAACTCCATTTACTTTTAAATTGTATAAACCGTAGGGCAAAGTAGATAAAAAACAAATACTAGAGAATAAAATGATATGAAATATTTTTTTTTTTAAATCATTATATTTTAAAAAGAAAATAACTAGGGGTATGAATAATGAAAAAATTAATATATGTGATTTTGTCAAAAATGTTAGAGAAAATATAAGTGCAGAAATAATTAAATTTTTAAGATTAAAATTTTTCAAATACATTGAAAAATAAAACATAAAAATAATTAAAAAAGATTGAAACCAAATATCTTGGGTAAATGCACCTACATACCAAAAAGTAAATGGATAAAAACAAAATATAATTAAAGCAAAACTAGAAACTTTTTTGTTTTTAAATAATATCAAGCCTAATTTATAAAAATAAATTGCAGAAATTGATGTAATTGATACCTGACTTAATTCTAAAACTATTTCCCAGTAATCTCCAAAAATAAATTTAACTATTGCTTGATAATATGTAAAAAAAGGAGATGTTATAAAAAGAGGTCTTAATAAATTAAAATTCCCTCTCAAAACTGCGTCACTCTGTTCTGAGTACCAATATGAGTCGGGTTGCAGCTCATAATTGTCATAATTACTAAATATTAAAAAAAAATATCTTACAAAGAAAAAAGACGCAAAAATAATAAGGTTTATTTTACTTGGTGATAATTTATTTCTCATTATACTTTATTTTTATATTAAATTTTATTAATTAAGTCGTCTGTTAAAAAATGCATTTTATTAAAAAAAAAATTAATTTATTTTTTTATGTTATTTTTTTATTTCTCATAATTCTAAGTATCATTATTCATAATAATTGCAATTTTAACAGGTTAATTAATGTTATTACAGATTATAATTATAATTACGCTTATTATTCATGCAAAAAACTTTCAAAATATAATTTGAAAAATTTTATAAAAGATAAAATATCAAATACGTATTTTGAAAATGTAATAAGAAGCATTAATAAAAACCAAATCAAAAAATCTTATACTTTCCTAAAAAAAAATAATGAAATAATTAACTATGATATTAATAAAGATAAAATTCCTCAAAAAATTTTAGGAATTAAAAATGATATTAATCCATTCTTAAAAGAAAAAAATATAATAAATGATGATGAGGAAATAACCTGGAAAAGATCTCATGGAGGTTATAAAAATTTAAAATACAACAAATCTTCAAATCCAATAAATATAAATAATGTTGAAAATTTAACTTTAGAATGGTCTTACGATAGCATTGATCTTACAAGTAAACATAAGCTTGATAATGTGGAAGCTAATCCAATATTTCATAACGGAAAAATTTTCTCAGTAACCGCTGATAGAAAATTAGTTGCATTAAATGCATCTAGTGGAGAGCTGTTATGGAAAAAGCAAGGTTTACTAACTCCTGCTAGGAGAGGTTTTTTATTAGATCAAGAAAAAGATAAATCCTATATATACATCAATATTGGTGAGGCTATTGCCAAAATAAATTCTGCTAATGGAGTTTTAGACAAAAAATTTGGTAAAGAGGGAATTTTATATTCTGTAAATTCACCTACACCTCCAATAATTTATAAAAATAAACTCTATATAGTTACTTCTACAAAAATAATTACATTTGATAAAAATTCTGGAAAATTTTTAGAAAATATTCAAATTCATCCTAAAAATAAGGAATTTTCAAGAGGAGCTGTTGTTTGGGGTGGAAATGCATTTGATGAAGAAAAAGGGTATCTTTATGTAGTAACTGGGAATCCAAGACCTGCTTTGATTGGAATTAATAGACCAGGCCAAAATAAAAATGCAAATTCACTTGTTGCTATTGATGTAAACAAATCAAAAATAATTTGGTCCTTTCAAGATGTATTTCATGATTTATGGGATTTTGACATATCATCTCCACCTATAATTTCAGATTTAAAAATTAATAATAAGTATTTAGAAACTATAATAATATCAACTAAAACTGGAAATACATATATTTTTGAGAGAAACACTGGAAATTCTTTTTTTGATTTAGATTTTAAAAAAACAATTCCATCAAACATACCTGGTGAAAAAGCTTTTCCATATCAAAGATATAATTCACTACCTGAAAAATTAATCAATATTGAATATAATCAGAATAGTTTTGATAAATTAAATAAAAATAAGCAAAAATATATCAAAAATATTTTAAAAGACTCTTCTGCGGGGTGGTTTAATCCACCTGAAATTGGAAAAAAAACAATTATATTTGGCCTACATGGAGGTGCTACATGGATGGGTTCTGCATATGATCCTATAAAGCAAGTTATTTTTACGCCTGTAGTAAATATCCCTTGGGTTCTTAAAGTAGAAGGAAAAACACTAGAGACATCAATTCCATCGAATTTAAAAAAATTAAATAAAATATATCTTCAAAAATGTTCATCTTGTCACGGAAAGAACCGAAATGGTAATTTTGATCCAGAGTCTAAAAAAAATGTTGAAATCTTAAATGATTATATTCCCAGTTTAATTGGACATTCTCTGTCATTAGATAGAAATTTATATAGTGAATTATACAATTTAGACCGAATTAAAAAAATTCACAAAAATATAAAAGTTAACAATCTTGAATTAGAAAAAATTAAAGAACTATTTATTAAACTTGATAAATATCTGCTGGATAATAATAAACTATTTTTAAGATATTATTGGTATAAATTTTTAGATCAAGAAAATTATCCTGCATCAAACCCTCCATGGGGAGAAATAATTGCTCTTGATGTATTATCTGGAAAAATTAAATGGAAAACAAAAAATGGTGAAATAAAAAATTATGAAAAAGGTATCTTTAGTGGAAGTCCTAGTTATGGAGGTCTTTCTTTATCATCAGGAGAAATATTATTTTCTACTGGAACAAATGATAAAAAGGTTTACGCGATTAACTCAAATAATGGTAAGATTTTATGGGATTACAAAATGGATGCTGCTGGTTCAGCGCCACCATTACTTTATAACATAAATGGTAAACAATATCTGACTGTTATTTCCAGCGGAGGTTTGTTTAGTGAATACAAAGAAAAAGCTTCTAAAATTTACACTTTTTCAATCAAAAATTAAAATAAACTTAAATTATTTCTGTACCATAAAATAGTTTTTTTTAATCCTTGAGTAATATTTACTTTTGGATACCATTTAAGTTCTCTTTTAATCTTATTATAGTTTAATTTTTGTCTTTTAATTTCTATTTTTGAATTATTCAATATTATTGGTTTTAGATGACTCTTATTTAATATCTTTTTAATATTATTTACCAGATTAATAACTTTAAAATTTTCCTTTGAACCTACGTTATATATATATAATTTTTGTTTTCTTTTCTTCATATGGTTCATCAGAGTTATATAAGCTCTAGCAACATCACCAACATAAAGATAATCTCTAATTAATTTACCATTAGATCTTAATATTGGTTTTTTATTTCTCAAATAAGATGTAATTACATGTGGTATAAGTCTATCAGTATTAAAATCACCTGGACCATAAATATTACCAGATCTAACAATACCAATATTTAATTGATAAGTTTTTGAGTAAGTTTGTACAATTAAGTCTGAGGATGATTTAGAAACATCATATGGAAAATCTCCCTCTAAAGGAAAATTTTCGTAGTATTCTTTTTTTTTAAGTTCACCATATGCTTTATCAGAGGAACTATAAATAAAATTTATGCTTTTATTTAAATCTTTTATCGCTTCCAAAATATTAATTGTTCCCATAATATTTGAATTAAAGGTTTTATATGGATTGTTGTAAGCTTCTAAAACTTGAGTAACAGCACCAAGATGAAAAACTGTTGATATCTTATATTTTTTCAGTATTGAAAAAATTTTTTTTTTGTTAGTAAAGTCAATTTTTAAAAATTTAACTTTTTTTAAATGTTGTTTAAAAGTTTGAATTTTTTTTTTTGATTTGTCTTTATCTACTATAATTACAAAATTATTTTTATTTTTTAATAATTGATTTACAACTTCACGCCCTAAGATTCCTAGTCCACCTGTTACTATTATATTATTCATGAATGTTTAAAATAAGAATTTAATATTGTTTTTAATATCATTGAACCATCTTTAAATGCCCTAAGTTTTTTACCTTCTTTAAATGTTCTTGGATTATAATCAACATCAAATTCAGAAATTTGAGCTTTATTTTTTGCAAAAATAGACAAAACTTCAAACTCATAATCAAACTCATTTTGAGAAAAAATGTAATTATCATAGAATTTTCTTCTAAAAATCTTGGTTGCGCAGGCTGTATCTCTTATTTTTTGACCATAAAGAATATTAAAAATAAATGAAATAAATCTTACACCATAAAAATTTTTTTTATAAATAAATTGATTATTCTCATGAATTCTATTTCCTATTAAAAAATCGATATTTTTTTGATCTTGTATTTTTTTAAAACCTTTGATTAAATCATCTAAAAAATACTCATCTATATCAAAAATAACTATATATTGTTTTTTAGAATGTTTAATTGCCTCTTTAATTGATCCACCTTTTCCTAAATTTTTTGAATTAAATATAAATTTTAATTTTGGATAATTTTTTTCTAAATCTTTTAAATATTCTGTCGTACCATCATCAGATTTGTTATCGCAAATAATTATTTCAAATTCATATTCAATATAAGAAAGATCATTTAAAAAATTAACAAATTTTGTTTTTAAAATATTTATCTCGTTATAAAAACAACAAACAATTGAAAAAGATGATTTATGCATTATTTTCAATTAAGAAATTTTTAATAGTTTTATGAATATAATTGATTTGTGAAAGAGTTAATCCCTGATGACATCCAATCAACAGTCCATGTCTCATAATATAATCAGAGTTTTTTAAATAATTTAATTGATTTTGTTTTGAAATTAAATTTTCAAATGCTGGATGACGTAAAATATTACCACTAAATATTGGTCTTGTTTGAATGTGTTTGTTTTCTAAATAAATTTGAAGTTTTTTTCTATCAAACAATTTATTTTTTTTTAATATTATTGGATAAGCTAAAAAATTAGTTTTTACCTTTTTTTTTATTTCAGGGACAATAAAATACCTATTAAATTTAAGAAAAAACTTTTTATGTAAATTAAAATTACTGTTCCTGATTTTTGAAAAATGACTGAATTTTTTTAATTGCTCTAAACCAAAAGCAGCTCCTATTTCAGAAGGTTCAAAATTATAACCAACTTCCTGGAAAACAAATTTTCTATCAAAATCATAACCTTTTAATTTAACGTTTAATCTTTTCTTAATATTTTCTGAGTCTTTTATTAAAGTTGAAGCTCTTCCCCAACTTCTCAATACTTTTGATCTTAAATAATGTTTTTTGTTATTTGTTAAGAAAATTCCACCATTTCCAGCACAACTTATTACATGGGAACCATAAAAACTGGTAATAGAAATATCGCTATAACTTCCAGTTGTTCTTTTTCCAATTTTTGCACCGAGTGTATCTGCAGAATCCTCAATTATCTTTAAATTATACTTCTTAGCAATTTTATTTAATTTAAACCAGTCTGGTATATTACCAATTAGATTTGGTATTAATATTGCTTTGGTTTTATTATTTATTTTTCTTTCAATTAATCTTACATCTATTTGCAAGCTTTCTATTTCTATATCAACAAAAACTGGAATAAGATCATTAAGTAGAATAGAAGAAACTGCTGTTCCGAAATTTAAACCAGGGGTGATAACTTCACTTCCTTTTGGTAAATCTAAAACTTTTAAAGCTAAAATTAAAGCTGAAGTACCTGAATTAACCATTAAAGCGTATTTTTTTGAGAAATACTTTGCAATTTTTTTTTCAAATAAATCTACATTTTTACCCATCTGTGTGGATTTTTTTAATGTTTTTAATACTGCATTTATTTCTTTATTGTCGTAAACATTTTTTCCATAAGAAATTTTCGTTATAGCCATGGAGCATTCCTTTTCATTATTAAATTACTTAAATAATTTTTATCTCTTAAAGTATCCATTGGATGCCAAAAATTACTGTGTTTATATGCCATAAGTTGTTTATCGTCAGCCAATTTAACTAATGGCTCTCTTTCAAAAATACAATTAGTTTTATCTTCTATATATTTAAAAATTTTCTTGTTAAGTACAAAAAAACCGCCATTTATCCATCCCTCAGATAAAATGTCTTTCTCTTTAAATTTCACAACTAAATTTTTTTTAATTGTTAGGTGGCCAAACCTTGGTAAAGGTCTAACAGCACTTAGAGTAGCAATTTTTTTATTTTTAATATGAAACTTCATAAGTTTATTAATATTAATATCTGATAAACCATCACCATAAGTCATAAAAAAATTCTCATCATTTTCTAGATATTTTTTAACTCTTAGTAGTCTAGATCCAGATTGTGTTTTCAATCCAGTATTACAGACCTTGATATTTTTATTGTTTTTAAAATATTTTTTAATTATTTCTTTTTTATAGCCTGAACAAATAACAACTTCTTTAACATTAAATTTTTCATAATAATTTATGATATGCTGAATAATTGGAATTTTTCCAATTTTAACCATTGGCTTAGGTATTTTTCGAGTTTCTTCTGATAATCTCGTACCCAAACCTCCTGCTAATATAACTAATTTCATATTCTATATTATAATTAAGTTTAAAATTGATTGGTTAGGTAATTATACAAAATTGCTGAATATTCATATAAAATTATACCTTTTTTATTTGATTTTTCAAAAAATCTTAATTTATTTGAAGGCCAATCAACTGTTTGATGAAAATTAATACTTATATCATCAGAATATTTATTCCATATTAATTTTACTCTTTTTGTAAGATATGGTGATGAAACAAAAAATACTTCGTCAATATTTTTGCTAATGAGTCTATTGTATAAATATTCTAAATTTTTTGATGAACTTCCTAAATCTTGATAAATAATTTCAATTTTTTCTTTATTAACACCTCTTGATTGTAGCAAATTTTCAATTATTCTCTGCTCCGTTATAACTTGTATTCTACCCAGTATATAAATATTAATATCATTATTATATTTTAAAATATTTTGTAAGTCTGTATATCTATATTTGTAACCTTGATTAACATAACTTTCCCATTCATGACCAGAATAAATTACAACAGTATCAATTTTTTTATTATCGAGAGTTTCAACAAGTAAATTATTACCTAGTAATTTAAATAATGGTGAAAAAAATATAAGATATATAATAAAGAAAATACCAAGTACAAATTGTCTAAAATTTATTTTGAAAAAGTTTAGTAATTTTTTTAACAAAGGTCTAATTGACTTATATGCAATGCTGAATAAAAAAATGTAAATGTTTATGAAATTTTTTTTATTTAAATACATGCTGCTTATTAAATTAATAGATTTAATTGTTTGAAAATTATAATCTGAATGAAGACTTTTTGACCTCCTTCTTATAAATACAAGTGGTTTAATTTCATAAATGAAATTAGAATTATAAGTTTTCAAAATATTAAACCAAAGTTCTAAATCTTCTATACCAACAAAATTGACAGATGTATTAAATCTAAGTTTCTTAAATATACTTCTGTGAATTACTGCTGAAGAAAAAGCAATCGGATTATATAAAAAAAGCCACTCTCTATTTTTCTTGATTAGGTATGAGAAAATAATTTGTAGAATAGTTCTAAAATAATATATGGAAGAATTTAAAACTTTTTTATTTTTAAAATACTTACAATTTGTAAAAAAAAGTTTTGTGGAATTTTTAATTTTTGATACTTGATACTCGAGTTTATTATTCATCCAGATATCATCAGAGTCTAAAAATGCTATATATTCACTTTTACATTTTTTTATTCCAAAATTTCTGGGTATAGCTGCTGATGAACTATTTTTTTTTAATTTATATAATTTAATTTTATTTTTATATTTTTTTGCGTATTTTTTACATATTTCAAATGTCTTATCAGTTGAACAATCATCTACAATAATGATTTTATAATTCTTATATGTTTGATTTAGTACAGAATTGATCGTTTCTTTAATATACTTTTCAGAATTAAATGTTGTGATTAACACATCTATAGAAATTGACTTCATTAAAAGAACTTTTTTATCATTTTGCTACTTTGTGTTTATTAAATTTATAAATTACTAATAAATAAATTAATAAAAATATAGAGATTGAAATTAAACTATTATTGAAAATTTTTAATAAAATAAATGGAAGAACAAAACTAAAGATAATAATTATTATTGAAAAATTTCCTTTAAATTTATCTAAAATAATATGATGAAAATGATTTTTATCTGGTAAAAAAGGATTTTTATTTTCTAATATTCTTGCAAAGTACAATCTTACAGTATCAACAATAGGGAAAATTAAAATTGTAGCAATTTCATCGCTTTTTATATTTAAATAGTTATGATTATTTATTATTATTAAAGAAAAAATAAATGACATTAAGTAAGTACCTCCATCACCTAAAAAAGCTTTGCCTTGAAAATTTTTAATTGCAAAAAACAGAATTGATATTATTAGAAAAAATAGGAAAAAATTAAATTCTAAACTTTTACTAAATAAATAAATTATTAAAAAAAAATAAAATGAAACAGATTGTAAATTTGTTCCATCAAACATATTCATAGATATAACAAAAACTAAAATACAACAAAATGTAAAGAGAAAACTAATTTTATTTAAAAGAATTTTTTCATTTAAAAAACTTAAATTTAGCTCTTCAACTAAAACACTTTTATTAAAATATAAAAAATTAAAAATAAAAATAGACAGTAAAACTAATCTAACATTTGGAGAAGAGTCAAACTTATCGTCATACAAACCTAATAAAAAAATAAAAGTAAAAGTTAAAAAAAAAGATAATCCTACTTTTATATTTTCGATCATTAAAATAGATCTAAGCGAATTATCAAGAAAAGAAATATAAATGAAGAAGAAGAAAATATTAGTATATATAATTATACCACCCATAATTGGTGTGGGCTCACTATGAATTTTTCTTTTTGAGGGGTAATCATAAATATTAATAAATTTTGATATTCTTTCATAAATAAGGAAAAACAGTATATTCAAAGCTAAAGTTAAAATTATTAACTTTTCCATTGTATTTTCTCTTTATTCAAAAATAAATAATCCAATAACGGAAATTTTGGTTCTAGATGAAATTGCTTCTGATAAAGTTTTTTATCTTTTGTCCAATTAAAACTTGGATTTAACTGAAGCATTATTTGAGAACGTGGTTTTGATTTAGGGTTTCCCGCTTTATGAAAGCACTCATTAGGATTTAACATTAAAAGATCACTCTCTTTTCCTGTGAAAATAAAAGATTTCTTTTTATTCATTATGTTAACATTTTTCTTCGAACTAGTTTTATCATAAATTTGTATGCCCCCATCTCTCGATCCAATTTTTTGTAACGGAACAATTAATTTAATTATATTTTTACTAAAAGCTTTGTCTTTATGCCAATGATTTGCATACCAACCACTATTTTGGTCTTTTATTTTTATATTATAAGTTTTGTATGCCAGAATAAAATTAATATCAAATTTTGACCCTAACTTTTTTTCAAGTATTTCTCTTAAATTATTTTTTATAAACAAAGTAAAAATAATTTCATCTAAATCTTTTTTTCCAAGTATATATTTTTTTAAATATTTGTTTTTTGAAATAGTTTTTTTCTTGTTGAGATTAATATTAAGTTTATTTTTTAACTTTATAATTTCATAACCCTTTTTAATAAAAGGATTATTTTTATTAAATGATTTTTTTTTAAATAAAATATTTTCAATATTAGTGGCAAAATAATTATAAAGATTAAAAAAAAAATTTAACATAAAATTAGAGTGTAATAGTATTTTTATAATCGAAAATATTTTTTAAATCAAAAACAATCTTATATTTAGAAAATTTAGTAATTTTTTTTAAACCCATTTTTTTAAAATAATCATGGCCTACTGCAACTAAAACGGAGTCAAATTTTTTTTTAGGTAGTTTATTTTTAATTGTAAGACCTTTTTTTTTTAGCTGATCAATTTGATCCATTAAAAATGGATCAAAAATTTCATATTTAATTTTCTTTCTATTAATAATTTTAATTATATCAAATATTAAAGAGTTCCTATAATCATTACAATTTTCCTTAAATGTAAGACCTAATATAAGTAAACTTTTTAAACTTTTACTTGTTTTATTCTTAAAATATTTATCTAATTTATTGATTACAAAATTTGGCATTTCATTATTCAATCTTCTGCCAGATAAAATAATTTTAGGATTATATTTTTTTTTTTTTGCAATACTTGCTAAATAATAAGGATCTACTCCAATACAATGACCTCCGACTAGTCCTGGTTTAAAATCTAAAAAATTCCATTTAGTATTTGCGGCTTTTAGTACATCGTATGTATTGATTTCAAGCTTATCAAAAATCTTTGAGAGTTCATTTATAAAAGCTATATTAATATCTCTTTGTGAATTTTCGATTACTTTTGCTGCTTCCGCGACTTTTATAGAACTAGCAACAAATGTTCCTGCTTTAATAGTTTTTTTATAAACATGATTAATTGTTTTCAAAATATTTGGAGAAGAACCAGAGACAACTTTTATTATATTTTGAATTTTTCTTTTTTTATCACCAGGATTAATTCTTTCTGGAGAGTAGCCACAATGAAAATCTTTTTTATATTTTAACTTAGAAAATTTTTCCAAAATTGGTACACAAATATTTTCGGTTACACCTGGATACACAGTAGATTCAAAAACTACAATAGAATCTGGTTTTAATATTTTGCCTACACTTTGTGTTGCATACTTTAAATTTCTTAAATCTGGATTTTTATTCTTGTGAATAGGAGTTGGGACAGCGATTATAAAAAAATTACAATCATCTAATAATTTAATGTTATTTGTAAATGAAATATTTTTAATTTTAGCGATTTCTTTTCTAGTAAATTCTAATGTTTGGTCATAACCATTGCATAAATTATCAATTCTTTTTTTATTAATATCAAAACCTTTTACCTTAAATTTTTTACTCAAACAGATAGCTAGAGGCAGTCCAACGTAACCTAGTCCTATCACGCCTATTTTAATTTTTTTCATTTTGAAAATATTTTTTAATTTTATTAAAAAAACTTTTGAGTTCTACTTCTGAATTTTGCTCAAAAAAATTTTCAATATTGGTAAATGCATATCCTTTACTATCATGCATACCATTTTTTAATGCAACAAATGATATAAATTTTTTAAAATTAATTATTTTATCTTCAAAATTAACCTCAAATTTATTTTGAATTTCATGTGGATATGTTAAAGTTACAAATAGTGATTTGTTCCTAATATCTAGTTCTTCAAACAATTTATTTCCATTCATATCCTTAAGTTTACTTAGCTTTTCATGTGCATCTTTGGTCTCTTGATTATTACTGAACTCAATTAAAAAATCTCTAGTCATTCTAGATTTTGTATTTTTATATTTTATATTTAAAGTATCTAAAAAAAAACTTGGATTATTTATTCTATAATAATATTTTTTATACTTATATGGAACTTGAGTTAATCCAGTTAAAACTAGAAAATTTTTATTTAATTTTAAATAATCACCAATTATTTCATTATAAAAAAATAAAGTATCCCTAAAAGGATCTTCATTTTTTTTTATATACCATTCAGGGTTTTTATCTCCGTCAAAATTTTCAAGGTTGAAAAAATAATGATGCTGTATGTGCGCCGCACCATTAAAAAAAACACTACTAAAATTTGTAATATTATTCTTTAAATTGTTAAGATAAATTTCATGTAAAAGAAATTCTAAAAGAAATACCCTGTACCATTTTTTAAAAAAAATTTTTGATAAAATTTTAAATAAATAAAAATATTTTTTAAACCTCACAAACTTTAAAATAGAGATAATAATTATTAAATAATTTAATAAACCAACCTTTCTCTGTGAGTTATTATTAATTACCTCTGACAAACATTTTGAAATTAAATTATTAAAATAATTCTTGTCTCCTGTAGTTTTCGTCCATGGATCTGAGATAAAGAAAGCAGGGCTATTTAATCTGTTAACTGTATTCATTGGACAGATAGCACCAACTCTGTATCCTAAATTTTCTATTTTTTCATAGATTTGCTCATCTTGTAAATTTTCTACATCTCCTAATCTAAAAATTTTATGTTCAGCAGCAGACTTACCAGTATTTAAAGTAACCCATTGAATCCATGGTTCAAGAGATTCATATTTTATTTCTGAACTTGTGTGACAATTACTTGATTTGATTAAATTATTTAAATTAACCAGGTTATATTTTTCTATGTAATATTTTGCATAATCAAAATTAAGCTCATTTAATTGAATTAATAGTAAATTTTTTTCTTGATTATTTCGCATTATAAACTTTTTGATAAATTTTTAAGTGTTTATTAATTATACTTTTAATATCAAAATATTGTTTTGCTATAGAAAAACTGTTTTTGGAAAATTTTTCTCTAATAGTTTTAGATTTTATTAATATTTCTAATTTTTTTATGAGTAAATTTATATTTTTAACTGGTACTTTGTATCCATTATATCCACTCTTTACCACTAAATGACAACCTGGAATTTTTGTAGTTACAATTGGAAGTCCCTTAGCACAGGCGTCAATTAAAGCCTTGGGTGTTCCTTCTCTATAAGTTGGCAAACATACAATTTTAGATTTATAAAAAAAATGGTCAATATTGGGAGTATAGTTTAGAAAGGATACAATATTTTTTTTTTCTATTTTTTTTAAATATTTCAAATTTAGATTTGTAGGATTATCACTAACATAAGATCCTACAGCTAAAAATTTCCAATTATTATATTTTTTTTTTAAATACTTTGCTGCTTCAATAAATTCTATTATTCCTTTATGAATTAAAATTCTAGAGGGAAATAAAACTATATTTTTTTTTTTAACACTTTTTTTAATATTTTTTATTTTTACTCCTGAACCATTAAGTATTGAAATATCTTTTTTATTTAAATTAAAATTTTTTATTAAATAATTAAAGTCAAATTTATTTTGCACAATTATATGTTTTTTTCTATTTAGAAAAATTATTCTTAATAAAAATTTAATTATTATTTTTAAACTTTGTGTTTTTATATTGCTAGTTTCTGTAAAAATATATCCAAATCCAGAGAAAGCAATAACTATAGATTTTTTTATTAAGAAACAACATAAACCAGATAATATAATTGCTTTCATTGAAGCTGAATGAATTAAATCTGGATTTAGTTTTTTAATAAATTTGTAAGTGTAAAAAAGAGTTTTTATTGATTTAAATAAATTTATATTTGCAGAATTAAAATCTAGAACATTTGATTTAATCTCATTTTTTTTTAATTGTTTTGCAGCATATTTTTCCATAATTTTATCATTACTTTTTCCTGTAAGAAGATGGACTTCATGACCATTTCTTTTCATATTTAAAGCTATTGGTAACCTGTGAGAAACAAAAAAAGGTCTATGATTTATTAAATATAATATTTTCATTTTTATGATTTAATATTTCTTCTCTCATGATTAAAATTAGTGGAATTATCATTGTAATTTTATATCTATAAATTGCCATATCATTTATAACAAACATGCCTACTGACAAATTTAAAATAAAGAAGAAAGTGATAAAAAAGATTGACTTTAAATAATTATATTTAAATAAAATTATAGAATAAAATATAAACAATATTAATAATAAATAATTCTCAATAATAAAAAAATTTAAAAAGATACTATTACTTTTACTAAATGTTGGGGTTAAGATTGCATTAAAAATATCTTTGATCATTGGAATTAGAATGTAATTATGACTATACAATCTTATTTCTTTAGTTACATCACCTTCCATATGATAGCCCATTTTCATTTGATTTACTTTTTCGATAAATAAATAAACATATTCTGTTGTAGATGAGAAATTACCTATAAAAATGATTGCTACAACCAAAGTAGAAATTACAAATAAAAATTTAAATAAATTTTCTATAGATCTAGAGATTTTATTTTCTGAAAAGTAATAAAATACAAAAATATAAAATATTGAAAAAATAATCATGATTATTATTAATTCATTTCTTAGTAAGGTTAAAACACACAGAGAAATTATAAAATATATTAGTTTTCTTTGTAAAATAAAAAACATACATAAATGAAAAAAAACAAGAATATATATTTCTTTGAGTCCAACAGATGAATAAATTAAAATAGATGGTAATACTAATATTAAATAATAATAATAATAACTTTCATCTTTTTTGAGTTTTTGTTGATGAGTAATTTGGTAGATAAACCAAGCAATAAAAATAAATTTTCCAAAAAATCCCAAACTTCTAACAGTTTCAACAAACGGCATCGGAATTGAGGCTATGAAAACACTTGTAAATCTAACAGGTTTATATCTTTCTCCAATAATATTGTCGAATCTAGATAAAAATGCCTCAAAATCACCTCTAGACAATTCTGCAATTATTGAAAAATAATTATCTCTTATTAAACTTACACTTAGTATATATTTTGCTTGATCAGGAAAAACATTAAAATCAAAAAATACATCATTTCCAAAAAGCGGCGTTGATGAAAATAATATTAAAATTATAAATCCGGGCTTATTAATTAAATTTTTTCTAAATGAAATAAAAATTAAAATTAAAATAGTTAATAAATTAACAAGATCAAAGATTATACTAAAGTTAGAAGAGTTAAGATCTAGCATTCCACCTTAAATCCCAAGCTTTCAAAATAAGAATATTCCAAATTAATTTTTCATTTCCTTTTGAGTCTTTTTTAAATTTTAACCATATATCATTTATATGTTTATTATTAATATTATAGTCTTCTGAAAAACTATGATCATAAAATAAATAATCAGCCCAATGACGCAATGGCCCTTTCAGCCATTGATTGAGTGGAACACCAAAACCTTTCTTGGGAACTTGAAAAATTTTCTCTGGAATAAAATTAGATAAAACTTTTCTGTTTATATTTTTTCCTAAATTATTTTTAAACAAATCATCTTTACTTAATGTTTCAGCAAAATTTACTATTTTACTACTTAAAAAAGGTGCCCTGGACTCTAGTGATGAATGCATTGTAGCCCTATCCACTTTACATAAAATATCGTTTGGAAGATAATTAATCTTATCAAGATACATTAAGTCTAATTGATTATTCAATTCAAAATTAGTTAATTGATTTAAATCTATATTTTTAAAATAATTTGTATTATTGGTTTTTAAAGTTTCAAAATAAATATCAGAATTATTTTGACTATTTTCTAATACTTTAAGTAGTTTAATCAATTTATCCTCTACTTGAGATATTTTTTCATTTTCAGCAACTAAATTTATTGCTTGAGTTATCATTTTTGGAAAATTTAAATAGATTTTAATTAGAGATTTTAAGATAGGTTTTCTTAAAAATTTTAATAATTTAATTAATTTTGGAAGATATATATATCTATTGTATCCTCCAAAAATTTCATCTCCACCATCACCAGTCAAAGCGACTGTTATTTTTTTTTTTGCAAATTTTGCTAAAAACATTGTGGGTATTTGAGAACTATCAGCGAAAGGTTCATCATACACATGTGCAATACTCTCAACTGTCTCTAAAATATCTTTATCACTTAGAAAAACTTCATGGTGATTAGTTGATAGAATATTACTAACATTTTTAGCAATATTTGTTTCATCGTAATTTTTAACATTAAATCCTACTGTAAATGTACTTATTTTACGTTTAGAAATTTTTGAGCAAATACTTGTTACAAGAGCAGAGTCAATACCACCTGATAAGAAAGTACCTACTGAAACATCAGATTGCATAAATTGTTCCATGGAAGAAAATAATAAATTTGAATATTCTTCAGAATTATCTTTTTTTTTTTTAATTAAAAAATTTTCTTTTTTTGGAGACCACCATTTTTTATAATTTAAAATATGTTGTTTTCGAAAATCTTTTCTTTCGTCAAAATAACTTAATTCAGCATATGAAAGTTTGAGATATGACCCAGGTTCTAATTGAAACACGTCTTCATAAATTGTATTTGGTGCTGATATATAAGAATAATTAAGAAAATGATTAATAGAATATTTATTTAATCTAAAATCTATTTTTGGATGCTTTCTTAAAGCTTTTAGCTCAGATGCAAAACAAAAAAAATTATTTTTCATTATAAAATATAATGGTTTTTGCCCAAAATTATCTCTAACTAAAAAAGCCTCTTTTTTTTTTTGATCAAGTAAAAAAAAAGCGAACATACCATCAAGTAATATTAATGATTTTTCTAAACCATTTAACTCAATAAGTTTTAATAAAATTATTGTATCTGAAACGTTATTATCACTAAAAGAATAAGAAAAATTCTTCTTTAAAAATATTTTTAAATCTTCAGTATTATATATTTCACCATTATAACTTAATACATATCTATAATCATCTGATGTGATTGGTTGATTTGATCTTTTTGATAAATCTCTTATTGAAAGTCTTGAATGTCCAATTAAGATTTTTTGATCGTAACTTTTCCAATAATTTTGGCTATCAGGACCTCTATGATTTAGAGAAATCACCATGTTCTTTAAAACATTTTCATAATCGTAATCTAACTTGTTATCAATGAAACCTGCAATTCCACACATTAGTTATTCCTATAAATTCTATCTGTTTGTTTAAACATTTTTTTATTTGTAAATTTTTTATTCAAAATATTAAAAGCATTTTTAACTAAAAATTTAGCTTTTTTTTTAAACATTAATTGATGAAAATATTTTGGTAGAAGATATAATTTATTCTTTCTTAGACAGATTCCATTATAATCATTTTTAACTATCTCGGGTAATGAACCGGCATGTGTACAAATAATTGGTTTTTTGTTATAAAATGCTTCAAGTGTTACAATCCCAAAACCTTCGTGTTCTGAAGTTAAGCAAAAAATATTAATTAAAGAAAAAAAACTTTTAATATCATCTAAATAATCAATCCAAATAATTTTATCATTTATTTTTAATTTGTTAGATAACCTCTTTAAATTTTCTTTCTCTGGACCTTTTCCAACAATTATTAGATAAGAATTATTTTCATAATTAGTGTTATATTCACTAAAAGCATTTATCATCATATCTATTCTTTTTTGAGGTACTAATCTAGAAATGGTTCCAATAATCTTTTTACCTCTAAGTTTAATTTTTAACTTTTTTAACTTTGATGAAATTTTGTTGTCATTATAAATTTTAAAATCTAAACCATAGTAAACTTTTATCAATTTTTTTTTTCTTATTCCCATATATTTTGATGACATAAATTTCTTAACTGCATCAGATATACATATTATTTTCTCTGCTCTATGACTAACTATCAATTCCAATTTTTTACCGAAGAAAGATTTTCTATTGTTATCTTTTGAGAAGTAAACAGTATCTATATGTTTTGATATTATAAATTTAATATGTTTTCTTAAAATTAAATTAAAATAACTTATTAATTCCGAAAAAGGTAAGTGAGCATGTAAAATGTTAGGATTAAATAGCTTAATTATTTTATTCAGTCTTAAACAGCAAAAAATAAAGTTAATAATAATATTTTTTTCAAAAAAAAAACTATTTTTATTTAAACAATAGGTACTTACATTTATTTTTTTAAAAAATTTAATTAGATCAGCATTTTTTTTCCAGAATACTACTTGAACTGTATATCCATTTTTTACTTGCTCAGATACCAAATTCAAAAGATGAATTTCAGCTCCTCCTCGGTTCAGACTGGTTATAACATGTAGTATTCTCAAATTTTACCTATAGTATTTTCAAAAGTTTTAACAAATTTATTTATGCTGTAACTATTTTCAATTTTTTTTAAACAATTAAATCTTAATTTTTTTATTTTTTTTTTATTTGAATAATATTTATTAAATTTATCTATAAAATCTTTATCATCATTAAATAAAATTCCAGATCTAAAACCATTTATCAACTGTTCTTTTGTTGATAAAATTCTGTAAGCAAAGATTATTTTTTGATTTTGCATAGCTTCTAGAATTGATCGACTTACTACTTCCCCTTTTGACCAGTGAACATAAATATCAATTTCTTTAAACCACTTATTCATATTTTTAATGTTCTTAAATCCATCCAATGTTATAGATTTGTCCAATTTGTTTTTTATTATATAATTTTTTATATTAATTTTTTCTGGTCCTGTTCCAACTAAACTTAATTTAAAATTAATATTGTTATTATTTTGAATTTTCTTAAACGCATCAATTAAGTTAAGATGATTTTTACCTTTAGTTAATCTTGATGCCATTCCAAGTTTTATTAAATTTTTTTTTTTACTTCTTGCTATTTTATTCTTGAAATAAGTCTTTTTAATAGAAATACCTGGTTTAATTAATTTAAATTTACTCTTAAAAATTTTAAAAAAATAATTTTCTTGAATTTCTCTTTGATGAAACTTAGCTAAAAATATTATTTGATCAAAAAACAGACAAGAAATAAATAAGTTTATCCAGTCATATTTTCTTTTAACTTGATTTGAAGTATGATCTACAAAAACTAGTTTTGATTTTTTAAAAAAATTAAAGATTACTGATCTTAAAATAACTGAGGTATGGATATAAATTATATCAGGGTTTAATTTATTTAAAATATTGATGTACCTAAAACTAGAATGTAACTTTTTAGAATTAATATAATAAAACTCTATATTATTTTCTTCACAAAACTTTTTGTAATCTGTAAGTAAACTCTCCACTCCATAAAATATAATAATATTCTTATAATTAGTTTTTTTTTTTAAATTTTTAATTAATGGAAATAAAAATGCTCCCTGACCTCCTAAACCAGAATAAATAACATGCAGTAAACGCATTTAGTTTTACTTGTAATAAACAGTAAACCAAGTAACAAATTTTTTAATTCCTTCGTCTACTTTTGTGATTGGTTTAAAATTAATGTATTTATATAATTTACTAGAATTTGAAATAGTTGACTTTACATCACCCTTTTGTAATTCTTTAAGAACGATTTTTGGTTTTTTATTTAAATTGTCAGATATTAGTTTAACATATTTCTTAAGTCTAACCGGGCTAGATGTTCCTATATTAAATATATTACATGTTTTTTTTTTGGATATAGAGAATTTTTTAAATAGTTTAAATACTGATGTAACTACATCATCAATATATGTAAAATCCCTTACCATTTTACCATTATTAAAAAGTTCAAATTTTTTTAAATTTCTAATTCCATCTGCAAAAATATATAGGGACATGTCTGGTCTTCCATAAGGACCATATACTGTAAAAAATCTTAATCCAATAGAGTTTATTTTATATAAGTCATGATAAGCATGAGCCATTAGTTCATTGGTCTTCTTTGAAACTGCATATATATTGATTTGTGAGCTTGTGTCTAAACTTTCAGAAAAAATTTTATTCTTAATTTTTCCATAAACACTTGAGCTACTTGCGTAAATTATTTTTTTAATTTTTCTTTTTTTCATGATTTCTAAAATATTTAAAAAAGCAGTTATATTATTATCAATATATGTATGTGGATTTTTTAAAGAATATCTTACCCCTGCTTGCGCGGCTAAATGTATTATAAAGTTTATTTTATATTTTTTAATATATTTTTCTAAATCTTTGTAATTTTTCAAGTCTAATTTTTTAAAATAAAAACTTTTTTTTTTCTTAAGAATTTTGAGCCTATTAAATTTTAATTTTTTATCATAATAATTGTTTAAATTGTCTATCCCATATATTTTATAATTATTCTCGAGAAATTTTCTGGCCAAACTGAATCCTATAAATCCAGCAACACCTGTAATTAAAATATTTTCTTTCAAAAGAGTTTTCTTAGATTATTAATATTTACAGAAATTATAGATAAGACAAATATAAATGACAGACCAAGATTAAATTTATATATATTGTCTTTTAAAAAATATCTCTCAGAAATTTTTTGATATTTTGTTTCGCTTAGACTATCTATGTATCTATATGACTTATAACTTTCTAAAAAGTTATAAACATATCCTCTTAAGAAATTATCACTATAATTTGGACCAGGTAATTCTTTCTCTTCTTGATCCTTTATTTCTACTTCTAGAGCAGCTGCCAAAATTTCTAAAATTGCACTTGGCCCATAATTAGGTATTTCAATATCTCTTACTTCTTGATTAACAAATTCTCTAAATTTTGCAAAATCTTTGTTCTCAATTATTTTTTTTACTGATTCCTCAAAAACTGAATTTTCAAATTGATTTATTTTTTTTACTTGAAGAACCATTTCTTTTTTTTTTTCTTCAATTTTAATTATAATTTTATCTATGCATTTAATAATATTTTTTGTATTTTTTGATTTTATTTGAATTCTGTAATCAACAGCATTCCTTGCTTCCCATATGCTAAGCCTCACACTTTTAGCAAAATCAGGACAACTTTCTAAAACACCTTGATCAGCTTGTATATAATCAACAAAATTATAAAAATCCATAAACGGAATATTTGTTGTTCCAATGGAATTAACTTCGTTTTTAATTTTAGTTATGTAAGGAATTCTTACTTTATATGTGTACATATGATCATGAAGATCTTTATTTTTATACATATAAATGGTTCCAAATATTGAAATCAAAATAAATAACAAAAATAGATAGATATTATATTTATTAAATAGAATTTTTTTTAAAATCATAATGAGCTCGAATTAGTTA
>CACJRQ010000005.1 GCA_902595885.1 uncultured Pelagibacteraceae bacterium
AATGATATAAAACAAGCATTAAAATTTATTAAATGAGTTCAGAAAGTTTTACTCTTAGCAAAAAAGCACTAATCACTTTAATTGCCGCTTCTATAGTTGTAATTATTTCTTTAGGAATAAGACAGACCTTTGGGTTGTTTTATTTTGATTTTAATACTGACTTAGATATTTCAATTTCTCATTTTGGTTTTGTTATGGGATTGCAGTTGTTACTTTGGGGAGTATTCAGTCCGTTGTTTGGTGTAATTACTGATAAATATGGAGGAGCGGTTGCAATATTTATTGGTTTTGTTTTTTATTTAGTTGGGGTTTTGCTTTTTTATTCTGGCTATAATACTGGAGGTTATTTTACTTTAACTATAGGAGTGATGATAGGAATAGGCTTGGGCTCCACTGCAATAGGAATCCCAGTATCAGTAGTAGCTAAACATTTTCCAGCATCTAATAGAACTATTGCAACAGGAATTGTTACATGTGCAGGTTCATTTGGATATTTTGTATCACCTTTGCTTGTAAGATATTCCTTAGTTGAAACAGGCTGGGAGAATACTCTTTTATATTTTTCTCTTCTTTTAGGATTAGGATTAGTGGTAGCTTTGTTTGTTAGTACTCCGAAAATACCTGTAGGAGTTAATCAAGATAATAATCAAACAGCAAGAGAGGCTCTAAGAGAGGCATTTGCCAACAAAAGTTTTATTTATCTAACTTTAGGTTTTTTTGTTTGTGGTTGGCATATTGCTCTAGTAGCAACACACATTCCTACCTATATGGCAGATAAAGGTTTGCCTGATTGGACACCTGCAATGGTTTTAGCTTTGATTGGTGTATTTAATATGGCTGGTACAATTACCAGCGGTTATTTATCAACAAGATACAGTAAGAAAAAAATTTTAAGTGCTATTTATCTTTTAAGAGGCGTTTCTATAATTTATTTTATTTTCTTACCACCAAGTATTTTTAACTCTGTAGTTTTTGGAGTTACTTTTGGTTTTTTGTGGCTATCCACAGTTCCTCCAACAAATGGAATTGTTGCCCATATATTTGGTACAAAATACGTTGGACTTTTATATGGGATAGTTTTTGTAAGCCATCAAATTGGTTCTTTCCTAGGAGCATATCTAGGTGGTGTATTTTATGAATTAAATGGAAATTTTGATTATGCATGGTACGGATCTATCGCATTATCAATTTTTGCAGGTCTGATACATTTACCTATAGTAGAGAAAGCAATTGAAAGAACTCAGCCAGCATAAGTTTAAATTTAATCCTTATTTAGAGGATCTGTACCAATCAGATAAACCTTTAATTATTTATAAAGTAGATGATGGGTATAATATTTACACTGATTTTTCCAAAAAAATTGTTTTAACAAAAAAAAATATACACAAATTTCTTAATTCGTTAGAGAAAAAAAAATATAACAAAGAAACAGATTTATATCTTGGATTTTTTGGTTATGAAATTTTATGTAATTTGATTGGTATTAATTTAAAAAACAAAAAAAGGATAAACTTTTATAAAGGAATTTTTTATAAACCTGAGACTATAATTAAAATTAGAAAAGATATTAAAGTTATATCTAATATAAAAAAACATACATTTAACTATCAATTCAACAAAACTCAAATATTAAGTCCTTTTAAGATTAATATTTCATATGCAAAATATAAAAAAATATTTGAATTATTTTCAAAAAAAATAAGAGAAGGTGAAACCTATCAAATTAAAATTTGTACAAAATATAAGAATAAATCATTAATTAATCCTGTTAATTTTTTTTGGAAATTGATGCGTGTTAATGCGTCCCCAGAGTCATTTATGATAAAAGACAAGGATTATTCTATAGTAAGTTGCTCACCCGAAACATTAATTGATAAGCAAAAAAACAAAATTATAACAAAACCAATAGCTGGAACTTTTAAAAAAAAATTATTATCAAATAAAAATATAGCTCTTAAATATTTCAAAAATAATGAGAAAGAAACAAAAGAACACAACATGATAGTTGATATGGAAAGAAGTGATTTATCAAAAATTTGTAAGCCTGGAAGTGTTAAAATACTTAAAAAAAAATACGTTGAAGAATATAAGCATCTTTTTCATTATGTGACTTCAATAGGTGGGATAATAAATGAAAATACAAAATTGATTGATATCATCAAAGCTATGATGCCTGGAGGATCTGTAATTGGTTGCCCTAAAATCAGAACTTTAGAACTTTTAAATAAGCAAGAAAAAGAAAGCAGAAATATTTTTACAGGCAGTTTTGGATTTATTAAATTTAATCAAGATATGAAGTTTAATATAATAATTAGATCTATATTAAATTATAAAAATCAATCAGAGATCTCTGCTGCATCTGGTGTAGTATTAGATAGCTCACCAAAGAAAGAGTTTAATGAAAATTATATTAAAGCAAAATCTTTATTGGAGTTATTTAAATGATTTACATAATAGATCATCAAGACTCTTTTACTTGGAATGTGGTTCATCAATTTGCAAAATTTGATAAAGTAATTTGCGCAAACTATTATGAAGTAAATGATAAATCGCTTGATAAAAGTGATGTGATAGTTTTATCTCCAGGACCTGGATCACCAAAAGATTATCCAACAACATCAAAAATTTATAAAAAATATAAAGGAAAGAAAAAAATTATTGGTATTTGTCTTGGTTATCAAATGATTTTGTATAATGAAGGAGGTAAAATCATACAGCAAAAAAGAATATATCATGGATTTCAATCCAAAATAAAAACAAATAATCAAAGTAAAATCTTTAAAAACAATCAACAATTTAAAGTTGGTAGATATCATTCATTAAAATTAATGGAGCCATTCAAATCGAATTCAATTAAAATAACTATGAGATGTAGTGAAACAAAAATACCTATGGGCCTTGAAGATAATCAAAATAAAATATATGGATTTCAATTTCATCCAGAATCTTTTTTAACAGAAAATGGCAACACTCTTATTAAAAAAATCTTATCAGCTTAGTAATCTTAAAGAAGTTACTTTCAAAGATCTTTGGGGATCTAGAGGCGTATTTACTACAATGCGAATGGTTGGTAAACCTCCTAAGTTAATACTTTTAAAACCGCATATAGAGAACTTAATAAAATCTACAAAAAAATACGGAATAAGAAAAAAATATTTAAAAAATATTATTAAAGATTTAATTAACAAAAATACTTTATACAAAGGCCCTGATAATTTATTTCGTATAGCGTTAAATAAAAAACTAATATCAATCTCAATTAGAAAAAGACCAAAACCAAAAAGTAATTTTAATCTTTTATTGTTTAAATATAAAAGAGTAGAGCCAAATTATAAAAATCTATATTATAAAAAAATATTAGCAAAATTAAGCAAAGTTGACTCAACTAAATTTGATATTGCTTTAGTTGCAAATGATAAGATTTTAGAAACTGGAACCTCAAATTTAGTTTTTGTGAAAAATGGAAAGATCTTTTCACCTAAAAAAAATTGTTATTTTGGAAACACACTTAAATTTATTAGCAAAAAAATAAAAATTAATTTTAAAGATATTTCAATTAAATCAATAAATGATTACGAAGAAATAATTCTTATTGGATCTGGTAAAGGGGTAACATCAGTATCAAATATAAACGATCTTAAATGGAAGAGTAGAAAGACTATTTGCTACACTAAGTTAAATAAAATATATAACTCTCTTGTTTAAATATGAAAGACCCAAACAATCCTTGTATATTTTGTAAAATTAGAAAAGAGGAGCTTCAGTTTGAAAACAAATTGGCTTATTCATCCACAGATAGCTACCCTGTCTCACAATTTCATAGTCTTATCGTTCCCAAAAGACATGTAGAGACATATTTTGAGCTTACTAAAGATGAAATTCTGTCATGTAACGAATTAATCTTAAAAACTAAAGAAAAAATTTTAAAACAAGATTCTAGTGTTAAAGGTTTCAATATAGGCATAAATGCAGGAAAATCTGCAGGTCAATCAATTATGCATTGTCATATTCATTTAATCCCAAGAAGAGAAGGGGATGTGGAGAATCCGCAAGGAGGTGTTAGGTCTGTGATCCCAAAAAAACAACATTACTAAAGAAAGTAAATATTTTTTAATTGTTATTAAAGACAAATTTATCAATAGTTTTTGTTGATCTGATGAGTTAACTAGATTAGAAAACTTTGAAATTATTTAAAAATAATTTAACATAAGGGTATAATGCTTGAAACAAATCCATTTTCGTTATTATCAGAAGTAGTTCCCACTGTCGTTATGCAAGGTTTTATAATTGCAATGGTGTTTTTAATTGCTTTTGGAACAATTATTCAGATGATACATCACAAAAATTTAACTTATTTCTTTAACAATGCAAAAAAAGCAAAATTACAAGCAACAAGAGAGGTTGGAGCTGCTGAGAAGGCAAAAATTATTGCCAAGACTACTGTTTATGACATTGGAACAACATCAGAATTAGGTTTTGGAAAAAGAAGGTTAGCACATGTTCTTGGCATGTATGGAACTATAATCTTTTGGATTGCTTCAGCAATGTTAGTGTTTTGTTATACAGGTGCAGATAAAACTTCTTCTACATTGTGGTCAATGTTATGGCATGTAGGTGCAATACTCACATGTGTTGGTGGATTTTGGTTTTGGTTTTTTTTAAGAGTAGATGTTTCTGCCGAAGCACACCCTTGGTATAGAATTATTAAAGCTGATTTGTTTGTTCTAGCATTATTAGCATGTTCAACTTTTGGACTAGCTTGGTCTTATACTCAATTCAATGGTCAAGTCGGTTTGTCATTCTTATTTTTTGCATTGTTTGTAGTTTCTAATTTAGTTTTATTTGGTGGAGTTTATTGGTCGAAATTTGCTCATATGTTCTATAAGCCTGGAGCAGCAATACAGAAAAATTTGGCTGAAGCAGATGGTTCTAGAGATAATTTACCACCTCCTGCGGATGCTCCTGAGCAATTTGGCCTAGGAATAAAAAGAGAAGAGCCAAAACATTATTAATATGATAACAAAAAAGGAAAGAAAATAAATTATGTCAACTTTTGTATATATGACTAGATGTGATGGATGCGGTCACTGCGTAGATATTTGTCCATCTGATATAATGCACATTGATGAAAATATTAGACGTGCGAAAAATATAGAACCTAATTTTTGTTGGGAATGTTATTCATGTGTAAAAGCATGCCCAAATCATGCGATTGACGTAAGAGGTTATGCAGATTTTGCTCCAATGGGACATAGCGTTAGAGTAAGACGTGAAGAAGAAAAAGGAACTATTTCTTGGAAAATAAAATTTAGAAATGGGACAACAAAAGACTTTGTTTCACCAATAACAACAAAACCATGGGGAAAGTTTATTCCTAAACTTGCAGATGGTGAAAAAATAAAACAAGGAGAATTAAATTCACAAAGACTTTACACCGAACCTGAAGGACTAAATATCGATGGTGAACTTCCTGCAGTTCCAAAAGAATCTTTTAAAAAAGGAGTTTATTACTAATGGCTAAGCACAAAACTCATTACGAAGAATGTGATGTATTAGTTGTTGGTGGAGGAATGGCCGGCACTGGTGCAACTTTCGAAGCAAGGCACTGGGGTAGAGATATGAAAATTGTTTGTGTTGAAAAAGCAAACATAGACAGAAGTGGGGCGGTAGCTCAAGGTCTTTACGCAATTAACTGTTACATGGGTATGCAGTGGGGCGAAAATCAACCTGAAGATCATGTCAGATACGCAAGAAATGATCTGATGGGAATGGTTAGAGAAGATTTAGGTTATGACATGGCTCGTCATGTAGACTCGACTGTTCATATGTTTGATGAGTGGGGTCTTCCTATGATGAAAAATGAAGAGACTGGAAGATATTTAAGAGAAGGTAAGTGGCAGATAATGATCCACGGTGAAAGTTATAAGCCGATTGTAGCAGAAGCAGCAAAAAAATCTGCAGACAAAATTTATAATAGAATTATGATTACTCATCTTTTAATGGATGAGGCGCAAGAGAATAGAGTAGGTGGAGCTGTTGGGTTTAATATGAGAACAGGTGATTTTCATGTATTTAGAGCAAAGGCAGTAATTGTTGCAGCAGGAGGAGCTTCACACATATTTAAACCTAGAGCTGTAGGTGAAGGTATGGGTAGAACTTGGTATGCTCCTTGGAGTAATGGTTCTGCTTACGCATTACCAATTGCAGCTGGTGCTAAGATGACTCAAATGGAAAATAGAATTGTGTTATGTAGATTTAAAGATGGATATGGACCAGTTGGAGCTTACTTTTTACACTTAAAAACATATACACAAAATGCAAACGGTGAAAACTATGAGAAGAAATGGTACGACCAGACTAAAGAATTAGTAGGAGAATACATAGATCACCATCCAACACCTACGTGTTTAAGAAATCATGCTTTTATTCAAGAAACAATGGCAGGTGGTGGACCAATCCATATGGTTACTACTGAGGCTTTTCAAGATCCACATTTAGAAACTGTTGGTTGGGAAAACTTTTTAGGAATGACAGTAGGTCAAGCTGTTGTTTGGGCATCTCAAAATATTGATCCAAAATATACAAATCCAGAATTAACAACATCAGAACCATATGTAATGGGTTCTCATGCTACTTGTTCTGGAGCTTGGGTAAGCGGACCAGAAGATTTATCTCCACCAGAGTACTTTTGGGGCTATAATAGAATGCTAACAATTGATGGATTATTTGGAGCAGGTGATACTGTTGGTGGGAGCGCTCACAAATTTTCGTCAGGCTCATTTACTGAAGGTAGATTAGCAGCAAAAGCAGCTGTAAAATACATTGAAGACAAAAAAGCTGAGGGCTTAAAGGTATCAGATAAACAATGTGAAGATTTTAAAGTTAAAGTTTACAAACCTTTAGAAAATTACACAGTTGCTCAAAATGAGATTACAGGAGGAACTGTATCTCCAAGCTATATATCACCTATTCAAGGCTTACAACGTTTACAAAGAATAATGGATGAATATGTAGGTGGTATAGCTACAAACTATATGACTAATGCTAATATGCTAAAAAGAGGATTAGAATTGTTAGCTTGGCTTGAAGAAGATCTTGAAAACGTTGGAGCTGAGGATTATCACCAGCTTATGAGGGCATGGGAGCTTAAACACAGAGCTTTGACATCTCAGTGTGTAACAGAACATACCATGTTTAGAGAAGAAACTAGATGGCCTGGATATTATTACAGAGGTGATCATATGAAACTTGATGATGATAATTGGCATTGTCTAACAGTTTCAAGAAGAGATCCCAAGACTGGTAAGTTTAGTATGGAGAAAGTTCCTGTCTACCATATAGTGGATGAGAACGAGAAGAAAAAAGCTTCTTAATAAACTTTTCAAGTAAATTTTATGGATATTTTATCTAAAACAGACGATGAGATATTTGAATTAGCCAAACCTATTTGGGATAATTTAGTTAAATCATCTAATCTTAAAGATTATGGTGGGTTTACTAGAGATTTCTCTACTCAAATGCTTTTTGGCGCTAACGAAGTGGAGCTTGGTAAGCAGTGGGCTAATAATAAGCTAATTACTAATCTTAAAGAGACTTTTGAACCATTTGGATGTCTTAGAAGAGGAGATCATATAACTGTTTTAATTAAACAGACAAATAAAGAAATTCCAGGAGAGTTCCTCGGACGATTGGTTCTAGGAGTTGAGGATGACACCATTAAAGTTTTTGGGGCTACCATCTACTAGACAAAAAAAATTGCTTAATAATAAATAATTGTTTGACAAATTTCTTTCTGGGTGTATTGACGAATTTAATGTTACTTTCTAACGTAAAAATTATTAACAAACTCTCAAATTTTAAAACAATATTTATCAAAGTAGGAATCATAGCAGGCCTAACAGCTTATTGGGGAGTGATTTTAGTTGGAACTTTTATCACTTTTAACTAAGTTGTTTTTTAACAACTTTTAAATTTTTTTATGGAAGTATTTTTACCGATAGCTCAAGTTTTTGTTAACCCTATCGAGATACTTTTGTTAAGTGCAATTGTAGGAGTTCTTTCAGGTTTGTTTGGTGTTGGTGGTGGATTTTTAATGACACCATTCTTAATTTTTTTAGGAATACCTCCTGCATATGCAGTTGCTAATGAAGCAAATAATATTTTAGCTACTTCAGTTTCAGGTTCCACAACTCATTATTTAAAAAATACTTTAGATTACAAAATGGGATCAATGATTGTGATTGGAGGGGTAATTGGAACTTCTTTAGGAATTTATACTTTTACATATTTCAAAGGCATTGGAAAAATAGATACGGTTATCTCTTTGGCTTATATGTATATATTGGCAATAATCGGAACATTAATGTTGGTTGAAAGTTTAGGAGAAATAGATAAAGCAAAAAGAAACGTTGTGGTTAAAAAAAAACTACATGTTCATTATTGGATACACGGACTTCCATTAAGAATGAGATTTCCAAAGTCAAAATTGTATGAAAGTATTTTTACTCCAATTATAATTGGTTTATTGGTTGGTTTTATTGCAGCTATTATGGGGATTGGTGGAGCGTTTATTTTAGTCCCAGCAATGATTTATATAATTAAAATGCCTACTAAATTAGTTCCTGGTACATCTTTATTTGTAACAATTTTTGTAAGTGTGATTGTTACTTTTCTTCATTCATTTAATTATGGATCTATAGATTTGTTGTTAGTTTTAATGTTGGTTGTTGGTTCAATCATAGGAGTTCAAGTTGGACAAAAATTAGGTGAAAGAATTGATAGCTCAGGTTTAAGAGCTTTATTAGCAATCTTATTACTTATTGTAGGTATAGCAATAGCATACGATACATTTTTCGCAGATCAAATTATGAATGGAACTGCAAACGCAACAAGTTCAGATCTAAACTTCTTTTCTCAATTTATAATTGATTTTTCTAATGAGATGCCTTTCTTTTATGGACTGTTTACTATTATGTTTGCAATTATTTTAGGTGTTGGAGCAGCCTTTATAAGGCGTTTTATTTCTAACTTGCGAAAAAAATTATTAGTAAAATCTTAAATAAAAAAATTTATTAGAGTTTTTATATATATTAAACTAATAATTCCAACAGTCACTGCTGCAATCAAACCAACTACAAATGGTTTATATCCCATTGATTTAAGTTCACTTAAGTTTATTGAAATTCCTACAGCAGCCATAGCCATTGTCAAAAATATAGTTGCTAAAATTTTTAAATATTCAATGAATCTAGACCAAGCATAAAAACTATCACTTTCAGACGAAAATAATTGATCTCCAAAATTTCTTAAAATTATCATGCCAATAAAACCAAGTACAAAATATGGAAAAATACTTAAAATTGAGTATTTTTGTTCTTTAAATTCACCTCTATTATATAAGAAAGCAAATAAGGGAATTAGTATTACCAAAAAAGTGTTTCTAATTAATTTCGTTACTGTTGCTACATCTAAAGTTTCAGGATTATTAAATTGTTGATCATAAATTAATCCTGCAGCTGCAACTTGAGAAGTTTCATGAATTGAAGTTCCTAAAAATAAGCCAGCTTCTAAAGCATTATTACTAAAATACCATTCTGCAAAATATGGATAAACCAGCATAGCAATCACCCCAAATAACGTTATATTAGCAATTGCGTAAGCAACTTCTGTTTTTTTTGCATTTATAACTGGAGCCGTTGCAACAATTGCAGTGGCTCCACAAACGCTTGTACCAATAGCAATCAGATAAGACATTTTCGAGGATATTGGGACTTTTTTTATAAGGAGCTTAATCAATATTAATACACCTAAAACACAAAATATCACTAGAGGTATCGCTACAGAGCCAAATTTAATAAAATCAGCAAAACTTAATCTTATACCTAAAAAAATTATTCCTAATTTTAAAATATATTGTTGGGTAAAATCCAAACCAATCATCATACCTGGTCTTGGTGTAAAAGCATTACCCATTAATATTCCAAGTAATATTGCAATTAGTACTGTTGATATTGGACTTTTTTCAGTGCCAAAAATCTCTACAGCTAATACGTTATTAATACCCTGAGAGAACAAGCAAAATATTAAAGCTAAAACAATACCTGGAAAAATTGATTTTAGATACTGAAACTTATTAAACACAGAAATTTTATGCACTTCTATAGAGTTTAGTCATCACAAATTCTTTGTGACCTAAAGCCTCTGCACAAGTCAATCTTCCGTTAGCTACCCTTAAAGTTGTTTTGATAAGTTCATCTCCAGCTTCAGATAAATTCATTTCTCTTGAAAGAATTTTTGAAACATCACAATCAATGTGTTCACTCATATTAACTGCAGTTAATGGATTTGCAGTCAACTTAATAACAGGTTCAATAGGATTTCCAATTATATTTCCTTGTCCTGTGGGAAATAAATGAATATTAAATCCACCAGCAGCTTGCAATGTCACACATTCAGCTGCAGCAGAGGAAGTATCCATAAAATATAATCCTGGTCCTTTTTCAGGTTCTTCAGCCGGAGTTAAAACGTCAATAAATTGTCTTGAACCAATTTTTTGAAAATTTCCAAAAGCTTTTTCTTCAATTGTTGTTAAACCACCAGCAATATTTCCAGCTGTGGGTTGGCTTTCAGATAAATCGTCAGTAGCCTCTTTTAAAATAAAGTCATTATAATCGTTCCATGTTTTTTTAAATTTCTCTTGAGCTTCTGGTGTTTTTCCTCTTTTCTCACAAACTGTTTCTGCTCCAGTTAATTCTGAAGTTTCTCCAAAACATAAATGAACACCAAGTGGTTCAAGTTTATCCATCAAATTTCCAACTGTTGGATTTGATGCTAGACCAGATGTAGTATCAGATTCTCCGCACTTAACTGAAATCCATAGATCGCTAATTGGACATTCTTCTCTTTGTTTTTCAGAGGCCCATATAGAGAATTCTTGAGCTTTTTTTGAGGCTTTCATAATAGTTTCAATATCACCAGCGCCCTCAATACTAAATCCTTCAACTGGTTTTCCAGTTTTAGCAACTTCATCAACTATTCTTTTTGTCCATTTTGGCTCAATTCCAATTATAATTGCTGCTGCAACATTTGGATTTTTTGCGGTTCCAATCATAGTTCTAAAATGTAATTCTAAATCTGCTCCAAATTGCAGCCTTCCATATGAATGTGGAAGTGCTATAGTACCTTTGATATTGTTAGCTACTGCTTCAGCACAAGCATTAGAGATGTCGTCTACCGGTAAAATGATAACATGATTTCTTGTACCGGCTCTACCGTTTTCTCTTTTATAACCTAAAAAACTTTTTGGAATTTCCATAATCTTTCTACCATTTCTTTGTTTTAACGTTGTGAACATGAACATGTTCACCTTTTTTTATAGATTTAACCACTTTTCCTATATCGTGACCATATTTAATTATTGTATCACCTTCATTAAGGTCAATCATAGCAATCTTGTGGCCTAAAGGAATTTCATCTGCAGATTGAATACTTACAGTTTTGTCATTTTCCATTACCCAGCAAGAGCAATCTTGTTTCGGAGTGATTTTTTCAATAACAACAACTCCTACGTTGTCTTTTTCATCGTGAATTATTATATCTGTTGCCATATCGTGTCGATTTGTTTGTTTGAATTTTGTAAAATCTTATATATTAATCGCACAAATTAACAAACGAATTTTATAAATACTTAAATTTATACTTTAGAGGGGTTCTAGTTTTATGACAAAAATGACAACAGAAGAAGCTTTTGTAAAAGTTTTACAAATGCATGGAATTGAACACGCTTTCGGAATTATTGGTTCGGCCTTTATGCCAATCTCAGATATTTTTCCTGACGCAGGTATTACTTTTTGGGATGTTGCACATGAAACAAACGGTGGTTTAATTGCTGA
Source organism: uncultured Pelagibacteraceae bacterium (assembly GCA_902595885.1). Taxonomy (GTDB): domain Bacteria; phylum Pseudomonadota; class Alphaproteobacteria; order Pelagibacterales; family Pelagibacteraceae; genus Pelagibacter. Next base: position 11,892 of record CACJRQ010000005.1, read on the forward strand.
TGGTTACACAAGAGCTACTGGTAAAATGTCGATGGTTATAGCGCAAAACGGACCTGGAATTACAGGATTGGTTACTCCAATTAAAACAGCTTATTGGAATCATACTCCTTTATTGTTAGTGACACCTCAGGCAGCTAATAAAACCATGGGACAAGGTGGATTTCAAGAAGTAGAACAAATGAACTTATTTAAAGATATGGTTTGTTATCAAGAGGAAGTAAGAGATCCATCTAGAATGGCAGAAGTGTTAAATAGAGTTATAGAAAAAGCTGTAAGAGGATCTGCGCCAGCCCAAATCAATGTTCCAAGAGACTATTGGTGTCAAGTAATTGATATTGATCTTCCACCAATTGTAAGGTTAGAAAGACAAGGCGGAGGAAATGATGCTGTAGTTAAAGCAGCTGACCTTTTATCGAAAGCAAAATTTCCAGTTATATTATCTGGTGCAGGAGTTGTAATTGGTGGAGCTATTGAGGCTACAAAAAAACTTGCAGAAAAATTAGATTCACCTGTTTGCTCTGGTTATCAACATAATGATAGTTTTCCTGGGAGCCATCCTTTAGCGGTAGGACCTTTAGGATACAATGGATCAAAAGCTGCAATGGAATTAATTTCAAAAGCTGACGTAGTGTTAGCCTTAGGAACAAGATTGAACCCTTTTTCTACTTTACCTGGTTATGGAATTGATTATTGGCCAAAGAATGCAAGCATAATTCAAGTTGATATTAATCCTGATAGAATAGGTTTGACTAAAAAAGTTACAGTTGGAATAAGTGGTGATGCAAAATTAGTTGCTGAACAAATTTTAGAAAAATTATCTTCTAATGCTGGAGATGTTGATAGACAGGTTAGAAAAGATTTAATTCATCAAACCAAATCTGCTTGGTTACAAAAACTTTCAAGTTTAGATCATGAAGATGACGATGAAGGAACATTTTGGAATAAAGAAGCTAGGGAAAGAGATGCGGATAGAATGTCACCACGACAAGCATGGAGAGCAATTCAATCTGGTATGCCTGAAGATGTTATTATTTCAAGCGATATTGGAAATAACTGTGCAATAGGTAATGCTTATCCAACATTTGAAAAGCCAAGAAAATATTTAGCGCCAGGTTTATTTGGTCCTTGTGGCTATGGATTTCCATCAATTTTGGGAGCAAAAATTGGTTGCCCAGATACTCCTGTTATTGGATTCGCTGGTGATGGTGCTTTCGGAATAAGCATGAATGAAATGAGTTCGTGTGCGAGAGAAGAATGGCCCGCAATAACAATGGTGATTTTTAGAAATTATCAATGGGGAGCTGAAAAAAGAAATACAACACTTTGGTTTGATAATAATTTTGTTGGGACAGAATTAGATCCAGAATTAAGTTATGCTAAAGTTGCTGATGCATGTGGCTTAAAAGGTGTTTTAGTTAGAACAATGGAAGAAACCACAAATGCAATTAAACAATCTTGCGAAGATCAAAAAAAAGGAATAACAACATTTATAGAGGTTATTCTAAACCAAGAACTAGGTGAACCTTTTAGAAGAGATGCAATGAAAAAACCAGTAAGAGTAGCTGGGATAAACAAATCTGATATGAAGCCTCAAAAGTATTAAACTAAAAGTTATATATTTTAAAAATAATATTTTATTTTCTTATTTTATTTTTAATAATTTCAGAAATTTCTCTATTAGCCTTTAAGGTATAATGTCCATTTGTTTTATCAAAAATCTCATTAAGATTATCTTTTTTTAAATAAAGATCTTTATAAATATCAATTACTTCGATATTTTTTTCTCTTAATCTATTTATTATTTTTTTTTGTGATAATTCAAAATTTTTTATTTGTTTATAGTTGTAATTTTCTCTAAATGCAGGCAAATAAACAAAATAAAAATTACCAGAGTTACTTTTAATTTTTTTATTAGCTTTGAAGATTATTTCAAAGAATACTTCACTAGTATCAGCTAGTTTTTCATCTATATACAAAAAAAATTCAATTTTTTCTCTAAAATAAGATAATTTTATAAAGTTAATTAAATTTTTAAAAATACTATTGTTTGTAAAAACATTACTTTTTTCTGCATAAAAAGATTTTGTATTAATATCTCCATTATTTTTTAATTTTTCTTTTACTATTTTTTTTTTATTTACGATAAATTTTTTTATATGACTATTTATATCAAGCTGGTGTTTCTTTAAATTTTGATTGTAGGCATCTTTTTTTAGGTAGTTTAAAAGTTCAGTAATTTTAATTTCTTCATTTAGTTCATAAAGATCATTTCCCTCATAATATAACCATATTAGATTTTTAGTTTTATTGTGATCGGCGTATTCTAGAAATGTTGCTAATTCTAATAGTGGACCATTACCTGTTTGAGATAAATTTACTAAACCTTTAATTTTTTCAGAATTGTTTACTAATTTAGCAATACTAAATTCGTTTGGTACGCATTCACCAACTCCAAAAGAATCCCCTACAATGACTGTATCATAATTATCCCAATAAAAATCTAAATTATTAAATCCATATCGATCTGATTTAAAAAATATCCATTCATTATTTCTATAACAATGAATCATTTTCGTGTGACTTTGCATAGATAAAATTACCTTTTTATTACCATTAACAATTAGTTTATCATCAAACAAATGCATTAAAGAAAATGTAGGAGAAGAATAAGTTCCAGCTGAAAGTAGATCGTTGTGAATATCATATTTGCTTGCTGTTTTAAAAACTATATCATTTGATTTATTATTCTTAAATATTGCTGTTTGAATAAGATTTAAAGTTTCAATTAAATAGAATGCAAGTATAAATGAAAATACAACTATAACACTTTCAGTAATTTTTTTTTTTTTCAATCCAAATAACAAAATAAAAATAAAAAAAACTAAAATGATTAAAATTACTAATTTTGATTTTAAATAGATTAAATCAAAATTTAAAAAATATTTACTCAATAAGTAAAATATTATTAATGAAAAAATTGTTATTAAAATATATAATATTTTTTTCATAATTAAATTTTTTGTTCTTTAATACATAAATAAACTATTTCAAATAAAATTTAGAAATTTATTTTAGAAAGCTTATATTGTACTTTTAAATCAATATACCTAAAATAGAGATATATTTTTTTGATAATAAAAAAAGAAGGATCTTTAAATTATTTTGATCTTTTTAAAAATATATAATTATTGTAATGTTATTAATGCAGGTAATAAATGATAACAGTTGTAGCTGGATTAATGATTTACTTCCAAGAACAAACATTCAATCAATAGAAGGCAACAATGATTGTGAATGGTTAATTATAGGTGCCGGATATACTGGATTATCAGCAGCAAGAAAATTAGCAGAATTAAATCCAACTCAAAAAATTATATTAGTGGATGCGCAATGTGCTGGTGAGGGAGCAAGTTCTAGAAATTCTGGATATTTAGTTGATACAACTCTTAATGATGGTTTTACTTCAAATAAGGAACTAGAAAATTATAAAAAAAAATCTGATATTTATTTTTTAGGTATTAATGCTGTAAAAAAATTTATTGACGATTATCAAGTAGATTGTGATTGGAACCAATGTGGAAAATATTTTGCATCCTCAAAAATAAAGGATAAAAAAATATTAACTAATTTTTCAAATTTACTTACTAAATTAGGAAATGATCATAAATTATATGAAAATTACGAGTTATCAAAAAAATTAGGAACCAAATTTTATAATATTGCTCTCTATACAAAAGGTGGAATTTTATTACACCCAGGAAAATTAGCTAGATCAATGGTTAATGCATTGCCAAAAAATGTTCAATTATATGAGAATTCTAATTTATTAAATTGGTCATCATTTAAAGATTATATTTGTTGTGATTTTAAAAATGGAAAAATAAAAACAAAAAAGATTATTTTTGCTACAAATGGTTTTTTACAATCCTTAGGAATAAAAGTTAATTATAATTTTCCAATTACACTTACTGCTAGTATGACAAGATCCTTAACAGATTATGAATTTAAATCAATTGGTCAGCCAACAGAATGGGGCGTGTTACCTGTAAGACCAATGGGCGCTACAATAAGAATGACAAAAGATCGAAGAATTTTAATTAGAAATACAGCAGAAGTTTACAATCCTTTTATTATGTCAAAAGAGGAATTAAAAAAAAGGTCATTATTTCAAAAAATAGGAATAGCCAAAAGATTTCCTGAATTACCTCAAAACATTATTCAGTCTACATGGTCTGGTATTGTATCTAGAACAAGAAATAGTTCACAAATATTTGAAAAAATAAGAGAAAATATTTTTGTTGCAGGTTGTTATAATGGTTCTGGTATTGGAGTTGGTACTCTGTTTGGCGAACAGATCGCTATAAAAGCTAACAACGAAAATTCTAAAGAAATCGAAGTAATTGAACGAAGAAATAAACCAACATGGTTACCACCACAAAAGATTTTAAATATAGCAATACGATCAAGACTATTTTATGAACGTTTTATAGCAAAATCTGAAATCTAGTTAAAAATTATTTATCAATTAAATAAATTTTTAAAAACAATTATTTACGATAGAGTATATTTTTACAAAATTATAAGCAATGCTTCAAAGTATAAAAAAAATTTTTTTAAAATATAAATTTACTTCTATAATTTTATCTAAAGTTTACATTTTTTATAATAATTTATTCCGAGAAAAAAAAATTAATATATATACAGATGGAGCTCACTACATTCATGATACAAGTTTTGGAAAGATAGCTTATCCTCATCCTTTATTTCATCCAGAAGAATATGTTTCTAAAGATTATAGTATTTATTTTGAATATTATGTGCCTAAGCAAGGTGATATTATATTAGAACTGGGCTCTGGTATAGGTAATGAATCAATATATATATCTAGGTTAATAGGAGAAAATGGAAAAGTTTATTGTGCTGAACCATTATTAGAAATTTTCGAAACTTTAAAAAAAACAATAAAAGTAAATGATATAAAAAATGTAAAATTATTTAACAAAGCTCTTTTCAACAAAAAAACAGAAATTGGATTTTCAAAAAGTGACAATTGGCTTTCTAGTAAAATTGATAATAAGTCTGAAATTAAAATAGAAACTTTTACACTTGATAGTTTTATAATTGATAACAAAATTGAAAAAATAAATTACTGCAAGATAAATATAGAGGGAGCTGAAAGATTTATTGTGAATGACTCAAGTAAATTTTTCACTATATGTGAAAATATAGCAATCGAATGTCATGATTTTTTTAAAGGAAAAGAAAATCCTGAAGAATATATGACATATGATTTGGTTAAAAATTTTTTAATAAGTAAAAATTTTAATATAAAAAAAAGTCATAGAAATAAATTGGATTTAGATGAATTTTTTATTCACGCTTCAAAAAATAAATAGTTTTAAATCAACTTTTTTTTAGCGGTCCAGGATTTATTAGATTTAGTTGGTAAAAATTTTGATAATTCATTTAAAGCTTTTTCAGATAATTTTCTATAGGTTGTTAATTTACCGCCATAAATGTTTAAAATTGGTAGGTTGTTATTTGTATTAAGATCAAAAATATAATCTCTAGTAACTTTAGTTGCCTCTTTAAAATCTTCAATTAAAGGCCTAATTCCAGAATAAGTATCAATAATATCATTTTTATTAATTTGTTTTACAAAATATTTATTAACACAATCAATTAAATAATTTATTTCAAAATCATCAATTTTATTTTCATCAGGTGAGTTAACTTCAACCTCAGTAGTTCCTATTAGTGTAAATTTTTCATTGTATGGAATTACAAATACTATTCTTTTATCATCATTTTGAAGTGTGAATGCGATGTTATCTTTGTATAATTTCCTTATAATTATATGGCTTCCTTTTACTAATCTAATTTTTTTATTTGAATCTAATTTAATTATATTTTTCATTGTCTCGTTTATCCATGGACCTGATGCATTAATCAGAATTTTTGATTTAATTATCTGACCATTCTCAAGAGATGTTTTCCAAAAATCATCAAGTAACTCAATATTTATAACCTTATTATTTTCAAAAATTTTAGCATTATTTTTTACAGCATCTTCAGCATTAAGTTTTGTAAGTTTTTTGTCATCAACCTGAAGGTCATAATATTGAAATCCATCAGTGAATTCTTTTTTTAAAATATTTGTAAATTTTTTTGATAAATCTATAGACTTAGATTTTGGTATTACGGTTTTTCCTCCAAGCGTATCATAGAGAAATAAACCTATTTCAATTAACCATTTAGGACGATGTTTTTTTGTATGTGGTATTATAAAGGGAATTGGTTTTGTTATTTTTTTTGCAATTTGATGAATAACCTCTCTTTCTTTTAATGATTCTCTTACTAATTTAAATTCATAATTCTCTAAATATCTAAGTCCACCATGAATTAATTTTGTTGACCATGAAGAAGTAGCTCCACCGATTTCACCTTTGTCAGCTAAACAAACTTTTAAACCTCTTCCAGCAGCATCTCTAGCAATACCAGCTCCATTTATTCCACCCCCTAAAATAAAAATATCATAAATTTCTGACATTATAATTTTTATTTATTTTAATCTTTCAATTTAAAATTGTTTTTACTGATCCTAATTTTTCTATTTTTCCAGTGTATAAGCCTTTTCCTAAAATTGGCACTACACCGACGGTTGAACCAGTAAATACCCAAAAATCTTTATCTAAATTCGTTTTATCTTTTTTAATATTATTTAATAAAAATTTCAAAGAGTTTAATGGGTTAATGTATACCGCATTAGTATTCCCATTAACACTTAGTTTAATTTTTTTATTTGAGATATTTGTCTTTAGGTTATTAATATTTATTCTTTTAAATTTTTTCTTTTTACCAATTAAAAACTTTATATTTACACCGAAATCACTACTTAATCTACCATATGAAGTTATACCTTTTATTTTCTGACGATACCCAACTACCTCAATGCACGGAGCCATATGGGAAATAAATTCTGTAACATTTTTTTTTGTGATAAAACTTTTTGATTCAAAAAATTTTTTTTTAATTAGATAACAAACTTCAACCTCAATACCAAGTACATATTTATTAATTTTAACTCTATTTCCACTTTTTAAAAAATTTTTTTTAAAAATTGCAGCATAAAAAGGTTCTTTTTCTTTAAGCTTTTTCATTAAAGGAATACCAGTACCTCCTACTTTAAATCCTATAATAGGATCGTTAATCTTATTTTCACAAAATTTTCTAAATTTATTTGCTTCATTCAGTTTTTTTGTAAATTTACTTGGTATAGGTGAAATAATTTTATTCTTAAGAAAAGCATCAACTAATTTGTCTGAAACCTTATCTCTTAGTGTTTTCTTCATAAAACTTTTTTTTATTTTAATACTGACATGGGATCAAGTCTTGTTTGAAACCAATTAATTCTAAAATCTAAATGAGGTCCTGTAGATCTTCCGGTAGAACCTACAGTTCCTATAATGTCACCTTGATTGATTTGATCACCAACTGAGACCAAGACATTTTCTAAATGAGAATAAATAGTTGATATTCCATGACCATGATCCATTATAACTGTTCCACCTGTATAATATAAGTCGTCTTCAGCCATAGTAACTACTCCTGCACCAGACGATTTAATCATTGTTCCTTGTTTAGCTGCAATATCTATTCCATAATGAGGCCATCTTGGTTTTCCATTTAAAATTCTTTGACTGCCATAAACACCGCTAATTATACCCTCAACTGGCATCATAAATTTTTCTTTAAAAAATTGCAGATCAGAATTTATTGCTCTAGCTTCACCAATTGCATTATTTTCTTTTTTAATTCTTTTATAAACGGACTCGGGTGGGGTGACTTTACTTTCTGCCAAACCATCTATTCTTTGTATGTTATATTTTCTTTTTAAAACTTTTTTTGTAGTTATTGATTTTTTTCCATTAATAATTTTTGTAAATGTTAGGTCGTATTTTTGATCTCGATCTATACCAAAAACAAAAAAACCATCTTTTGATACTTTAACCTCTTTTTTTCCAACCAAAATTTTAGCGTTAGGGTCAGTTTTACCTAATATAAAATGACCTTGTAGGAATTTACCTTGAAATTCAATAGCCTTAACTGGTGATATAAAAATTAAAAAAACAAAAAAAAGTCTATAAATTATTGAGCTGTCCATCCACCATCTATAATTATTGATGTTCCAGTTATCATTGAAGATGCTGATGATGCTAAAAAACATACTGTTGTAGCAACATCACTTTCAGTAGCTGCTTTTCCCATAGGAATATTTCCAAGGGCTAATTTTTTAAATTTTTTGTTTTTAAAAAAATTTTTAACCATTGGTGTTTCAACAAAAGTAGGAGCTACCGTATTAACCCTGATATTTTTTTTAGCTAATTCAACACCCATACCTTTGGTTAATCCCTCAATACCAAATTTAGTCATATTATATACGTTTCTACCACCCATACCTACATGACCAAGTTGAGAAGACATATTTATAATTGATCCAGGTCTTTTTCTATTTTTAAGCATTTTTTTAACAACAATTTGCGCTACGTTAAATGCTGCCTTTAGATTTAAATCCACAAGGTAATTCATACTTTTTTGTTTTATTTTTTCAAAAGGTTCTGGAATATTAGTTCCTGCATTATTAACTAATACATCTATAATTTTTATTTTATCTAATTTTTGTCTTAAATCTTCATAATTCATTACATCGCAAGAAATCTTAATAATTTTTCCTTTAACCTTTTTAATATCCTTTTCTAGTTTATTAAGATCTGAGGATGTTCTGCTTAAAGCTATTACCGTTGCACCTGCCTCAGCTAATGCAATTGAACATGCTCTTCCTAGCCCTTTACCTGCACCTGTAACTAAAGCATATTTGTTTTTAAGATTTATTTTTTGAAGATACATTAAAAGAATAATATTTTAATATCTGTGTAAATCAACTCAACAGCTACAATTAATATGGCAAATAATCCAAGCCAAGCTATCCATCTATATTTTTTAATCCATCCAGAAATTAAAGTTGCTGCAGTTGCCATTAAAACAATTGATAAAACTAACCCAAAAACAAGAAGTCCATAATGTTCGCCAGCTGCACCTGCTACACCCAGGACATTATCTAAACTCATTGTAAAATCAGCTAATAACACAGTCCAAATAGCCTTTAAAAAACTAGAGCTATCTACTTTAATGTCTTCTTCGGTCTCTGAGCCTTTTATTACATCCACATAAAGTTTGTAAACAATATAAAGTAATAACAATCCCCCAATTAATCTTAAACCAGTGATTTGCAACAGATAAGCAGTAAGCAAAGTTAGTATAATTCTTAAAATTACAGCACCACCAATTCCCCAGAAGATAACTTTTTTTCTTTGTTCTGGTGGAAATTTAGATGCAACTATTCCAATTATAATTGCATTGTCTCCAGCTAAAACTAAATCAATTAAAATAATTTGAGTTAATATTGCTATTTGTTCAGGTGTAAAAAATTCTGCAAACATTACTGTTGTAGTATCATGTCTGCACCTTTTTCTGCAATCATAATAGTAGGTGCATTAGTATTTCCTGAGGTGATATAAGGCATTACTGATGCATCAATTACTCTTAAGTTTTTGACTCCATGAACTTTTAACTGATCAGACACTACTGCATTTTCATCTTTACCCATTCTGCAAGTACTGACAGGATGGAAAATTGTATTAGCATATTTTCCTGCTTCAACAGCTAACTGCTCATTGTCAGTAATATTTATACCTGGTCTTAATTCTTCTGGCCCATAATCTTTATAGGCTTTTGACTCCATAACTATTTTTCTTACTATTTTAAGAGACTTACCTGCTATTTCTCTATCTTCATCTGTTGACAGATAATTCATTTTAATTTTTGGAGGAATTCTTGTATCTGAAGATTTAAGTTCAATAGATCCTCTGCTTGTAGGTCTTACGTTAGTAATGGTTGGTGTGAAAGCAGGAAATTTGTGTAACGATGATTTTCCTAAAAGATCTGTACTTGCAGGAGAAACATGAAATTGTAAGTTAGGAGTTTCTAAATGTGGATCACTTTTAACAAAACCACACAAATAACTAGCTCCAACTGTAAGTGGACCAGTTCTTGTTAAGAAAAATTTTAATCCAGTAAATATTTTTTTTGTGAAACTATAATAAATATCATTTAAAGTTTCTAAATTTTTTATCTTATATACAGGTCTTAACATTAGATGATCTGTTAAGTTTTGGCCTATGCTTTTGTGGTCCATTATAACTTCAATGCCGTTATTTTTTAGTAATTTAGCAGGACCCAAGCCTGAAGCTTGAAGTATATGTGGAGACCCAATAGTACCAGCGCTTAAAATGATTTCGCTATTTGCTTCCACAGTATTTAACTTATCACCAGTCCAAAAATTAACTTTTTTGGCAATTTTATTTTCGAATTCAATATTTTTGATGTGAGCTTTAGTTATAATTTTTAAATTACTTCTATTCTTTACTGGATTTAAATACCCAACTGCAGTGCTACACCTAAAACCATTTTTTACCGTTAAGGGAAAATATCCCATCCCCTCATTATCACCATTATTAAAATCATCGGTTTTTTTATATCCAAATTCCTCTGCAGCTTCTAAAAATAAATCTAAAACTTTAAAAGTAGATCTAATTTTTTCTACTTTTAAAGGGCCACCAGAACCATGAAATTCATTTTTTCCAAATTGGAAATCTTCAGATTTTTTAAAATAAGGGAGTACATCATCCCATGACCATCCTACGTTTCCTAATTGTCTCCAATAATTATAATCATTTGATTGCCCTCGAATATAAAGCATTCCATTAATTGAAGAACTTCCTCCAAGAGTTTTTCCTCTTGGGTAAGTCATCTTTCTATTGTCACAGAAAGGCTCCTCCTCTGTGTTAAAACACCAATCGGTCTCCGGATTATGCATTGTTTTAAAATACCCTCCAGGAATATGTATCCATGGGTTAGTATCTTTACCCCCTGCCTCTAAAAGTAAGACTTTATTTTTAGGATTAGATGAAATTCTGTTAGCAAGAACACATCCAGCTGATCCAGCGCCAATAATAATATAATCAAAATTATCCATTAATTAGAACTCTTATAAATTAAAATTTTTTTATTTGTAACATTTCTGTACACAAAAAAATTAAAATAATCCAATATTAACACTTGTTTTAGATTTCATTCTTTGACAAGCTTTCATTTTTAAAAATAAAGAGAGGGAAAAAACGATATGAGAAAAATCATTTCAATGTTATTTGCAGTTGCTATGGTATTTGGATTTATTTCAAACGCTAATGCTGCAAAAACACTAAAATGTCAGACAGTTCTTAACACTAAGGCTGATGAAGTTAAAATGTTAAAAGACTTTACTGACACTGTTACAACTTTGACAGGTGGATCTCTTAAGTTTGAAATTATGCCTGCAGGAGCAGTTGTTGGTGTAAAAGAAACTTTAGATGCTGTTGATAAAGGACTTATCGACTGTGGATTTGCTTGGACACACTATTGGTCAGGTGATCACCCTGCCGCTATGTTATTTGGTTCGCCAGTAGCAGGTGGTGGTGTTGGTATTGACAACATCGCATTTTTATCATGGTTTCAGTATGGTGGAGGAAAAGAGCTTTACGACAGACTATGGAAAGAAATGGGAAGAGACATTAAAGGATTTATGATTCAACCAGTTGGACCAGAAGCTTTAGGTTGGTTTCCAAAACCAATTAAAGATATGGCTGATTTTAGAAAATATAAATTCAGAACTCCTCCAGGAATTCCAGGACAAACTTACAAAGACATCGGTATAGCATCTGTTGCTATGGGTGGTGGAGATATTCTACCAGCTTTAGAAGCGGGAACTATTGATGCTGCTGAATGGTGTTGTCCAAAACCAGACTTAACGTTTGGTTTCCAAAAAGTATTAAAGCACTACTACCTACAAGGTTTACACCAAGTAGTCGTAAATGCTGACTTTTATATTACTGGAAAAACATATGAAGCTATGAGTGCTCATGAGAAGAAGTCTCTAGAAGTTGCAGCAAATGCATCTCTAGCGAAATCTCTAAGTTACAGAATCTATGAAAACGGAAAAGCTTTAAAAGAGCTTACTGAAGTTCATGGTGTAAAATTAGAAGATACTCCTTCTGATTACTTCACTGAATATATGGCAGCTGCTAAGAAAAGTTTGGAAACAAACGCAGCTAAAAATGCATTCTTTGCTGAAGTTTGGGACTCTATGAAAGAATTTGCTGATATCGCAGTTCCTTTCTGGAGTGGTGCTCAAATGTCTAATGCGAAGCTAGGAATGGCTCACGCAGCAACATTAAAGTAATCATTAAATAATCTTTATTTTGGAGCGGACTTAATAGTCCGCTCTAATTTTTTATATAAAATTTTATGGCAGACGAACCAGGTAAATTAGATATATCAGATGAAATGATTGCCGAAAGGCGAGGTGGTTCAGGAAAAATGCCAAGTGATATGCCACCATGGATGGCAAGTTCAATTGTAAATATTGATAAATTTAGTAAATGGGTTGGTAACGTTGTTTGTTGGATATTGATGCCGTTAATTCTTGCAATGACTTATGAAGTTCTTGCTAGAAAATTATTTCATGCCCCAACTATTTGGGCTTACGACATCAGTAGATTTTTATATGGCGCACTCTTTATGTTAGGTGCTGGGTATGCACTATCTAAAGGTGTCCATATCAGAGCAGATTTTTTATACAGAAATTTTAAAACTAAGAATCAAGGCACGATTGATTTTTGGTTATATATTTTATTTTATTTCCCAGGCTTAATCGTGTTCCTTTATATGACTATTGGATATGTAGGAGAGTCTATTCAAAGAGGTGAAAGAGGAATGGATACAACTTGGATGCCATATATGTGGCCAATAAAAACTTGCCTACTAGTTGGTATAATATTTTTACTTATCCAAGGTATTTCAGAATTATTAAAAAGTTATTGGGCTGCCACAAGAGGAAAATGGCCAGGAGAAGATGAATGATAGCAGAATTAATTGATCCAGCTATTTTAGGTTTTATTTTAGTTGGAGTAATGCTTTTTGCAATCTTTGTCGGATTTCCAATTTCATTTACATTAATTTTCTTAGGTTTTGTATTTGGGTATCTAGGATTTGGAAAATTAGTCTTTTATTTAATGACCCTCCAGTTCTCGATGGTCATGACCGAACAAACCCTCGCCGCCGTCCCGCTCTTTGTCTTTATGGGCATTATGATGGAACAAGCAGGACTGATGGAAAGATTGTTCTCATCATTTCAAATGATGTTGGCTAGAGTAAGAGGTGCATTGTATTATGCTGTATTGTTTGTTTCAGTAATCTTTGCTGCAGCAACAGGAATTGTTGGTGCCTCTGTAACCATACTGGGAATCATGGCTGCAAAATCAATGAATAGATCTGGTTATGATGTAAGACTTGCAGCTGGTACAATTACAGCTGGTGGAACCTTAGGAATTTTAATTCCACCAAGTATTATGCTTGTTGTTATGGGTCCAATTATGGAAATTCCTGTAATTGATCTATTTGCTGCAGCAATAATACCTGGAATTCTTCTTGCAAGTTTATACGCTGGCTACACAACAATAAGATGCATGATAAATCCAAAATTAGGACCTGTAATTCCTGAAGAAATGAGGGCAGCAAGCATGAAAGAAGTTTGGATTGAATTTTTCTTAGGTTTAGTTCCACCTGCAGCTCTCGTCTTTGCTGCATTAGGAAGTATATTGTTTGGTTTTGCAACACCTACAGAAGCAGCAGGTTGTGGTGCCATGGGAGCTTTATTGCTTTCATTAGCGTACAAAAAATTAACTCTATCTAAACTTCAAGAGGCACTAGTTAAAACTTTAGAAATTACTGCTTTGATAATGGTTTTAGTCGCTGCATCAAACTTTTTTGGGGCTGTATTTGCAAGACTTGGTACTCCAACCTTATTAACTGAATTTTTGTTAGGATTAGAAATGAATAAATATTTAATCCTAGGAATTGTTATGGTTGCAATATTTTTATTAGGTTGGCCATTAGAATGGGTACCAATTGTTATGATTATTGTCCCAATTCTTTTACCGTTAATTGAGGCTTTAGGCTTTAATTTAACTTGGTTCGCAATATTGGTCGCTGTAAATCTCCAGACCGCCTGGCTATCTCCGCCTGTAGCTTTGTCTGCTTATTTTTTAAAAGGTGTAGTACCTGAATGGGATTTAAAAGATATTTATTATGGAATGATGCAATTTATGGTTCTACAAGTTATAGGCTTAATTTTAATAATCATATTTCCTAAAATTGCCTTATGGCTACCAACTCTCTTATATGGACAGTAGAATTTATTAGTTTAAAATAAATTAAGTGAATCAACCTAAAGTAAAATACTCTCTATCTAATTGGGACTTAGTCACAGTTAATCCAAATTATAAAACTTGGAATTGGAAAGATCTATTTTGTTTTTGGGGAGCAAATGTACAGAGTGTAATTGGATTCTCATTAATATCCTCTTTATACTTAATGTATAGTTTAAATATATTTGTAGTTTTTTTTGGAATAATATTAGGATCTTTTTTCGTTTATTTATTTTCAAATATTATTGGAAAACCTTCCCAAAAATTCGGTTTACCATTTGCAGTATTGCTTAGATCCTCACTAGGATTTAATGGCGCTAAATTTTTTGGGTTAATCAGAAGTTTAGTTGGAATATTTTTATTTGGAATTCAAACTTATTTTTTGTCTAAAATTTTAGTTTACTTAATTAGAATAGTAATTTTTTCTATAGACAATTCTTTATTGCAGCAGGAAATATTTATTTTTTATTATTTTGGTATGAATATTATTGATTGGTCTGCAATAATAATCACAATTATTCTACAGACTTTGTTTTTTACTGTTGGGATGCAGTACAACAAGAAAATAATTAATTTTTCAGCAATGACAGTCTATGCTGGTTTGTTAATTTTTTTCTTTGTTGTTTTATTAAGTGATGTGAAAATAACTACTGAAGCTTTTTCAAATATTTTTAATTTAAATAATTTTTTAGATGTTAATAATTTAGCACCTTTATTGACTGTTGCTGGAACAATATTTGCCTATTTTTCAATTTTGATAATTAGTTTTGGTGATTTTTCTAGATATGTAAAAAATGAGCAAGAATTAAAAAAAGGAAACTTAAGTTTAATTTTGAATTTAATTATTTTTTCATTTTTATCTGTTTTCATTGTTATAGGGTCCGATGTTTTTCTTAATCAAAAATTTTCAGATATAGATAGAATTTTTACCAATCCAACAGATATAGTAGGAAAATTTGATAATATACAAATAACAATAGTCGTTCTATTTTTTATTATAATTGCTTCAGCTTCTACAAATTTAGTTGCTAATTTCATCCCATCTCAGTACTCTCTAATAAATTTTGCTCCTTCAATATTAAGTTTAAAAAGCGCTAGTTATTTAATTGCTTTTTTTGGTTTGTTGATCGCAATCTTCTGGCTGACTATATTGAGCCAAATAGGAATTTTATCATTTGTTGATACTTTTGGTGCTTTCTTTGGTCCTTTATTTGGAGTGATGGCAGCTGATTATTATTTGATTAAAAATCAAGAATTAAGCAATAAAGACCTATATTCTATAGACAAGGAGAGTGCTTATTATTATTCAGGTGGTTGGCATATAAAAGGTGTTTATTCTTTAATATTAGGATTTATTTTTTCAGCGTCAACAATTTGGAATACTAATTTAATGTTTTTACAATCTTATGCTTGGATAATAGGTGCATTTGTTGCTTGGATAACATATTACTTGTTGGCAAAAAAATAATTTTAATGCACACATTTGATTTTAAAAATAGAACAGCTGTAGTTACTGGTGGAGCCCAAGGGTTTGGTTTAGATGTTGCAAAAAGATTTTTAGAGTCTGGTGCTAAAGTATTTATATGGGATATCGATGAAAAGCTTCTTAAATCAGCAGTTGATGAAGTAAAAAACCCTAACTTATTTTATAGTGTCGTTGATATATCAAATTATCAAGATGTAGAGAAAAATGTTGCAGACATAACCTCAAAATCAAATATAGATATTTTAATCAATAATGCAGGGATAACAGGTCCTACAGGTCCTTTGTGGGAGTATGATGTCAATATGTGGAATAAAATAGTACAGATAAATTTAATGGGCACTTTTAACTGCTGTCGAGCAATTGTGCCAAATATGATTAAAAACAACTATGGAAGAATTGTTAATGTTGCTTCCGTTGCAGGCAAAGATGGTAATGCAAATGCAAGCGCGTATAGCTCAGGAAAAGCTGGCGCAATTGGGTTGACAAAAGCTTTAGGTAAAGAATTAGCTGATAAAGATATAGCTGTAAACGCTGTCACCCCAGCAGGTGCTAAAACTAGAATTTTAGATCAAATGAGTAAAGAGCATGTACAAAGAATGCTGTCAAAGGTGCCAAGAGGAAGATTTCTTGAAATACATGAGTTTACTTCACTAGTTTGCTGGCTTTCTTCACAAGAAAACACTTTTTCTACAGCTGCGGTATTTGATATCAGTGGCGGTAGATCCACATATTAGTCTCAAAAATTTGAAACTATTTTTTGATCATTATTTTGATTTTTAAAAGAATTTTTACCCATAACTGGTGCTGTGATCATTATTGACCAATATATAAGAAGCATAAACACAGAAATTATTTTCATATAACTTATTTAACAATTAATTTTGAATTTAGAATGTTGAAATTGTGACTGAATATTGAATTTATAAATAATCTATCTATAAGAATAACATGTTAAAAATTTTTTATATTTTTATTACATCATTGATCTTTCTTAGCTCTGCAAATGCAGAAACTGTAAAAGTTTTTGATTTTACTGAAAAAGAACTATCAGCACTTGAGATCCGTAAAGTAAGAGGAGCAGATAACAAGACTTCTTATAGTGTTGGATCAAATGAAAATGGTAATTATTTAAAAGCCGTAGCAGATAATGCTGCTTCAGGCCTAGGAAAAGAGATCAAAATTGACCTAAATAAAACACCTTTTATCAATATTACATGGAAAATTGAGAAGGACCTTCGTGGAATTAAAGAGAATACAAAAAAAGGTCATGATTATGCCGCCCGTGTTTTTGCGATTAAAAAAACTGGAGCTACTCCTTTATCAAATAGAGCAATTAATTATGTTTTTTCAAGTAATAGTGAAGTTGGTGAAAATAGACCCAGTCCATATACAAAAAAATCAATAGATAATGTATTAGCAACTACAAAAGATAATCTGAATGTTTGGGTAACGGTAAAAGCCAATGTTAAGGAAGATTTTAAAAAATTTCATGATTTAGAAGTGAATGAATTAGATGGCTTAGCTATAATGGCAGATACTGATAATTCAAAAATGAAATCAATTGCTTATTTTCAGAATATTTATTTTTCAGCAGATTAATTACCATTTTACATACTTTTTTAATCCTATACTTAAGAATGATAATAAAATTGCTGCGATAACATCAGCAATTGGAATTGCATTTGGGAATCCAAAGTTCCATAAAATTACACCAATTAACCAAATTAAATAAATTTTCATCTATGATATTATATCTTAGTTTATATTAAATTTTTATTTTTTTGATATTATTAACTTATGCATAAAAACTTTACTCATAATGTTAAAGTGTATTATGAGGACACCGACGCTGGTGGAGTTGTGTACTATGCCAACTATTTAAAATATTTAGAAAGAGCTAGAACTGAAGCGTTATCAAATATTGGATTAAGCAATACAAAAATAAAAAATGATTTTGGTGCTCTAATAATTGTTAAATCGTGCAATATTGAATATAAAAAATCTGCATATCTAGAAGATGATTTACAAATTAAATCTTTTGTTGAATCTAATTCAAAAACGTCTTTTTTAATGAATCAATCAATATTTAAAGATGAGGAATTAATTGTAGAAGCTAAAATTCATCTAGTATTTATAAACGAAAAATTCAAACCAGTTAAAATTCCAGAAAAAATTTTATCAGAATTTAAACCTTATAGTTCTAGTTCATAGTTATTTTTCTAGCCTTTTTAAATAAATCTACAATCATTCTTTCAGATACAAGTTTAGTATTTACATTTCTGGGGCTAGGGTGGTAACAGGCAATTAATTTAATATTTCCTGGTAGTAAATAGGATTTTCCATGAATAAATTTTATCTTTTCTTTTAAATTATATTTTTTTTTATAAAATTTAACACAATTATCAAATGCCACTTTTCCTAATGCAATAATAGTTTTTAATTTTTTTAAATTATAAATCTCGCTATCAAAGTATTTTGAACAATTATTAAGCTCTTCTATTTTAGGTTTGTCTCCAGGAGGAACACATTTTAAAATATTAGTTATATATGTCGATTTTAATTTGAGACCATCATTTAGATTTTCTGAATTTGGTTGGTTTGAAATTTTAGCTTTAAATAAACATTGAAATAAAAAATCTCCAGATTTATCACCTGTGAAAGCTCTTCCTGTTCGTGTGCCTCCATGTGCTGCTGGGGCCAATCCAATTATTAAAATTTTTGCATCAATTTCGCCAAAACCTGTAACTGGTTTTCCCCAGTAAGTTTCATTTATGTTTTGTTTCCTTTTTTCTGTTGAAATTTTTTTTACAAAATTAACAAGCCTTGGACATTTTTTACATTTAAGAATTGTTTTATTTAAACTATCTATTTTAATATTCATAAATGAAAATTTTAAATTATTTAGTCATAATATTTATATGCATTAATCCCTCAGTTAAAGCAGATTCAAAAAAAACTTTTATTGATGAATTGCAAAAGGGTGGAAAATTAATTTTTATAAGACATGCTTATGCCCCTGGTGGCGGCGATCCAGATAATTTCGATATTAACGATTGTACAACTCAAAGAAATTTAAGTGATAGTGGTAGAGTTCAATCACAAAAAATTGGCAGTTTTTTTAAGAAAAATAAAATTTCAATTGGAAAAGTTTATTCTAGTGAATGGTGTCGATGTAAAGAAACAGCATCTATTGCCTTTAAAGAATATGAAACTAAAAATTTTCTAAACTCATTTTTTAGCGCAAAATTTGCCAATAATAGAAAAAAGCAAATTATTGATTTTGATAAATTTATTAGTACTTGGGATAAAGATCAAAATTTAGTTTTTGTTACACATTATGTAGTGATTTCTGAAATTTTAAATTATGCACCATCATCTGGAGAGATTGTTGTTTCGGATAAAAGTTTAAAAGTTATTGATACTTTAGAAATTGAATATTAAAGTAAATTATCATGTCATCTAAAAGAGCAATGAGACAAGCACAAAAACAAGCATACGCAAAGCATCGTTCAAATATTACAAATAGTAGATTTGAACTTAAGAAAAAATTTATTACCAAAAACAAAGAAGAAAAAAAAAATAAAAACTAACTTTCTTGATCAAATTTCTCTATTTTTTTACAATCTGAGATTTTAGATAAACTTTCGACATCATTCAAAACAGCCTTAACAAATATTTCTGGTTTATCTTTTTCAAATAAAATTTGAGTATAAAACTGAGGATACCCATGTTTTAATGTAAGTATTTTTCCATCTTCCTCATAAATATTTCTCACATAGGAGTTTTTCTTTTTAACGCTTAAATCAGTGACCTTATATTTTTGATAAGTTTTTTCATTATAAACATAATTTCGTGTCATAATTAATTCATTAAGATTTAAAATATATTCATTTTTTAAAAAACCATCCTCTTTGTGATCACATTTGCTTAATACAATTATTTCTGAGTGAGAATTAAAGGATATAAAAAAAAAAGATAATAAAAATATTAAAAACTTATTTTCTCTCATTCTTATCTACAAAAAATAAAGCTATAATAAATATTACAGTCCATGCAAATACAGACAATGTTTTAAAAGGGGTGGTATCTGCTCCCCAAACATCAAAGAATAAAGCACCAATAATTATACCTATAGCATAGATAATACTTACAATTTTAACTTTACTCATAGTTTATATTACTCTTTGATTAAATTTTTCTTGAAAAGAGACATACCATTCTTGATTTTATAAGAGTACGATTCTTTAAAACTCTCAAGCTGCCAGCCAGTAAGCCTTTTTTCAATTTCAATTATATTTTCTTTTTTCCAATCATCAGTTGTTTCTTCTAGTTTCCAAAGTCTTTTTTCCTCATTACTTCTTCCACAACCATAACAATAGCCTGTTGATGGATCAGTTTTACAAATGCTTATACAAGGTGAAATAATCATTTTTTATAAATTAATATAAATTATATTAGATAAATAGATAATTTTTTAATAATTGTCATTGGACAAATAGTTTCAATAATATATAAAACCTCGTAATTTGTGGGGCGATGGCGGAATTGGTAGACGCGTTGGTCTTAGGAACCAATATGGCAACATGTGAAGGTTCGAGTCCTTTTCGCCCTACCATTAAGATATTATGAAAGTTACAGTACAAAATAAAAAAGGCTTAAATAAAGACCTTAAAATTTTTATCGATAAAGAGACAATGAACTCTTATATGGATGAAAAATACGAAGAGATCAAAGGGAGTGTAAATCTTAAGGGATTTAGACCAGGTAAAGTTCCAAAAGAAATTTTAAAAAGACAATTTGGTAAAGCAGTTTTTGGAGAAGTCTTAGATAAAGTTTTAAAAGAAACATCAACTAAAGCACTAGAAGAAAAAAAGATTAAACCAGCTGGTCAACCAAAACTTGATTTAAAGACTTATGGTGAAGACAAAGATTTAGAGTATGTTTTGTCAGTAACAGAGCTACCAAAAGTAGAAATTAAATCCTTAGAAAATATTAAGTTTGACGAATACACTGTAAAAATTGATGAGAATGAAACTGATAAAAGAATAAAAGAAATAGCCAAGAACCAACCAAACTTTAAAGAAGTTAGCCACAATACAAAAGCTAACAAAGGTGATTTAGTCACTTTAGACTACAAAGCAACAGTTGATGGTAAGGACTTTAAAGGAAGTGAAGGAAAGAATACTCAGTTAACTTTAGGTAAAGATTTATTTTTAAAAGGCTTCGATGAACAATTAATTGGAGTTAAGAAAGATGATGAAAAAGTTGTAGAAGCAACTTTGCCAGAAAATTTTCCTGAAAAAGAATTAGTAAATAAAAAAGCTAAATTTAATTGTAAAATTTTGAGTGTTAAACAATCAGAAGAAGTAAAAATTAATGATGATTTTGCAAAAAATTTAGGAGCAAAAGATTTAAAAGATTTAAAAACATTAATTTCAAAACAAATAAATGATGAATATAAAAATTCTCTAGATCAATTATCTAAAAACCAAATTTTAAAAGAAATAGAGAAAATCAAAATAGATGAGGTTCCTGAAAATTTAGTTGAAGAAGAAGTAAAAATTTTATCTCAAGGTGTGTCTGAGGAAGAAGCGAAGAAAAATAAAAAAAATTTTGAAGAAAAAGCAAAAACAAGAATTAAAACTGGATTAATTCTAAATGAGTTTGGTGAAAAAAATCAAATTAAAGTAACAGAACAAGAAGTTCAGGCTGAAGTGCAAAAACAACTAAGAATGATGCCGGGACAAGAAAAAATGGTTATGGATTTTTACCAAAAAAACCCATCTGCTTTAGCGAGTTTAAGAGGAACCGTATATGAAGAAAAAATTTTAAATTTAATTAAAGAAAAAGGTAAATCAAATAAGAAAGAAATTTCAAAAGATGAAGCTGAAAAGATTTTAAAAGAAGCCCATAAGCACGATCATGATCATGACAATAGCCATGGAGAAGAAAAAAAAGAAACCAAGAAAAAATCTTCCGCAAAATCTGAGAAAGAAAAAAAACCAGCAACTAAAAAGGCAAAATCAAAGCCAGTAGCGAAAAAGACAAAAAAAGTTAGCAAAAAGTAATCTCAAGTTGTATAAGTAGAACGAATCAACTTATGACAACAAAATTATCAGAACATATGAGCAATCTTGTACCAATGGTTGTTGAACAATCAAGTAAAGGTGAAAGAGCTTATGATATTTATTCAAGACTATTAAAAGAAAGAATTATTTTTCTTACTGGCCAGATAAATGATAATGTTGCGTCGTTAGTTACTGCTCAATTATTATTTTTAGAGGCAGAAGACCCAAAAAAAGAAATTTATTTATACATTAATAGTCCTGGAGGTTTGGTTACAGCAGGACTTGGCATTTATGATACAATGCAATATGTGAGGCCAGACATTTCTACTTTATGCATTGGTCAAGCAGCTTCAATGGGCTCCTTTTTACTAGCAGCAGGCACAAAAGGGAAAAGATTTTCATTACCAAATTCAAGAATAATGGTCCATCAACCATCTGCAGGTTTTCAAGGTCAGGCAACTGATATTGAAATTCATGCTAATGAGGTTTTGTCTTTAAAGAAAAGACTTAATGAAATTTATTCAAAACATACTGGAAAAAGTGTTGAAGAAATAAAATCTGCTCTTGAAAGAGATAATTTTATGACTGCAGATGTCGCACAATCATTTGGTCTAATTGACGAAGTAGTAGAAAAAAGATCTTAATACACAATATATTGAGTCATTATTAATCGAAACTTGATTAGTGTGAGTCTTCTATAATAAAGTAATTATATTGATTCGTTATAAAAATTAAAATGACAACAAATAATAAAAATATTCTTTACTGTTCTTTCTGTGGCAAGAGCCAACATGAAGTTAGAAAATTGATTGCTGGTCCAACTGTTTTCATCTGTGATGAATGTGTTGAGTTGTGTATGGATATAATAAAAGAAGAGAGCAAAGATACTTTTGTAAAACATCAAGACGGTCTTCCATCCCCAAAAGAAATTTGTACAGTTTTAGATGATTATGTTATCGGTCAAACACATGCTAAAAAAGTTTTATCTGTTGCTGTACACAATCATTATAAAAGATTAAACTATGAGAACAAAACAAGTAAAAATGTTGAACTATCAAAATCAAATATACTTCTAGTAGGTCCTACAGGTTGTGGTAAAACACTTCTTGCACAAACACTTGCTAGAATTTTAGATGTTCCATTTACAATGGCAGACGCAACTACTTTGACAGAGGCAGGGTATGTTGGTGAAGATGTTGAAAATATTATTTTAAAATTATTACAAGCTTCTGACTATAATGTTGAAAAAGCTCAAAGAGGAATTGTTTATATTGATGAAGTAGATAAAATAAGTAGAAAGTCTGAAAATCCATCCATAACTAGAGATGTTTCTGGAGAAGGCGTTCAGCAAGCACTTCTTAAAATTATGGAAGGAACGGTTGCTAGTGTTCCACCTCAAGGCGGAAGAAAACATCCTCAACAAGAATTTTTACAGGTGGATACAACAAATATTTTGTTTATTTGTGGAGGTGCTTTTGCAGGCCTTGATAAAATTATTTCTCAGAGAGATAAAGGAACTTCTATAGGTTTTGGAGCAGATGTAAAAAATACACAAGATAAGAAAACTGGTGAATGGATGAAAGGTTTAGAACCTGAGGATTTATTAAAATTTGGATTAATTCCAGAATTTATTGGAAGACTTCCAATGATTGCTACACTTGAAGATTTGGATGAAAAATCATTAATAAAAATATTACAAGAGCCAAAGAATTCTTTAACGAAACAATATCAAGAGTTATTTAAATTAGATGGTGCTAAACTAACATTTAAAGAAAACGCTCTAAAAGAAATAGCACAAAAAGCTATTAGTAAAAAAACAGGAGCAAGAGGTTTGAGGTCAATTTTAGAAAATATTTTATTAAAAACAATGTATGATCTTCCAAGTCAAGATAATGTTGAGGAAGTTATTATTGATGCTAGTGCAGCAAAAGGACAATCCCAACCAATAATTGTTCACTCAAAAGGTGACAGTAAATCTAAGTCAAGTAAGACTACAGCGGCTTAATATCCTTGATAAGTAATAAATACCTATTGCATTATAAAATATAATATCCATATTATTCATATGGATATTAAAATAACATTACCATTACTACCATTAAGAGACATTGTAGTCTTTCCAAGTATGGTTATCCCTTTATTTGTAGGAAGGGATAAATCTATTTCAGCACTAAATGAAGTGATGAAAAAAGACAAAAAAATTATTCTAGTTACTCAGAAAAATTCTGAAATTGACGATCCTAAGAAAACAGATATTTTTATGTATGGTTGTGAAGGAAATATTTTACAGTTATTAAAATTACCAGATGGTACAGTCAAGGTTCTAGTAGAGGGTATTAAGAGAGTAAAAATTTTAGACTTCAAGGATAACGAAAAATTTATTACATGTGATTATACACCTTATCATGATGTTTTACCTAAAGAAGAAGAGTTATTTCCATTAGCAGCAACAGCTTTAAGAAGATTGGAAAAATTAACTTCAATAAATAAAAAAGTTTCTAACGAAACAATAAATACAATTAAGCAATTAAAAGACCCTTCGCAAATTGCAGACAATATTGCATCGCATATAACTGCTACTATTTCTGAAAAACAACAAATTTTCGAAACTGCAGATGTAAAGAAAAGATTGAATTCAATTATAAAAATAATGGAAAACGAAACAAGTATTATTGGTGTTGAAAAAAGAATAAGAGGAAGAGTGAAAACTCAAATGGAAAAAACTCAAAGAGAGTATTATCTTAATGAGCAATTAAAAGCTATCCAGAAAGAACTTGGCGAAATTGAAGACGGTAAAGATGAAACAACTAGTCTAAATAAAGCAATCACAAAAGCTAAGATGCCAAAAGAAGTTGAAAAAAAATGTTTGCAAGAATTAAAAAAATTAAAAAATATGAGTCCTATGTCTGCAGAAGCAACAGTTGTTAGGAATTATTTAGACTGGATGACTGAGCTTCCATGGCACAAAAAAAGTGAAGTTGATATAGACTTAACAAAGGCTTTAAATATTCTTGATAAAGATCATTTTGGATTAGAAAAAGTTAAAGAGAGAATAATTGAATTTTTAGCTGTACAAAAAAGAATGGAAAAAATCAAAGGTCCAATATTATGTTTGGTAGGTCCTCCTGGTGTTGGAAAAACATCTCTTGGTAAATCGATCGCAAAAGCTACAAATAGAGAATTTGTAAGAATGTCTGTTGGTGGAATGAGAGATGAAGCAGAAATAAGAGGTCATAGAAGAACTTATATTGGATCATTACCAGGAAAAATTATTCAAATGATGAAAAAGGCAGGTACGAAAAATCCATTAATTCTACTTGATGAAATAGATAAAATTGGAAACGATTATAGAGGCGACCCTTCTTCTGCATTATTAGAGGCTTTGGATCCTGAGCAAAATACTACGTTTAATGATCACTATTTAGAAGTTGATTATGATCTATCGGATGTAATGTTTGTAACAACAGCTAATACTTTAAATATTTTACCACCTTTGTTAGACAGGATGGAAGTAATTAGATTAGCTGGTTACACAGAGGACGAAAAAATAAGTATCGCAAATAAATATCTATTACCTAAACAAATAAAAGATAATGGTGTTAAAGAAAAAGAAATGAAGTTGGATAATGATATCATAAAAGAAGTAATAAGAGGATACACAAAAGAATCTGGGGTTAGAAATCTTGAAAGAGAAATATCTAAACTTGCTAGAAAAGTTGTTAAAAAAATTGTTTCTGGTGAGGAAAAAGAAGTTGGTATAAATAATAAAAATCTAACAGATTTTTTAGGTGTTCCTAAATTTAAATTTGGAGAGCTAGAAACAGAGAATAGAGTTGGTATAGTAACAGGACTTGCTTGGACGGAATACGGTGGTGAAATATTAAAAATCGAAACTGTTACAATGCCAGGCAAAGGAAGAATGCAAATTACTGGCAAATTAGGTGATGTTATGCAAGAATCTGTGAAAGCAGCTAAGTCATTTGTAAGATCAAAATGCTTAGAATATGGCATCATTCCACCTATATTTGAGAAAAAAGACTTTCATATACATGTTCCAGAGGGTGCAACTCCTAAAGATGGTCCTTCAGCAGGAATAGGAATGGTAACTTCTATTGTATCATCAATTACTAATATTCCTGTAAGAAGGGATTTAGCAATGACAGGTGAAGTGACTTTAACGGGACAAGTATTACCAATTGGTGGTTTAAAAGAAAAATTATTAGCAGCACATAGAGCAGAAATTAAAGAAGTTTTAATACCAAAAGAAAATGAAAAAGATTTAGTTGATATGCCGAAAAAAATTATTGATGATATCAAAATAACACCAGTAGAATATGCTGATCAGGTAGTTAAAATAGCATTGACTAAAGAACTTAAACCAGCTGAGTGGGTCGAGGTAGAAATATCTAAAAAAGATGACAAATCTCAAGCTAGCATTCAATAAAAAATTATAACAGTGGAACCCTACATTTTAATAATCACTATAGTTTTGATTTTATATTATGTAATCAGACCAGTATCCAAGAACGAAAAAAATAATCTTGAAAATAAAAGCAATTGGAGGGGTGGTTTTTAGAAAATCACTGTCCAATTAAAAAAAAGTAAGAAATTTAACCATTTTCAAGCATTAATATATCTTGACGTAAGTGTTCTAAGGGATATAAATCATTTCAATTTGGTAATGGGCGGTTAGCTCAGTTGGTAGAGCATCTCGTTTACACCGAGGGGGTCAAAGGTTCGAGTCCTTTACTGCCCACCAAAAGATATATTAAGTGGGGGTGTAGCTCAGTTGGTTAGAGCGATCGCCTGTCACGCGATAGGTCGAGGGTTCGAGTCCCTTCACTCCCGCCACTTAAACCAATTATTTAAGAAAATTTTTAAATTATTGATATTGTTGAGTTTTTTGGGCTTGTCACTGTAAATAATTGATTTTGTTGACTTTTTTTTTATTCAAAATGTGACGTATCTACACTACAACAACAAATAAAAACTGATATATAGACAACCATGTTATCTGATTTGCTCAAAGATTACTTACCTATAATAATTTTTCTAATCATAGCTCTAGGACTGAGTTGTGCTTTTGTGGTAATTAATTTTATTTTATCGCCAAAGAAACCTGATCCAGAAAAACTATCAGCTTACGAATGTGGATTTGAACCATTTCAAGATTCAAGAATGGAATTTGATGTTAGATTTTATTTAGTTGCAATCTTATTTATCATATTTGATTTAGAAATAGCTTTCTTATTTCCATGGGCAATTTCATTAGGCAATATCGGATTACTTGGTTTTTCATCAATGATGATTTTTTTATTCATTCTTACAATTGGTTTTATTTATGAATGGAAAAAAGGCGCTTTAGACTGGGAATAAAATTATAAACCTCAATGAAAAATAAAATAGATCAAGTTCCTGAGCAATTTAAACAACTTGCAGAAGATTTTAGTAAGAATGGTTTTATAACTACATCACTTGACAATTTAATTAATTGGTCAAGATCAGGATCACTTCATTGGATGACTTTTGGATTAGCTTGTTGTGCAGTTGAAATGATGCAAACAGCTATGCCGAGATATGATTTAGAAAGATTTGGAGCAGCACCTAGAGGATCTCCAAGACAATCAGATGTTATGATAGTTGCAGGAACCTTAACTAATAAAATGGCACCAGCTTTAAGAAAAGTTTATGATCAGATGCCTGAACCAAGATATGTTATTTCTATGGGTAGCTGTGCAAATGGAGGTGGATATTATCATTATTCATATTCAGTTGTAAGAGGATGTGATCGTATTGTTCCTGTAGATGTTTACGTACCAGGATGCCCACCTTCAGCAGAGGCGTTGTTGTATGGGATTCTTCAATTACAAAAAAAAATTAGAAAAAAAGGATCTTTGATAAGATAGTTATGAAAAGTTTAGAGGATCTAGAAAAAAAAATTAATTCTGAGTTAACAACTAAAATTAATAATACAGAAATAAAACATAACCAAATTTATATTGAAACAGATAAAGATGATATTATTGATGTAGCTATATTTTTAAAAACAAATCAATATACTAAATTTAGGCAACTAATAGATATAACAGTTATTGATTATCCTGAACAAAATCAAAGATTTAAAGTAGTATACTTGTTTTTAAGTCATGAATTTAATCAAAGATTGATTGTTAAATATTCAATTGCTGAAAATGAGGTAATTCCAACTTTAACTAGCATTTTTCCATCAGCTAACTGGATGGAGAGAGAAGTGTTTGATATGTACGGAGTATCTTTTAAAGATCACCCTGATTTAAGAAGAATACTAACTGATTATGGATTTGAAGGTCACCCGTTAAGAAAAGATTTTCCTCTAACTGGTCACTCAGAAGTTAGATATAGCGAAGATCAAAAAAAAGTAATTAGCGAACCAGTGAAACTTGAGCAAAATTATAGAAATTTTGATTACGAAAGTCCTTGGGAAGGAACAAAATATATTAAAGAAGAAATTGGGAGTAATGACAAAAAAAATTAAAAATTTAAATTTAAATTTTGGCCCTCAACATCCTGCTGCTCATGGTGTATTAAGACTAATCTTAGAGCTAGATGGAGAAGTAGTTGAAAAGGCAGATCCACATATCGGTTTACTTCATAGAGGAACAGAAAAACTTATAGAAAACAAAACTTACATGCAGGCAGTTCCTTATTTTGATCGTTTAGATTATGTCGCTCCAATGAATCAGGAGCATGCTTTTGCACTAGCTGTTGAAAAAATACTTAAAATAGATGTACCAATTAGAGCACAGTATATAAGAGTTATATTTTGTGAGATTGGTAGAATTTTAAGTCATATTTTAAATGTTACAACTCAAGCTCTAGATGTTGGTGCACTAACGCCTTCTCTTTGGGGTTTTGAGGAAAGAGAAACATTAATGACATTTTATGAGAGAGCTTCAGGATCAAGACTTCATGCAAATTATTTTAGAGCAGGAGGTGTTCATCAAGATTTGCCAAAAGGTTTAGAGGAAGATATTGGAAAATTTTGTGAAACATTTCCGAAAATAATTAACGATTTAGAAAGTTTGTTAACTGATAATAGAATTTTTAAACAAAGAAATGTCGATATAGGAGTAGTCACAAAAGAAGATGCCTTAGATTATTCTTTTTCAGGAGTTATGATTAGAGGATCTGGTGTTCCATGGGACTTAAGAAAATCTCAACCTTATGATTGCTATGAAAGTTTAGACTTTAAAATTCCAGTTGGAAAAAATGGAGATTGTTATGATAGATATTTATGCAGAATCGAAGAAATGAAAGAAAGTGTTTCAATTATCAAGCAATGTCTAGCTAAAATGGAAAAAGGTCCAATTAAATCATTAGATGGCAAGATTAGCCCACCACCTAAAGCAGAAATCAAACAATCAATGGAAGCTTTAATACACCATTTTAAACTTTTCACAGAGGGATACAGAGTTCCAAAAGACGAAATATATACAGCTGTTGAGGCGCCAAAAGGAGAATTTGGTGTTTACTTAATATCTGATGGATCAAGTAAACCTTACAAATGTAAAATAAGAGCACCAGGATTTTCACATTTACAATCAATGGACTATCTAATTAAAGGCCATATGTTAGCCGACGTTCCTGCGGTATTAGGTTCTTTAGATATTGTTTTTGGAGAGGTAGACAGATGAGTTTAAGAAGACCGGCAAAAGATCAGCCAGAAAGTTTTGAATTCAATGCTTCATCATTAGAAGCAGCAAATGTTATTGTTTCAAAATATCCTGAAGGCAAACAACAAAGTGCTGTAATGGCCTTACTTTATATTGCTCAAAAACAAAATAATAATTGGATACCATTAGCTGCAATGAAGTACATCGCTAAGTTTTTAGACATGCCTTATATTAAAGTTTATGAGGTAGCTACTTTTTATACAATGTATAATTTATCTCCTGTAGGCAAATACTTTGTTCAAGTATGCACAACAACACCTTGCATGATAAGAGGTGCAAATAAATTAGTTGAGGCATGTAAGGAAAAAATTTCTGAAAATGAGTGTGAATTATCTAATGATAAAAGCTGTTCATGGATGGAAGTTGAATGTTTGGGAGCATGTGTCAATGCTCCAATGATGCAAATTAATGATGACTATTATGAAGATTTAGACAAACAAAAAACTTTAGATATTTTAAATAAAATTTTAAATGGAGAAATTCCAAAACCTGGTTCATATAGAGGAAGAGTAAATAATGAACCAGAAAATAACAGGAAAACCTTAATGGATGTAAAAAATGCTTAAAGATCAAGATAGAATTTTTCAAAATTTATATAACGACAAAGGCTCTGACGTATCTTCATCACAAGAGAGAGGTGATTGGGTAAATACAAAAGAAATTACTGACAAAGGAAGAGACTGGATAATTAATGAAATTAAAGAATCTCAATTAAGAGGTCGGGGTGGTGCAGGATTTCCTACAGGTTTAAAATGGTCATTTGCACCAAAAGAAGTTGGATCAAGACCACATTACCTAGTTATTAATGGTGATGAGTCTGAACCAGGAACTTGTAAAGATAGAGATATCTTAAGATTTGAACCTCACAAGTTAATAGAAGGTTGTTTAATAGCATCTTATGCGGTGCAAGCACACGTTTGTTATATTTACATAAGAGGAGAATATTTTGTTGATGGTCAAAAACTTCAAGCAGCAATAGATGAAGCATATGAAAAAAAATTGTTAGGTAAAAATGCAGCTGGTACAGGATGGGATTTAGATATTTATATTCACTACGGAGCTGGTGCATATATTTGTGGTGAAGAGACTGCACTACTTGAAAGTTTAGAAGGTAAAAAGGGCCAACCTAGATTAAAACCACCTTTTCCAGCTTTGATAGGCCTATATGGATGTCCTACAATAATTAATAATGTTGAAACAATTGCAGTGGTTCCAACTATTTTAAGAAGAGGAGCCAAATGGTTTGCTTCTTTAGGAAGAGAAAAAAATACTGGAACCAAAATCTTTTGTATTTCTGGAAATGTAAACAATCCTTGTAATGTTGAAGAAGAAATGAGTATTCCTTTAAAAGAATTAATAGAAGTTCATGCTGGTGGTGTAATTGGTGGATGGGAAAATTTACAGGCTGTAATACCTGGAGGTTCTTCAATGCCATTAATACCAAAAGAAAGATGTGAAACTTTAAAAATGGACTTTGATGCTTGTGTTGAAGAAAAAAGCGGACTTGGTACAGCAGGTATTGTGGTTATTAACAAAGATCAAGACATAATAAAATGTATGGCAAGGATTGCGAGATTTTACAAACATGAGAGTTGTGGTCAATGTACACCTTGTAGAGAAGGTTCTGGTTGGATGTGGAGAATGCTTGAGAGAATGGCAAAAGGAGATGCAACAAAAGATGAAGTAGATATGTTAGGTGATGTTACAAATCAAATTGCAGGACATACTATTTGTGCTTTTGGTGAAGGTTCATCATGGCCAGTTCAAGGATTGCTCAGACACTTTAAAAAAGAAATTGAGAAAAGAAACAATTTGGATCCTATTGTTCAAAAGAAAAATAATATTCCTTATTTGATAGATCAACATTTATTGGATAAAAAAAATGCTTAAATTAAAAGTAAATGAAATTGAAGTTGAAGTTGAAGAAGGTTTAACTGTTCTTCAAGCTTGTGAAAAAGCTGGAGTGGAAATTCCAAGATTTTGTTACCATGAAAAATTATCGATAGCTGGTAATTGTAGAATGTGTTTAGTTGAAATGGAAAAATCTCCTAAACCAATTGCTTCATGTGCTATGCCAGCTGCAGAAGGTATGAATATTAAAACAAATACTGCTTTAGTAGAAAAAGCTCGTAAGGGAGTAATGGAATTTTTATTAGCTAACCATCCCCTAGATTGTCCAGTATGTGATCAAGGTGGTGAATGTGATCTTCAAGATCAATCAATGTACTACGGGGTAGACAAATCAAGATTTAAAGAAAACAAAAGAGCAGTTCCTGAAAAAAATATGGGACCATTGATTAAAACTCAAATGACCAGATGTATTCATTGCACCAGATGCGTAAGATTTGCAACGGAAGTTGCTGGAGTTCCAGAGCTTGGTGCTATTGGAAGAGGTGAAGATATGCAAATTACAACTTATCTAGAGCAATCAATGCAATCTGAATTGTCTGCTAACGTTGTAGATTTATGTCCAGTAGGAGCCCTAACATCAAAACCTTATGTATTTGAAGCTAGACCATGGGAACTAAAGAAAACTGAAACAATTGATGTAATGGATGCAATAGGTTCAAATGTAAGAGTAGATACATATGATTGGGAAGTAAAAAGAGTACTTCCAATTATAAATGAAGATATTAATGAGGAATGGATCTCAGACAAAACAAGATATGCTTGTGATGGTCTTCTACATCAAAGATTAGATACTCCATTTATCAAATACAACGGCAAGTTTGAAAAGGCCTCATGGGATGAAGTATATAAAATAATTAAATCTAAATTTGAAAACACATCGAAAGAAAAAATATGTGGTTTTGCAGGCGACTTAACCAATATGGAGACAAGTTATATTTTTAAAGAATTTTTTGATAGAACAATTGATACTAAAAATTACGAGTCAAGACCTGATAACAGATTTATAAATACTTCAAAAAGAGAAAACTATTTATTCAATTCTTCAATAAATGGCATTGAAGAAGCGGATTTAATTTTGATAGTAGGTTCAAACCCAAGATATGAAGCAACTATTTTAAATGCTAGAATAAGAAAAGCTTATTTGAAAAACAATACAAAAATAATTTCACTTAATGATGTTGGTGATTTAACTTATCCATATCAAAGTTTAGATGGTCAAACTCAAACTTTAAATAATATTCTTGAAGGAAATCATGATATATCTAAAGAAATTATTAATTCAAAAAAACCAATAATCATTATTGGTGAGTCTCTACTTAGATTAAAGTCTTCAGAATTTTTATTTAATAAAACAAAAGAATTTTTATCAAAAAATAATAAAATTTCAGATGAATGGAACTCTTTAAATATTTTGTCAACTGATGCAGCAACAGTAGGAAATATTGATCTTGGATTAATTAATAATGAAAATAATTTAATAAGCGATTTAAAAGAACATAAATTTGATATTGTTTATCTTATGGGCCAAGACAATTTAGAATTTGATAAAAAAGATGAATTTATAATTTATCAAGGTAGCCATGGTGACAAGGGTGCTGAGTCTGCTGATATTATTTTACCAGGTGCTGCTTATACTGAACAAGATGGATACTTTACCAATCTAGAGGGAAAAATTCAAAAAGCCTACAAAGCATCATATCCACCGGGTGAGGCTAAAGAAGATTGGCAAATCATTAACGAACTTGCTGAATTTATGAATAATAGAAAATTATTTAATGATAAATATGAATTAGAAAGCAGCATGTTTAATTATTTAAATTTGCAAAAAGAAAAACAAGTGGATGATCAAAAAATTTCTACTAATGATTTTCAAAATGAAATTTTAACAATCAAAGTAAAAGATTATTATTTTTCAAATGTTATTGCTAGATCATCGAAAACTATGGTTGAATGTAATAACTCTAAAATAATTTTAAAATCAACAGGTACAGAAGGTTAAGATGGAATACTTGAGCATAGTTTTTCAAGAAGTTTATAAGATTTTATTCTTACTAGTTCCTGTTCTTGTTTCTGTAGCAATGATTGTTTGGCTAGATAGAAGAGTTTGGGCTTTTGTTCAAAAAAGACAAGGACCTAACGTTGTTGGTCCGTTTGGCTTATTACAATCTTTAGCAGATGCTTTAAAATATATATTCAAAGAAATCATTATTCCATCTAGCTCAAACAAAGTAATTTTTATATTGGCTCCAATAGTCACTATGACTTTAGCCTTAATTGCTTGGGCTGTAATCCCATTCAGTGCAACTCAGGTTTTAGCTGATATTAATGTTGGAATTCTTTATTTATTTGCTGTTTCTTCTCTTGGTGTCTATGGAATAATCATGGGCGGGTGGGCATCAAACTCCAAATATCCCTTTCTTGGAGCAATTCGTTCTGCAGCGCAAATGGTTTCTTATGAGGTTTCAATTGGGGTAATAATAATAAATGTTTTACTTTGTGTTGGTTCATTAAATTTAAACGACATTGTTATTGCTCAACAAAATATGTGGTTTGTAATTCCATTATTTCCAATGTTTGTAATTTTCTTTATTTCTGCTTTAGCTGAAACTAACAGACCACCTTTTGATTTACCAGAGGCAGAAGCAGAATTGGTTGCTGGATATCAAACAGAATATTCAGGAATGATGTATGCAATGTTTTGGTTAGGAGAGTATGCAAATATTTTATTAATGTGTGCAATGGGAGCAATATTATTTTTAGGTGGTTGGATGTCTCCAATTGATGTTTATCCATTTACCTTAGTGCCAAGTGCAATATGGTTAATATTAAAAATTCTTCTTTTATTTATCCTTTTTGCTCTAGTTAAAGCGATAGTACCTAGATACAGATATGACCAGTTAATGAGACTAGGATGGAAAGTGTTTCTTCCTCTTTCTCTAATTTGGGTAGTATTAACAGCTAGCTATTTATTTTATTTTAACCTTTTACCAGTGAATTAATTATGAATATTTCTAGATTTTTTAAAACAATATTTATGACTGACTTCATCGGTGGTTTATTTATTGCTATTAAAGAATTATTTAAATCAAAAAAAACAATTAATTACCCTTTTGAAAAAGGTAAAATAAGTCCTCGTTTTAGAGGTGAGCATGCTTTAAGAAGATATCCAAATGGAGAAGAAAGATGTATTGCTTGTAAATTATGTGAAGCAGTATGTCCTGCACAAGCAATAACAATAGAATCTTCTGAAAGAGAAGACGGTAGTAGAAAAACAACACGTTACGATATTGATATGATGAAATGTATTTATTGTGGATTATGTGAAGAGTCTTGTCCAGTAGATGCAATAGTACAAGGTCCAAATTTTGAATTTTCAACAGAAACACGAGAAGAACTTTATTATACAAAAGAAAAGTTATTAGATAATGGTGATAGATGGGAGAATGTTTTAGAGGCTAATATTAAAGCTGACAATATCCACAGATAAAAATGATTGCACACGCTATTTTCTTTTATACATTTTCTATAATTGCAGTTGTTTCAGCTATAATGGTTACTGCTTCTAAAAATACTGTTCACTCAGTATTTTTCTTAATTCTTGATTTCATAAGTATTTCTTGTCTTTTTATAATGATTGGTGCTGAATTTTTGGGAATGATAATGCTAATTGTTTATGTTGGAGCTGTTGCAGTTCTGTTTTTATTTGTTGTTATGATGTTAAACGTAGCCCAACAAAAAAATCAATGGTTTGCAGGTCAACAAAGTTCCAAACATATCCCGGTAGGATTAATTATCAGTACGCTTATATTCGTTGAAGTAATAATTGTAATTGGTGGTTGGAAATATAAACCAGAAATTTTTGATATTAATAATTCAATTGCTCAAACAAATATTAGCAATACTCACTCGTTAGGACAGATTTTATATACAGATTATATTCATGTGTTTCAAATAAGCGGAATGATCCTGTTAGTAGCTATGGTTGGGGCTATTGTATTAACATTTAGACAAAGATCAGGTGTAAAAAGACAAAGTTATATCAAGCAAATATCTAGAGAAAGAGCAGAAGGTGTTGAGGTGTTAGAAGTTCAGAGTAATAAAGGGATTAAAATAGATGATTGATATAGGTCTAGGACATTATTTAACTTTAGGAGCAGTGATATTTTCAATTGGAGTAATTGGTATATTCCTTAATAGGAAGAACATCATTGTCATTTTAATGAGTATTGAATTGATATTACTAGCTGTAAATATCAATTTAGTTGCTTTTTCTATTTATTTAGGAGATTTGGCAGGACAAGTCTTTACTTTATTTATTCTTACTGTTGCAGCTGCAGAAGCAGCTATAGGATTAGCAATCATTGTTGTCTATTTCAGAAATTCTGGAACAATACGAGTTGAAGAAATTGATAAGTTGAAAGGATAATCATGGAACTATCAATTATATTTCTTCCACTTATTGCTTCAATTATCTCTGGTTTTTTTGGAAGATATATCGGTGATAGAAACTCAGAAATAGTAACAAGTGTTTTAGTTTCTATTTCTGCATTTTTATCAATTTATGTTCTTTATCAAGTAATTGTAAATCAATACGAAGAAAATATTGTTATAGCAACCTGGATAAGCTCTGGGTCACTTGATGTAAATTGGTCAATGTTAATTGATCCTTTATCAGCAGTAATGTTAGTAGTTGTAACTTCTGTATCTGCTTTAGTACATATCTACTCAATTGGTTATATGTCTCATGACCCTCATAAGCCAAGATTTATGGCTTATTTATCATTGTTCACATTTGCGATGTTAATGCTTGTAACTTCAGATAATTTTATTCAATTATTTTTTGGTTGGGAAGGTGTTGGATTATGTTCTTACTTCCTAATTGGTTTCTGGTTTAAAAAAGAAAGTGCAAATGCTGCAGCCATAAAAGCATTTGTTGTAAACAGAGTAGGCGATTTTGGTTTTGCTTTAGGAATTTTCTTAATATTTTATTTATTTGGAACTGTTAATTACTCAGAAGTTTTTCAACAAATTCCAACAGTTGTAGATAAAAATTTACCATTTTTAGGTTTTGAAGTTAAAGCAATAGATTTAGTTTGTTTACTTCTATTTATTGGAGCAATGGGTAAATCTGCACAGATATTGCTACATACTTGGCTACCTGATGCTATGGAGGGTCCAACTCCAGTTTCTGCATTAATTCATGCGGCAACGATGGTAACAGCTGGTGTTTTCTTAGTAGTAAGATGTTCTCCAGTTTATGAATATTCACCGTTAATACTAAATTTTATAACTATCGTTGGAATGACCACCGCATTCTTTGCAGCAACTGTCGCTCTAGTTCAAACAGATATAAAAAAAATTATTGCTTACTCTACATGCAGCCAACTTGGTTATATGTTTTTTGCAGCTGGAGTAGGTGCATACAATGTTGCCATGTTTCACTTATTTACTCACGCATTTTTCAAAGCTTTATTATTTTTAGGATCTGGTTCAGTAATCCATGCATTTAAAGATGAGCAAAATATAAATAATATGGGTGGTGTATGGAAAAAGTTACCATACACCTATGCTTTAATGATTATTGGAACACTTGCTTTAACAGGTTTTCCATTTTTATCAGGATTTTATTCTAAAGATGCAATTATAGAATTTGCGTATTTAAAAGGTAATACTACTGGTTATTATGCTGCTGGGATTGGAATAATTACAGCATTTTTAACATCTATTTATTCATGGAGATTAATTTTTAAAACTTTTCATGGAGAGTACAATAATAAAGAAATTAAGATAGAGGAAACACATGAGTCTCCATTAGTAATGCTTGTTCCTTTATTTATCCTCTCAATAGGAGCGGTATTTGCAGGATTTCTATTTAAAGGACTATTTATTGGTCATGGTGATAATTTATTCTGGGCAGAGTCTATTAAGTTTTTAGAGCCTTTAAGCACAAAACATCCACCTTTATGGTTTTTACTTTTAACACCTTGTTTAGTTTTAGTATCTATTCCTATTGCTTATTACTTATTTGTAAAAAACAAAGAGTTACCTAATTCAATAGTTTCTATGAACAAACCTTTGTATAATTTTTTAGTTAATAAATGGTATTTTGATGAGTTGTACGATGTGTTGTTTATTAAATCCTCAAAAAAACTAGGTCTATTTTTGTGGAAATTTTGTGATGGAACTATAATCGATGGTTTTGGTCCTGATGGAATTTCTTCTTTTATAAAAAAATGTTCAATTAAAGCAACTAAATTTCAAAGTGGTTTTATCTATCAATATGCATTTGTAATGTTATTAGGTTTCTCTGCTTTACTAACTTTTTTAATAGTTAAATAATGAATTTTCCCATTCTTTCATCTTTAATATTATTACCAATAGTTGGTGCTTTATTTTTATTTTTTACCAAAGATAAAGAAGGAAATAATTTAACTGCTAAATATGTTGCTTTATTTACAACTGTAGTTAATTTTTTAATTTCGATTTATCTTTGGATTTCTTTTGACCAATCAACGTCTAGTTTTCAATTTGTAGAAGATAGAACATGGATTAAAGGATTTATTAATTATAAAGTTGGAGTTGATGGTATTTCAATTTTATTTATAATATTAACAACATTTATAACTCCCCTTTGTATAATATCTGTAAATAATTCTGTTAAAAATAGATTAAGAGATTTTTTAATTGCAATTCTAATCATGGAAAGTTTCATGATTGGTGTTTTCTCTGCGCTTGATTTAGTTGTATTCTATTTATTTTTTGAAGCTGGATTAATACCAATGTTTTTAATTATTGGTATTTGGGGAGGAGCAAGAAGAGTTTATTCAGCATTCAAATTCTTTTTATATACATTGTTAGGTTCTGTTCTAATGTTAATTGCTATAATTTCAATTTATTGGATTACAGGAACAACTGACGTGGTTCAACTATATGAAATTGGTATTGATGTTAAATATCAAAATCTATTGTGGTTAGCATTTTTTAGTTCATTTGCAGTTAAAACACCTATGTGGCCAGTCCATACATGGTTACCTGATGCACACGTTGAAGCTCCCACAGCAGGATCTGTATTGCTAGCCGCAATTTTGTTAAAGATGGCCGGATATGGTTTTATAAGATTTTCTTTAGGTCTATTCCCTGTTGCATCAGAGGTATTTACACCATTAATTTACTCCTTGAGTGTTATAGCAATTATATTTACTTCACTGATAGCTTTAATGCAGGAAGATATGAAAAAGTTAATTGCTTATTCTTCAGTTGCGCATATGGGTTTTGTAACTTTGGGTATATTCACTTTGCAACAACAAGGAATAGAAGGAAGCATAATTCAAATGATAAGCCATGGCTTAGTTTCGGCAGCATTATTTTTAACTGTTGGCGTAGTTTATGACAGAATGCATTCTAGATTGATAAGTACATATGGTGGACTAGTTTCTGTAATTCCAAAATATTCAATATTGTTTATGTTATTTGCTTTAGCATCACTTGGTTTACCTGGAACCAGTGGTTTTATTGGTGAGTTTTTAATATTAATGGGAGCTTTCAAGGATAATTTTTTAGTAGCTGTTTTAGCAAGTATTGGAGTAATTTTAGGAGCTGCATACATGTTGTGGCTCTATAAAAGAGTAGTATTCGGAAAATTACTTAATGAAGATCTTAAAAAAATTTTAGATTTAAATAGATCTGAATATTTTATTTTATCTTGTTTAGCTGCACCAATCTTATTTTTTGGTTTTTATCCCGATCCATTAATCAACACTATTGAAGTTTCTGTTACTGATTTAATTAATATGCATAACACAAATATAGCTAGTAAATAATATGGAAAATTTAAATTTAATATTACCTGAAATTTTTATTTCTTTATCAATTATGTTTTTACTTATTTTAGGTGTGTTTAAAAATGACAGTTCTAAAATTACTTTTAATTTATCTTTGTTTGCAATTTTAATTACAACAATAATAACATTCAATGAAACTTTCTCTATAACTAGAGAAACTTTGTTTAATAAAAGCGTTGTGATTGACAGTATGTCCTCGCTAATGAAAATTATAACTTTAATTGGAGGTTTTTTAGTTTTAGTTATTTCGTCAACTTATTTAAAAACATTTAAAATATATAATATAGAGTACCCAGTTCTTATTTTGAGTTCAATTCTTGGAATGATGGTAATGATCAGTTCAAATGATTTAATTGTTTTTTATATGGGATTAGAATTACAATCATTAGCTCTATATGTTTTAGCCACATATAACAGAGATCAATTAAAATCATCAGAAGCTGGTTTGAAATATTTTGTTTTAAGTGCATTATCATCAGGATTATTATTATATGGATGTTCTTTAGTTTATGGTTTTTCAGGTTCTACTAATTTTGATGTAATATCAAATCAATTAAATTCTGATGAATATGTTTTAACTTTTGGGATTGTCTTTATATTAGTTGGTTTAGCATTTAAAATTTCTGCAGTCCCATTCCATATGTGGGCACCTGATGTTTATGAAGGATCTCCAACAACTGTAACTTTGTTTTTCACAATAGTACCAAAGGTAGCTGCTTTGACTGTGTTTATTAGATTTTTATATGTTCCTTTTTTAAATTTAATTGATCAATGGCAAATTATAATAGTTTTCTTATCTATAGCTTCTATGGTTTTTGGAGCAGTTGCTGCTATAGGGCAAACTAATATTAAAAGACTAATTGCTTACAGTTCTATAGGACATATTGGTTATACAATGGCTGGTTTAGCCACAGCATCAAACGAGGGAATTCAAAGTTCAATAATTTATATTTCAATTTATGTTGTTATGAATTTAGCTCTTTTTTCATGTCTATTAATGTTAAGAAGAAAAGATCAATATTATGAAGATATTGATGATCTTTCAGGATTATCAAAAAATCATCCAATGTTGTCTTTATGTTTGTTGTTAATACTATTTTCTTTAGCAGGCATACCACCCCTAGCTGGTTTCTTCGCAAAATTTTATGTTTTTAAAGCAGTATTAGAACAATCAATGTATTTCTTAGCTATAGTAGGGTTATTATCAACTGTAGTTGCAGCTTTTTATTATCTAAGAATTATAAAAATTATGTATTTTGATAAGGAAAAAGATAAATATGATACAGACCATAGTTTATGGCTAAAATTTTCACTGACAGTTTCAACTATATTAATTCTTTTATACTTCATATTTCCAAGTCAGTTAGTAGAAGTTGTTTCAAGAATTAATATTATTTAATGAAATTTAAAAAATTTAAATTTAAAAATGTTAAAAGCACAAATAATACTGCGATAAGAATTATTAAAGAAACTAAATACAACTTAGGTATGGTTGTTGCTGAAACACAAATAAATGGCAAAGGACAGTATGGAAGAAAATGGATATCCTCAAAAGGAAATTTATTTATTTCTTTTTTCAATGAATTAAATAAATCAAATCTATCAATTAATGCTATAACAAAAATTAATTGTCTTTTAGTTAAAAAATTACTCTCTTCATTTACAAAAAAAAAAATTTTATTTAAAAAACCAAATGACTTGCTAATAGATAAAAAAAAAATTAGCGGAATTTTACAAGAAATCATATTTGTAAGAGATAAAAAATTTTTAATTACTGGTATAGGTATAAATATAAAAAATAATCCAATTATAAGGAATAATCCTACTACAAACTTGCAAGAGGTAACTAAAAAAAGTATTAGTAAATTAAAAGTAGAAAATAAATTAAAACAACTTTTTGAAAAAAATTTATCTAAACTTTATAAAATTAAATAATGTATATTCTAGGTGACATTGGTAATACGGAAACAAAATTATGCATTGTTTCTAAAAATAATAAAATTTCCAAAAAAATTACTTTTTTATCGAAATCTATAAACAGCAATCAGCTAAATAATTTGTTTAAAAAAAATAAAATTCAATTAAATAAAATTGAAAAAATATTATTTTGCAGTGTTGTGCCTAAAACTTTTACCATAATTAAAAAATTTTTATCGAAGAAAATTAAATTGAAGTGTTTTGAGGTTAAAAAATTAAACTTAAAATCCCTTATAAACATCAAAGTAAATTATAAACAAGTAGGATCAGATAGAATTACTAATGCTGTAAGTTTAATGAACAACAAAAATAATTTTATAATTTTAGATTTTGGAACAGCAACTACTTTTGATGTACTAGTTAAAAATACTTATTATGGAGGAATTATTGCTCCAGGTGTGAGATTGTCTCTTAATACTTTGTCTGACAAAGCAACTTTGATTCCAAAAATAAATTTAAAAAAAATAAATAAAGTTATTGGTAACAATACAATCTCAGCTGTTAGATCGGGCTTTTTTTGGGGTTATTCGGGTTTAATTGACAATATTATTAATTTAATTAAGAAAGAGACTGGAAAATCTTTTAAAGTAATTATTACTGGAGGATTTTCAAATTTATTTAAAAAATCAATAAAAACAAAAGTAAGTCATAACCAAGATATTACAATTAAAGGCTTAATAAAGATTTCAAAATTAATTAAATAATATGAAAGATGAACTATTATTTTGTCCCTTAGGTGGATCAGGCGAAATAGGTATGAACATGAATTTGTTCGGCTATGGACAGCCTAGTGATCATAAATGGATTATGGTCGACATAGGGGTAACATTTGCAGATGATACTATTCCAGGTGTTGATTTAATTTATCCAGATCCTGGATTTATAGTTGAAAGAAAAGATAATTTATTAGGAATAGTTTTAACACATGCTCATGAGGATCACATAGGTGCTATTGCTCATCTATGGCCAAAATTACAATGTAAAATTTTTGCAACTCCTTTCACAGCTGTATTAATTCGAGAAAAGTTTAGAGAAAAACAAATCGATATAACCAACGATTTACAGATTGTTGAGTTAAATGGAAAGGTTTCTTTGGATCCATTTGAAATTGAATACATTACTTTAACTCATTCCATATTAGAACCAAACGGACTTAGGATAAAAACTCCTGCAGGAGTTATTTTGCATACTGGAGATTGGAAGGTAGATCCAAATCCTTTGATTGGAGACAATATAAACGAAAAAAGATTGAAGGAAATAGGTGAAGAAGGTGTGCTAGCAATGATTTGTGACTCAACAAATGTTTTTAGTGCTGGTAGGTCAGGTTCAGAATTAGATGTAAGAAAAAGTATGTTAAACGTTATGTCTCGATTAAAAAAAAGAATTATCATAACGTCTTTTGCTTCAAATGTGGCTAGAATGGAGACGGCTTTTTATTGTGCAGAACAAACAGGAAGACAAATCTCGTTAGTTGGGAGATCAATGCATCGTATTTATAAAGCTGCACGTCAATGTGGATATTTAAAAAATACAATTGAACCAATTGATCCAAGAGAAGCTAAAAATTTCTCAAGAGAAAAAATTGTATATTTATGTACTGGAAGTCAAGGTGAACCCATGGGTGCAATGATGAG
Organism: uncultured Pelagibacteraceae bacterium; assembly: GCA_902595885.1. Classification (GTDB taxonomy): domain Bacteria; phylum Pseudomonadota; class Alphaproteobacteria; order Pelagibacterales; family Pelagibacteraceae; genus Pelagibacter. The sequence goes on from CACJRQ010000005.1 coordinate 54,884, forward strand.
AATTTCTAGTTATGTACATCCAGATGTTTTTATTGAAAAAGGTGATGCTGTAATTTTTTCTTCAAAAATTATACCTGGTAATGAAAAAAAACTTTATAAACTTCATAATCAACTTGTTAAGGATGGAATAGAAGTAATATCTGAAGAAACTGAATTTGTTCATGTTTCTGGACATCCAAATAGAGAAGACCTTAAAGAAATGTATCAATGGGTAAAACCTAGATGTGTAATACCTGTACACGGTGAACATAGGCACATGATAGAACACATTAATTTTGCAAAAGAAATGCAAGTGCCAAATCCAGTTCAAGTAGAAAATGGTGATATTGTTAAGCTATATCCAGGTGAAAAACCTGAAGTATATGACAAGGCTCCAAGTGGTAGACTCTACTTAGATGGAAGTGTTAGTGTTGATCCAGATTCACAATCGATAAAAGATAGGAAAAATTTAAGTGCAAATGGATATCTCGAGGTAACAATAATGATTACACCTAAAGGAAATATACACAATAACCCTATACTTTCATTTCGTGGTTTACCTGTAGATGATCGAGATGATTTTGTTTATGGACTGGAGGAGGAAATTGAAAAAACCTCTAGAACTTTTAAAATTGGAAGCAAACAACAAGAACACAATCTTATTGATGCGTTAAAAATTGTTTGTAGAAAATTTTCTAAAGAGAGAACAGGAAAAAAACCTTTTACCAATATTAATTTAGTAAGAATTTAATGAGTGTAACAGGCTTAGCTATTATCTATATAATTATATGGTGGATAGTTTTTTTCGCTATTCTACCTATTGATGTAAATCGAACAAAGACTGTACAAATTGATGGCGAGGATCCAGGCTCACCTGAAAATCCAAAAATGCTGAAAAAATTCCTTTATTGTACTGGAATTACTACTGTCATTTTCATAATAATTTACTTATTAATTAAATTTGAATATTTAAATTTAAGAAATATGATTAATTAAGATGCTTTTATCAAATTCATTTATACCAATATTAAAAAATAATCCTTCAGAAGCAAAAATTAAATCTCATCAATTAATGTTGAGAGTAGGCATGATTAAGCAAGCCTCTGCAGGAATTTATTCATGGTTACCTTTAGGTTTCAAGGTAATGAAAAAAATCGAAGACATTGTCAGACAAGAACAAAACAAAATTGGAGCTCAAGAAATATTAATGCCAACAATTCAATCCAGCGAAATTTGGAAAGAAAGTGGTCGTTATGACGATTATGGTGAAGAGATGTTAAGAATAACTGACCGTCAAAATAGAGAAATGTTATATGGACCAACCAATGAAGAGCAAGTTACTGAAATTTTTAGATCTTCAATAAAATCTTATAAATCACTCCCACAACTTATGTATCATATTCAATGGAAGTTCAGAGATGAAATTAGACCTAGATTTGGAATTATGCGTGGTAGAGAGTTTTATATGAAAGATGCCTATTCATTTGATGTATCAGATGAAGAAGCTTTTTATTCTTATAATAAATTCTTTCTTTCTTATTTAAGAACATTTAAAAGATTATCTTTGACAGCAATACCCATGGCTGCTGATACAGGACCTATAGGTGGAAACTTATCTCATGAATTTATTATTCTTGCTGATACTGGAGAAAGTAAAATTTTCACAGATAAAAGAATATTCGATCTTGATAGTGATGATACTGAAATAGAAAAAGTATCACTGGAAAGTATGAGAAAGAAATATGAAAAATTTTATGCTGTAACTGATGAAAAGTTTAATAAAGAAGAGTTTGAAAAAATTGTTTCTAAGGAAAATCAATTGATTACAAAAGGTATCGAAGTGGGTCATATATTTTATTTTGGTGACAAGTATTCAAAACCAATGGGAGCATCTGTTGATTTACCAGGAGGAAAAAAAGATTTTGTTAAAATGGGCTCTTATGGAATCGGTGTATCAAGGTTAGTAGGGGCTATAATTGAGGCAAAATATGATGATAAAAATGAAATCATGAAATGGCCATTGTCTGTTGCTCCTTATGATATTGCTTTAATACCTATGATAAATAAAAATGACACCTCAGCTTTAGATAAAGCAAATAATATCAATATAGAATTAATTAAAAATAATATTGATGCAATCATTGATGATACAGATGAAAATTTCTCATCAAAAATTAAAAAAATGAATTTAATTGGTGCCCCGTATCAAATTATTATTGGTAAGAAAAGTGAGGGTGATTTATTAGAGTTCAAGGAAACCGGTGGTGAAACTCAAAATTTACCGTTAAGTAAAATTATAGAAATTATAACTCAACAAAAAAATTCAATTTGATTTCTACTTTAGAAAAAGAAATTACTTTTAGATTTTTAAAAGCCAGAAAAAAAGATGGCTTTTTGAATCTTATATCTATTTTTTCTTTTATAGGAATAAGTCTTGGAGTTTCAGTTCTTATTATTGTGATGTCAGTTATGAACGGATTTAGGACTGAGCTGATTAATAAAATAGTAGGCTTTAACTCACACATAACTGTAAAAACTTATGGAAATCCAATTGATAAAAAAAAAATAAATAAAAAAAATTTAAAATTAATTTCAGAAAATATTATTTTAAGTAACTCTGGTGAAGCTATTATACTTAAAAACGATACATCAAAAGGTATAGTATTACGTGGATATAAAACAAATGACTTTCCAACTTTAGAAGTTGTCAAAAATGAAAAATTTAAAGGGAACAAAGGTCAATTAAATAGAAACTATATTTCTATAGGCAATGAATTAAGTTTTTCTTTAGATCTAAAAATAGGCGATGAATTAACTTTACTTTCACCATCAGGAGTAGAAACAATTATTGGTAGCATGCCAAAACAAAAAACTTTTTTGGTAGCATCAATTTACAATAGTGGTTTGGCTGAGTTTGATAATAATATCGCATTTATTAACTTAAGTACCCTTGAGAATTTTTTTGACTATAAGCCAGAGGATAGAAATTTAGAAATTTATTTAAAAAACCCAAATCAAATTGAACAGCAAAAATTTATTGTCCAAGAAATTTTTGATGAAGAATTTGTTATTAGTTGGGCTGATATGAATAGTTCGTTATTTTCTGCCTTAAAAGTAGAAAGAAATGTAATGTTTATTATCCTATCTTTAATAATTATTGTTGCAGCCTTTAATATAATTTCTGGGTTAACAATTTTAGTTAAAAACAAAACAAGAGATATCGCAATTTTAAAGTCAATAGGTGTATTAAATAAATCAATTGTAAAAATATTTTTTTTAATAGGTGTAATAATAGGAACATCAGCTACTATTTTTGGAATTTTTTTAGGTGTAACGTTTTCTCTTTACATAGAGAACTTTAGACAATTTCTTAGCTCAACATTTAATATAAGTTTATTTCCAGAAGAGATTTATTTTTTAAGCAAGATGCCTTCAGAAATAGATCCAACATCAATTTTTTTAATATCAATTTGTTCAATAATTATAACAATAATTGTTTCAATTTTTCCTGCTTTTAAAGCAGCCAAATTGGACCCAATTAAATCTTTAAAATATGAATAATTTTCTTGAATTAAAAAAAATATTTAAAACTTTTAAAACTGAAAAAACAGTTAAAGTATTAAAAAATCTTTCTCAAAAATTTGATAAAGGTAAAAGTTATTCTATAATGGGGCCATCCGGGTCAGGGAAATCAACTCTATTAAATTTAATTTCATTGATCGATAGACCATCATCTGGGTCAATTCATTTTGACAAAATTCCAGTAAATTTCAATGAATCTGAAAAAAATGATGTTTATAGATCCAAAAAAATAGGAATTGTTTATCAACAAAATAATCTTCTCCCAGATTTTACTGCTTTAGAAAATATATATTTGGCCTCACTTGCAATTAATGACAATAAAGAATTAGCAATATCTAATGCAGAAAAATTACTCAATAAAATTGGTCTTTCTAATAGGGCAGATCACTTTCCATCTCAACTATCAGGTGGTGAGGCTCAAAGAGTTGCTATAGCAAGGGCAATTGTAAATAATCCTGAAATTATTTTAGCAGATGAGCCAACTGGAAGTTTGGATATGGAAACTGCAAAGGATGTTTTTGAACTTTTATATAAACAAAAAAGGTCGGATAGACTTATTATATTTGCAACTCATAATAGATTCTTTGCTAACAAAGCAGATTGCCTATTGGAGATGATAGATGGTAGTATAAAATCATCTAATGCCTGAGTCTCATTCTCAAAATTTCAATCATCTTAAAATTCATACTCAATATTCTATTTGCGAAGGAGCAGTTAGAATTGATGATTTGCAAGAATACTCTAAGAAAAATAAAATAAAATCGTTAGGTTTGTGTGATACTTCAAATTTGTGTGGTGCACTTGAATTTGCTGAAAAGATATCAAAGTCTGGGACTCAACCAATAATCGGAACTCAAATTAATTTTAAAATTGAAGAAACAACAGGTTTACTCCCTTTGTTTGCTCTCAATGAAGCTGGATATAAAAATATAATAGAACTTTCATCTTTTTCGTATTTAAAAAATGATGAGTTATCGGACCCGCATGTAGATTTTGAATTATTATTAAATAACTCTAAAGGTGTTGCTGTATTTTCAGGAACTGTTTTTGGTTTGTTTGGTAAATTATTTGATAAAGGAAAGTTTACTGAAATTAATGATCTTTATAGCAAAATTAAAAAAACCTTTGGAGATAGATTTTATTTAGAGATTCAAAGACATAATGATCAAAATGAAGTTGGATTTGAAAAATTTAATTTAAAAAAATCTTTAGATCTAGAAATTCCTATTATTGCAACTAACGAAGTTTTTTATTTAGATAAAGAAATGCATGAAGCACACGATACTTTAATCTGTATAGGTAATAAGACATATGTAAATGAAAAAAATAGGTTAAGATTAACTGATCACCACTATCTAAAAACCAACTTAGAGATGTCAGAATTATTTGCTGACTTACCTGAAGCTTTAGAAAATAATTATAATTTTCCATTGAGATGTAGCTATAGACCATTATTTTCTAACCCAATATTGCCTAATATTAGCAGTGATAAAGATGGAAATGCAGATGAAATTTTAAAAAAAGATTCTATAGAAGGATTAAAAATTAAATTCAATAAGATATTTAATTTAAGTGATGAAGATTTAGAAAATAACAATTCTTATAAAGAATATAAGAACAGGCTTAATCATGAACTTTCTATTATTATAGAAATGAAATACTCTAGTTATTTTCTTATAGTTGCTGACTATATAAAATGGGCTAAAAATAATGATATCCCTGTAGGTCCTGGAAGAGGCTCAGGTGCTGGTTCTCTTGTAGCCTGGTGTTTATCAATTACAGATGTTGATCCAATAAAATTTAATCTTATTTTTGAAAGATTTTTAAATCCAGATAGAATTTCAATGCCAGATTTTGATATAGACTTTTGTGAGGATAAAAGAGATCAAGTTTTTGAGTATCTAAAAACAAAATACAAAGATAGCGTGGCTCACATTATAACATTTGGTAAATTAAAAGCCCGAATGGTAATTAGGGACGTTGGAAGAGTTTTGGGCTTAGCTTATGGATTTGTTGATAGTATATCCAAAATGATACCTTTCGATCCATCTAGACCACAAAATTTAACTCAGTGTATTGCAGGAGAACCACGATTACAAAAACTTATTAATGATGATCCAAGAGTAAAGAAACTTACTGATCTATCTTTAAAATTAGAAGGTCTTAACAGAAACGTTGCTACTCATGCTGCTGGAGTAGTAATAGCAGATAAAAAACTTACTGAAGTTGTTCCTTTGTACAAAGATATTTCTGCAGATCTATTATTACCATCTACACAATTTGATATGTATTCTGCAGAAAATGCAGGTTTAGTAAAATTTGACTTTTTGGGGCTAAAAACACTCACCGTAATTAACAATACTCAAAAACTTGTAAAAAAAAAAATTAAAGATTTTGATATTGAAAAAATTAGTTACGAGGATCAAAAAGTTTTTGATCTAATGTCAACAGGTAAAACAATTGGTTTATTCCAAATTGAAAGTGCTGGGATGAGAGAAGCTTTAATACAAATGAAGCCAAATCATATTGAGGATATTATTGCATTAGTTGCTTTATATAGACCAGGACCAATGAGCAATATTACAACATATAATGATTGCAAACATGGAAAACAAAAACCAGATTATTTACACCCACTTCTAGAGGATATTTTAAAACCAACTTATGGAGTAATTATATATCAAGAGCAAGTAATGCAAATTGCACAAAAATTGTCAGGATTTACAGCAGGACAAGCTGATCTTTTGAGAAGAGCAATGGGTAAAAAGAAAAGAGCAGAACTTGAAAAACAAAAACAAGGATTTATTGATGGAGCTGTTAAAAATGGTATAGCAAAAGATGTTGCTGCCGGAATTTTTTTAAAAATAGAACCATTCGCAGAATATGGATTTAATAAAAGTCATGCTGCCGCTTATGCAATTATTTCTTATCAAACTGCATTTTTAAAAACATATTATCCAAAAGAGTTTATTGCAGCATCAATGACCATGGATATTTCAAATCAAAATAAATTAAGTGAGTTTTATGAAGAATTAAAAAGATTAAATATTGAAATTGTTCGTCCAGATATAAATGAATGTTTTGCAGATTTTAAAACAATTGATGATAAATTTTATTACGCTTTAGGTGGAATTAAAGCTGTAGGTTATGAGGCAATATCAAATATAGTTGAGGAAAGAATTTTAAATGGAAAATTTGAGTCAATTCATGATTTTATAAATAGAGTAAATCCAAAAGATATAAATAAACTTCAATTAGAAGGTTTGGTTAAAGCTGGTGCATTTGATAATTTGAACTCAAATAGACAAGCTATGCATGACTCAATTCCAGGTATGATAGCTAAAAGCAAAAATATATTTGATAATAAATCTGCTAATCAGATTGATTTATTCTCAGAAGATGAAAATTTGCAGGATGAGATTTTAATTAAAACTGATGATTGGAAATTTGAAGAGAGACTTTCAAAAGAATTTGAAGCTGTAGGCTTTTTTATTTCAGATCATCCTTTAAATCAATTTACAGATATTTTTAATGATTATAAGATAACAGATTATTCAAGCTTTATTACTAAAGAAGATTTAAAAGACTCTAACATAGCCGCGACATTGTTAAAGGTTCAAGAAAGAAAAACTGCAAAAGGAAATTCTTATGCAGTTTTAAAATTAACTGACTTATCAAGTGTGTTTGAGCTTTTTATTTTTTCAGATGTTTTAGAATTAAATAGAGAAATATTGAAAGAGGGCAACTCTCTGATTTTAACGTTATTTAAAAATGTTTCTAATGATGAAAATAGGCTGACTAGAATTAATGTACAAAAAGTAGCTTCACTTAAAGATCTATTTAATAGCCCTATAAATGAAGTTTTTTTTAACATTAAATCACAAGATCAAATAGATCAAATATCAGAAATTTTAAAAGACCAAGGCAAAACAATCGTAAATATCAATTTAATTACTGAAGCTAATAATCTTAAATTTAGATTAAAAAATGCTCGTAAATTAGACCGTAAAACTTTAAATCTCATAAGAAATCAGGAAATACAGGCAATAATTAACTAAATAATCACTTGTTAATTTTAATAAATATTTGTAAATACTTCATAAATTAAATTAACACGCACACAGTTGTTGGTTTTATACCTCCGGTCCTTAATTGGAAATTACTGTGGTGGCTTAACCGGGAATAAATATGAAAATACCTAACGTTACAATTCAACAATTATTAGAAGCAGGCGTCCATCTTGGTCATAAAACTTTAAGATGGAATCCAAAAATGAAAAAATATATTTTTGGAAAAAGAGATTCAATTCACATTATAGACTTAACTCAAACTTTAGAGTTAACAAAGGTAGCTTTGAAAAAAGTCTATGAAACTATAGCAAGTAATGGAAAAATTTTATTTGTATCTACAAAAAAACAAGCATCAGAAGCCATAGCTGAAGTTGCAAAAGAAACAGATCAATATTTTGTAAATTACAGATGGCTAGGTGGCATGTTAACTAATTGGGGGACAATTTCAAATTCAATCAAAAAATTAAAAAAGTTGGAGTCTGATCTTGTTGCAGAAAATAGAGGTTTTACTAAAAAAGAGCTCTTAAAAATGAGTGTTAAAAAAGACAAGCTTCAAAGATCATTGGGTGGAATAGCAGATATGAAAAAAGTCCCTGACTTGGTATTTGTTATAGACACAAATTATGAGTCATTAGCCATTGCAGAGTCTGCAAAATTAGGAATACCTATTATAGCGATCTTAGACAGTAATTCTAATCCAGAAAATATTGATTATCCAATTCCTGGTAACGATGATGCAAGAAGAGCGATAGATCTTTACTGTAATTTAATTAAGGAAACAATTAATAGTGCGAAAAATTCTACGCCTGCGTTTGAGCCAAAGAAGGATAAAGTAAAAGAGATTAAAAATGAAGATAAAACAAAAACTATTCAGGAATTAGATAGAGAAAAATTAGAGAATAAATTTTCTAAAGAAGATAAGGAGAAACTAAACTAATGAGTGATATAGAAAAAGTTAAAAAACTTAGAGAAGCTACAGGAGCTGGTTTTAAAGATTGCAATTTAGCAATTAAAGAATCAAACGGAGATTTAGACAAGGCAATTGAAATTTTAAGAGTTAAGGGAATTTCAAAAGCT